>CBDTTW010000103.1:0-10905 GCA_965363675.1 uncultured Rhodothermaceae bacterium
GGCGCGGCGCCGGGGTGGGCCATGAGCAGGTGCGCCCAGTGCTCGTAGCGCTCGGCGCGGCTCGTCTCCAGCAGCTCTTCGAGCATGCGGGCGGCGCGGGCGGCGCGCTCGGCGTGCGTGCGCGTCAGCCAGGCGTGCAGCGGATCGAAGCGGGCGCGGAAGTGCTCGGCCTGGAGGCGGCGGCGCACGTACACGCGGCAGGCGTCGTCCACGGTCTCGAAGCGTTCGAGCGGGGCAGGGCCGAGGTGGCGCAGCGGCGTCAGGCTCAGCAGGCGCTCGCGCCGCGCGCCGGCGTAGTGGCAGGGCTCGGGCCGTTCGAGCGCTGCGAGCACTTCTGCGGCGGCCCGGAACAGGGCCTCCGGGTCCGCCGAGGCGGCGCGGTAGGCCGCCTCGGCGGCGTAAAGCGGATCGAGCAGCGGAAAAGCGCGGCGCAGGGCGGCGGCCGGGCCGCCCCCGGCGGCCAGGTGCGCCGCGAGCGCGGCGGCGTCCGGGGCGGCGGGGGCCGGGGAAGAACGGGGCGCGGCCGCCCCGACGAGCGCCGCCCCGTGCTGGAACGCCGCGACGATGCGCCCCTCGGGGCCGGTGAGCAGCACGTTCGGGCGCGGCCCGAAGGGCAGCACGGCCAGGGTCAGGCCGCCTTCCAGGTCGAAGTACAGCAGGCGGTCCCGCTCGGCCGTGCGGACGCCTTCGAGGCGGCAGCCCTCTGCCTCGGGGAACAGCCGCGCCACGTTGCGGCGCGCGCGCCGGGCGTCGGGGACGCGCACGACGTACCGGAACGCCGGGCGCACGGAGCAGCGCACGGTGTGCTCGGCGCCCTGCCTGTCGAAAGCAAGGGACAGCTCGGCCTCCGACTGCGAGAAGGCGCCTGCGAGGACGCCGCCGGTCAGCAGCGCCTGCCACTCGGCCGCGAGCGCGCGCAGCGTGAAATAGTTGACCGCGGCGGCGCTCGGCGGCCCGGCGGCCTGCCGGGGCGGCTTCACCCTTTGGGCCGCAGCGGCCGCATCACCACTTCCGAGATCAGGTAGTTGTCGCTCGTCTCCAGGACGTGCACGACCGTGCTGCTCACGTCGTCGGCAGTCATGGCGTTCGAGGAGCCCTGCGTGCCGGCGCTTGCGGCGAAATGGGTGTCGATGGAGCCGGGGAAGATGCACGTCACCTTGATGCCGTCCTCGCGGACTTCCTTCATGAGGGCGTCGCTGAAGCCGCGCAAACCGAACTTGGTGGCGTTGTAGGCGCTCAGGTTGGGGTTGCCGATGAGCCCGGCCACCGAGGCCACGTTGAGGATGTGCCCGCCGAAGCCGCCCTCGGCGTTCTGGCGCTTCATGTGGGGCACGACGGCGCGCGTGCACAGGAACACGCCGCGCAGGTTGGTCGCCATCTGCACGTCCCACTCGTCCACGGTCAGGTCGTCCACCTTGCCGAAGCGGCCGAGGCCGGCGTTGTTGATGAGCCCATCGATGCGGCCGCCGCCGTCGCGCAGGGCGATTTCGACGGCGCGCTGCACGTCGGCCTCCTCGCGCACGTCGCACGCGACGGGGGTGAAGGCGTCGCCGAGGGCGCTGCGGAGTTCCTGAAGCTTGTCTTCGCTGCGGGCCAGCCCCACGACGAGCGCGCCCCGGTCCACGAGCTGGGCCGCGAGCGTGCGCCCGAGCCCGGCGCCGGCGCCGGTGACGAGTATGATTTTGCCTCTGAGGTCCATGAGATGCTTGCGTTTGTATGAGGGGATCCGATAGCCCGATATTACAGGCTGCGAGCGGCCGATTTGCCCGGGCAAGTCCGCCGGATTGTGAAGATGTGCCGCCCGCCGCCCGTGTTTTTTGTCCCTTCAGCCGACGACGCCTTATGAAACGATTCGTTCTGACGTTGCTGGCGGCCGTGTGCCTGGCCGGCGGCGCCTACGCGCAAGCGCCCCTCACGCAGCAGCCCGAGCTTTCCGACCCCGGCTTTACGCCGCTCTTCAAGCCCGACCTCTCCGACGCCAACAAGCCCGCCGGCGTCTGGTCCGTCGGGCAGGACGGCGTGATTACGGCCACGGAGGATAAGGCCATGTGGACGCGCCGCACCTACGACAACTACATCCTCGACCTGGAGTTCAAGAACGCCGAGGGCACCAACAGCGGCGTCATCGTCCATGCCTCCGACACGTCCAACTGGATTCCCAACTCGATCGAGATCCAGATTGCGGACGACTTCAGCCCCGAGTGGTCGAAGCAGCCTGCTACGTGGCGCTCGGGCGCGATGTTCGGGCATCAGGCGGCCACGAAGCAGACGGTGCGTCATCCCGGCGAGTGGAACCACTATACCCTCGCCGTGCGCGACAGCATGATCTGGGTGTTCCTCAACGGCGAGATGGTCAACGAGGTCAACCTGAACCGCTACACCTCGGCCAAGCAGAACCCCGACGGCAGCGCCATTCCGCCGTGGCTGAGCCGCCCCAAGGCCGAGCTGGCCACCGAAGGCTACATCGGCTTCCAGGGCAAGCATGCCGGGGCGCCGGTGTGGTTCCGCAACATCCGCATCAAAGAGCTCGACTGACGCCCTGAACGCGGCGGACGCGCCGGGGCGGCCTGCCCGGCGCGCTTTTCCGGAGCCGGATGCAGGCTCCGTGGCCGGGGCGCGCCCGGCGCTTCTTCCCGAACCTCCTTAAGCCGATTCTTCTGCCCATGACCTTTGAGACCTTGCTGGTAGCCCTGTCCCTACGGGAGCACGATTCCACGCTGGTGCAGTATGCCGGGATGCTGGCCCGGCGCATTCGTCCGCAGCGCATCCTGTTCGCCCACGTAGCGGCCGGCGCCGGGGAGGCCAAGGCGGCGGAGAGGCGCATGCGGGAGGCCGTCCGGGGCGAGGCGGAGGGCTTCGGCGGGGCCGAGTTGGGCTACGCCGTCGCCGAGGGCACCCTGCTCGACGCCCTGCTGGACGCGAGCCGCGAGTCCGAGGCCGACCTGGTGCTCGTCGGGAAGGGGCATGGGGCCGTGCAGGCCGAGCGCCTGGCGCGCAAGGCGCCGTGCTCGGTGCTGGTCGTGCCGCCGGGGGCCCCCCCGACGCTGCGGCGCATCCTGGCGTCGGTGGACTTTTCGGCGCACGCCGCCACGGCCGCGCGCACGGCCGCCGCCCTGGCCGGCGCAGAGGCCGAGCTGCACCTGGTGCACGCCTACAGCGCCCCGGGCGACAACGAGGCGCTGCGCGAGGCGGCCAAGGCCCGCGCCGAGGAGGACTACGCCGCCTTCCTCCGCGACGCCGATGTGCCCGAGGCGCGCCGCCACCTGCGCCCGGCCGACGACGCGCCCGCGGCCATCGAGGCGCAGGCCGCCGAGATCGGGGCCGACCTCATCGTGATCGGCACGCGCGGGCGCTCGCCGGGGGCGGCGGTGCTGCTGGGCAGCGTGGCCGAGGAGCTGGTGCGCGACGCCGCGACGCCGCTCCTGGCCGTCAAGCCGAAGGGCGCTACGCTGCGGCTGCTCGACGCGCTCGTGGAAGAACACTGGCTCTCGCACGAGCCGCCCGGCCCGGACCGCGCCCTCGACGCGCTCGTGCGGGGCAACCGCCGCTTCGCCATCAGCGAGCCGGTGCATCCGCGCTTCGACATGGCGACCCGCGCGCGCCTGGCCTCGGGGCAGCGCCCCTTTGCGATTGTGCTGGCCTGCGTGGACTCGCGGGTGCCGCCCGAGCTTGTCTTTGACCGGGGGCTGGGCGATTTGCTCGTCATCCGCACGGCCGGCAACGTGCTGGACGAGGTGGCGATGGGCAGCATCGAGTTCGGCGTGAGCGTGCTCAAAAGCCCGCTCCTGATGGTGCTCGGGCACGACCGCTGCGGGGCGGTCGAGGCCACGTGCTCGATGCTGGAACGCGGCGAGCGGGCGCCCGGGTCGATCCAGGCGCTCGTAGACCGGATCGCTCCGGCGGTGGCCGCCGCCCGCGAGACCGAGGGCGCGCTGCTGCCTACGGCCATACGCTGCAACGTGCATTTGCAGATGCAGACGCTCATGGGCTCCGAGATCATCCGCGAGGCCATCCGCGAGGGCCGGCTGCAACTGGCCGGCGGCGTCTACGACCTGCACACCGGCGAGGTGGAGATGCTGCCGCCTCTGGCCGAGTAAACCCCTCCACTCCGCTTCCGCCTGCTTCCTCAGCCTTTCCGCGCCATGCTTGCCGCCTTTCCGGACGATCTGCGTTTCACCGACGAGAAGATCCAGACCGACCTCCGGTTTCTGATGACGTGCTTTCAGGAGGTGCTGACGGAGGCCGGCGAAACCGAGATTGCGGCGCGTCTGCCGTGGGTCGGCCCGGAGCGCGCCGCCGCCGCCGAGTATGCCTACCCGGAGCGCCTGGCCCAGGCCTACACGATCTCGTTCACGCTGCTGAACATGGTCGAGGAGAACACGGCGGCGCACCAGCGGCGCCGCGCCGAGACGCAGCAGGGACCGGCGGCCGAGTCGGGGCTGTTCGCGCAGCACCTGCTGCGCCTGCGCGAGCGCGGCATGACGGCCGAGGAAATCGCCGAGGCGCTGCCGCGACTGCGCGTCGAGCCGGTGTTTACGGCGCACCCTACCGAGGCCAAGCGCGCCACCGTGCTGGGGCACCACCGGCAGCTTTACCTGCTGCTCGTGCAGCGCGAGAACGCCCGGTTCACGCCGCTCGAACAGGCGGCCATCCGCGAGCAGATCAAAACCGAGCTGGACCGCCTCTGGCGCACCGGCGAGATTTACCTGGAAAAGCCGGACGTGGCCTCGGAGCTGCGCAATGTGATCCACTACCTGCGCAACGTGTTTCCCGAAGTGCTCGGGCTGCTCGACGGGCGGCTGCGGCAGGCCTGGCAGCTCGCCGGCTTCGACCCGGCCCTGTTGCAGCGGCACGGTCTGCCCAACATCCGCTTCGGCGACTGGGTGGGCGGCGACCGCGACGGCCACCCGCTCGTGACCGAGGAGACGACGCGCCGGACGCTCGAAGAGCTGCGCTTGCAGGCGCTGCTGCTGCTGCGCGAGCAGCTCACGACGCTGGCGGCCAAGCTCAGCCTTTCGGAGCGGCTGCACGCCCCGAGCCCGGCCCTGCGCGGCTTCGTCGCGGAGACGGCGGCCCTGCTGGGCGCGCGCGGCGCCGAGGCGGTGCGCCGCAACCCCGAAGAGCCGTGGCGCCAGGCCGTCAGCCTGATGGTGATGCGCCTGCCCCTAGACGTGAGCCGCGGCGGCGCGCAGCTTTGCCTGGAGCCTGAGAGCTACCGCAGCTCGGTATACCTGGCTCAGGACCTCGCGCTCATCCGCGACAGCCTCATCGAGGCGGGCGCAGCGCGGCTTGCCCACGCCGACGTGGCCCACGTGCTGCGCCTGGTGCAAACCTTTGGGTTTCACCTGGCGGCGCTCGACATCCGCCAGAACAGCCGCTTCCACGACATCGCCGTGGAGCAGTTTCTCAAGGCCGCCGACCGCTCGCCCTCGGACTTCCGGGCGTGGCCCGAGCCGGAGCGCCTGGCGTTCCTGAACCGCGAACTGGGGCGGCGGCGGCCGTTCCTGCTGCCGGGCGCGCGCCCCGGCCACGAGGCCGAAGCCGTCTACGGCTGCTACGCCACGCTCGCTGCCCACGAGCACCAGTACGGCCCGGGGGGACTGGGGGCGCTCATCGTCAGCATGACGCGCAACGTGAGCGATTTGCTGGTGGTCTACCTGTTCGCGCGCGAGGTCGGGCTGGCCTTCTACGACGACGAGGGCCTTGTCTGCCCGCTGCAAGTGACGCCGCTGTTCGAGACGATAGAGGACTTGCAGCGCAGCCCGGAGATTCTGGACGCATTCCTGGCGCACCCGGCCACACAGCGCAGCCTCGCCTACCGGCGCGAGCGGCTGGGGCAGGCCCTGCCGGTCCAGCAGGTGATGATCGGCTACAGCGACAGCAACAAAGACGGCGGCATCCTCGCCAGCCAGTGGAGCCTGTACCAGGCGCAGGTGCGCCTGGCGGCCGTCGGCGAGCGGCATGGAGTGCGCATCCGGTTTTTCCACGGACGCGGCGGCACCATCAGCCGGGGCGCCGGCCCGACGCACCGTTTCCTGAGCGCCCTGCCGCCCGGCGCCCTCGACGGCGACCTGCGCATGACCGAGCAGGGCGAGACGATTGCGCAGAAGTACGCCAACCGCATCACGGCGCTTTACCACCTGGAGCTGCTCACGGCGGGGGTCATGGGCGAGACCCTCGCGCGCCGCGAAGAGCACGGCCTGCCCGAGGCGACGATGGACGCGCTCGCCGCCGAGAGCCGCCGCGCCTACGAGCGCCTGCTGCGCACCGACGGCTTCATGACGTTCTACAGCCAGGCCACCCCCATCGACGCCATCGAGGCGAGCCGCCACGGCTCGCGGCCTGCGCGCCGCACCGGCGAGCGCACCCTGGCCGATCTGCGCGCCATTCCGTGGGTGTTTAGCTGGGTGCAGTCGCGGTACTACCTCTCGGGGTGGTACGGCGTCGGGACGGCTCTGGAGGGCCTGCGCCGGGGCGACCCCGAGGGCTTCGCCCGGCTCAAGGCGCGCGCCTCGGATTGGCCGCCGCTGCGGTACGTGCTGACCAACGTGAGCACGAGCATGCTCACGGCCGACCCCGAGCTGATGCGGCGCTACGCCGGGCTCGTCGAGGACGAGGCCGTGCGCGCGCGCATCCTGGGGATGATCCTGGAGGAGTTCGCCCGCACGCGCGCGATCCTGGAGCAGATCTACGACGGCCCGCTGGAGGCGCGGCGCCCTCGGCTGGCGCGCCTGCTGGAGCTGCGGCACGAAGGGCTTTACGTGCTGCACACCCGGCAAATCTCGGCGCTGCGCCGCTGGCGCGCCGTCCGCGAGGGCGGAGGCCCCGAGGCCGAGGAGCGGCTGCTGGAGGCGCTGCTGACGGTCAACGCGGTGGCGGGCGGCCTGCGCACGACGGGCTGAGGCCGCCCGCTCGGCTCAGGCGGACGCCTCGGCGGCCCACCGCGCCAGCAGGGTGTGCAGCATCAGCCCGGCGGCTTCCAGGTTGTCCGCCGTTACGGTAAGCTCCTGGTCGGCCTCGGGCGGGCGCTCGGGTCCGGCGCGCACGATCGAGACGGCCCCGGCGTGCACGCGGATATGGGCCACCGGGGCGGCGTGGTCGGCGCCCTCCTGCCGGGGGTGCACCGCCGCGACGATCATGCCGGCGGCTACGGTGTCGTTGGTGTCCGGGTCGATCAGGATGAAGCTGCCCGTGCCGGGGTATTCGGCGTAGGCGTCCACGGGGATCGGCCGGGCCGTATGGACGGTCGCCAGCCCGACATCGTTGAGGCCGAGCGCCTCGGCGGGCTCGTGCGCGAGCGTGTCGATGTCGAGGCGGTAGGCGATCCGCGTGACGAGCGCCGAGACGCGGGCTGTGCCCTGGGCCAGCACGTAGGGCCGCTCCGGCTGAAGCGGCCGCTCGCCCATCCAGCAGAGCATCGTCTGGAAGGCGCGCACGACGGGCGGGGCCGCGTCCTCGCGCACGAGCATGTCGCCGCGGCTCACGTCCACGTCGTCGGCGAGCGTGATGACGACGCTCTCGCCGGCGAGGGCTTCAGCGCGCGGCCCCTCGAACGCCTCGACGGAAGCCACGCGCGAGCGCACGCCCGAGGGCAGCGCCACGACGGCGTCGCCGGGCCGCACGGCGCCCGAGGCGACGCGCCCGGCCAGGCCCCGGAAGTCCTGGTGCGGCCGCACGACGTACTGCACCGGAAACCGGAAGTCCTGGCCGCTGCCTTTGCGCACGACCGGCACGGTCTCCAGGTAGTCGAGCAGCGTCGGGCCGTCGTACCACGGCATCGCTGCGCTGGGGCGGACGACGTTATCGCCGTGGAGCGCCGAGACCGGGATGAACACGAGGTCGCGGATGCCCACCTGCTCCCCGAAGGCGCGGTAGTCGCGCGTGACCTGCGCGAACACGTCGGCGGCGTATCCGACGGCGTCCATCTTGTTGACGGCCACGACGACGTGCGGAATCCGGAGCAGCGAGGCGATGAAGCCGTGACGCTTCGACTGCGTGAGCACGCCCTGGCGCGCGTCGATGAGGACCACGGCGAGGTCGGCCGAGGAGGCCCCCGTGATCATGTTGCGCGTGTACTGGAGGTGCCCCGGCGTGTCGGCGATGATGAACTTGCGGCGGGGCGTGGCGAAGTAGCGGTAGGCTACGTCGATGGTGATGCCCTGTTCGCGCTCGGCGCGCAGGCCGTCGGTCATCAGGGCCAGGTTGAGGCCCTCGTCGCCGCGCTGGAGGCTGGCGCGGTGCAGCTCGTCGAGCTGGTCGTCGAAGGTGGCGCGCGTGTCGTAGAGCAGGCGCCCGATGAGCGTACTCTTGCCGTCGTCGACGCTGCCGGCCGTCGTGAAGCGCAGCAAATCCATGCCGGCGTAGAGGTGTTCCCCGGGGGCGTAGTGGGGCGCTTGCATATCGGTCAGGCTCATAGAGAGGGTCTGCTAAAAGTATCCGAGGCGTTTGCGGTCTTCCATGGCCGCTTCCGAGCGGCGGTCGTCGGCGCGGCTGCCGCGCTCGGTGACCTGGGCGGTGGCGACTTCGCGGAGGATGTCGTCGATGCTCGTGGCGAAGGACTCGACGGCGCCCGTGCACGTCATGTCGCCGACGGTGCGGAAGCGCACGATGCGCTGCTCGTAGCGCTCGCCGGGCAGCAGCGTGATGTACTCCGAGCGCGCCAGCAGCATCTTGTCGCGGCGCACGACCTCGCGCTTGTGCGAGAAGTAGAGGTTGGGCAGCCCGATGCCCTCGCGGGCGATGTACTGCCACACGTCCAGCTCGGTCCAGTTGCTCAGCGGAAACACGCGGAAGTGCTCGCCGGGGTGCTTGCGGCCGTTGAACAGGTTCCAGATCTCGGGACGCTGGTTCTTGGGGTCCCACTGCCCGAAGCGGTCGCGGTGCGAGAAGAAGCGCTCTTTGGCGCGGGCCTTTTCCTCGTCGCGGCGGGCGCCGCCGAGCGCGGCGTCGGTTTTGAGTTCGGCCAGGGCGTCGAGCAGCGTAATCGTCTGGAGGCCGTTGCGGCTCGGGTTGGGGCCGGGTTCCTCGGCGGCGCGCCCGCTGTCGATGGAGTCCTGGACGGTGCGCACGATCAGGCGGGCGCGGTATTCTTCGGCCAGGCGGTCGCGGAATTCGAGCGTCTCGGGGAAGTTGTGCCCGGTGTCGATGTGCAGCAGCGGAAACGGAATGGGTGCCGGGTGGAACGCCTTCTGGGCCAGGCGCACCATGACGATGGAGTCCTTGCCGCCGGAGAACAGCAGCACGGGGCGCTCGAACTGCGCCGCCACTTCCCGCATGACGTAGATGCCCTCGGATTCGAGGTAGTCGAGATGCCGGTATTCACCGGAGCCGGTGTGCATAGGGGGTAGGGGTTGCCGTAGGGTTCAGGGGGCTTCGGGAAAGACGACGTCTTCGCCGGCGATGGCGGCGGCGGCGCGCAGGGCGTCGTCGTCGCGGCGGGCGGCCATGAGCGCGAGCACGTCCGAATCGACGAGGGCGTAGTAGGTTTTGCGCCGCTCGTCGAAGTCGGGGTAGCGGGCGCGCATGGCCTCGCGGATGCCGCCGAGGAACGCGGCGAAGCGGCCGTGCGCCTCGGTGACGGCCGCTTCGAGCTGCTGGCGCAGGCGCACCGAAAGCGCCGGGGCCATGCCGCTGCTCGAAATGGAGACCACGAGCGGCCCGCGCCGGATGACGGAGCCGGCCACGAACGAGCAGTGGGGGGTGTCGTCCATGGCGTTGAACAGCACGCGCTCGCGCTGCGCCTCGTCCCAGATGGGGGCGGTGTAGTCGGGGCGCACCTCCGTGGCAATGGCGAGGAAGGCTCCGGCGAGGTCGCCGGGGCGGTACGCGCGCCGTTCCCAGCGCAGGCGGCCCTCGGCGGCCTCGGCTTCGAGGTCGTGGGGCAGCGTGGGGTGGATGAGCGTCACGTCGGCGTCGCAGGCCAAGAGGTCGCGCACCTTCGAGGCGGTCTCGTGGGTGTGGCCGAAGACGACGCAGCGCCGCCCCTCCAGGTTGTTGAGGAAAATGGGCAGCACCTTCATGGGGCGTCCGCTTTGGCGCGCAGGTGGATGCCGCACTCGGTTTTGTCGCGCCCGGCCCACCGCCCCGAGCGCGGGTCGGCGCCGGGGGCCACACGCGCCGTGCACGGCATGCACCCGATGCTCGGGTAGCCGTCGTCGTGCAGGGGGTTGTAGGGCAAATCGTTCATGCGGAGGTACGTCCAGACGTCCTCCTCGCTCCAGAGCGCAAGGGGGTTGATCTTGACGAGGCCGTTGGCGGCGTCCCAGCCGGCGATGGGCGTGGCCGCGCGCGTGGCCGACTGGTCGCGGCGCACACCCGTGATCCAGGCGTGCTGCCCCGCGAGCACCGATTCGAGCGGGGCGACCTTGCGCAGGGCGCAGCAGGCGTCGGGGTCGCGCGCCCAGAGGGCTTCGCCATAGGCGGCGGCCTGGTCCTCGACGCTCAGCGCCGGCTGCACCCGCGTGAACCGGACGCCGAGTTCGGCTTCGAGGCGCGCGGCAAGGGCGTAGGTTTCGGGGAAGAGCAGGCCCGTGTCGAGGTAGAAGATGGTCGTTTCGGGGCGCAGGCGGGCCGTCAGGTGGGCCAGCACGATGCCCGAGACGCCGAAGGAGGTGGCCTGCACGATGCGCGGGGCGAACGTGTCGAAGGCCCACGCGAGCACTTCGCGCGGGGAGGCGCCTTCCAGGCGGGCGCTCGCGGCGGCGAGTTCGTCTTTCGTGAGCGGCGGGGTGTCGGGCATGGCGCGCGGGGCCTCAGGCCGGGTGGGGGTGCTGCTGTGGAAAGGAGGCGCGCCGGGCCGGGCGCGCTTCGGCGGCGGCCGGCTCCGGGGCGAACCAGTGCAGCAGCGGGCGCATCCGGACGACCTCGCCGATCACGATAGTAGCGGGCGAGCCGACGCCTGCGGCC
>CBDTTW010000104.1:0-10831 GCA_965363675.1 uncultured Rhodothermaceae bacterium
CCGCCCGCCCCCGCGCCTTCTGGACCGACGACCCCGGCGACCTCGAAACCCTCCTCGCCGTACCCAAACGCGCCCAGTCCGCCGACCTCGAAGACCTCGACCGCCTCATCGGCGCGCTCTCGGTCGCCCGCATCGTCCCTGCGCCCGACTTCGAGAGCATCGACCCGGTGGACCTCGACGACGAGGCCGAGGAGGTCGTTTCCGAGACCCTCGCCCGCATCTACGCCTCGCAGAAACAGTATGCCGAGGCCGCGCGCTCCTACGAGATCCTCGCGCGGCAGCAGCCCGCCCAGTCCGCCGCCTTCATGAGCAAAGCCGCCGAGATGTGGGCGCGCCTCGACGGGAACGCCTCTTGATTCCGCCGCAACCCATACCGCCCGCCGGGCATCCGTTCCTCAAGCTGCTCGCCAAGCCCGAGCGCCTCGTAGCCGGCATCATGAGCGGCACCTCCCTCGACGGCATCGACGTAGCCCTGGCCCGCTGCTGCGGCCACGGCCGCCAGGTGCGCGTCGAGCAGGTCGCGTTTATCTCGCAGCCCTACCCCGACGCGCTGCGCGCGCTGCTGCTGCGCAACTCGTCGCCCGAAGGCTCCTCCGTCCTCGACCTCTCCCAGCTCAACGTGCGCCTGGCCGGCGCCTACGCCGCCGCCGTGCGCGCCGCCCTCGACGCAGCGGGCCTGCCCCCCGGCGCGCTCGACCTCGTCGGGTCGCACGGCCAGACCGTCCACCACGCCCCCCACCCGGCCCCCTGCGCCGGCGACGCCGTCGCCTCGACCTTCCAGATCGGCGACCCCTCCACGCTGGCGAACCTCCTCGGCGCCCCCGTCGTCGGCGACTTCCGCACCGCCGACATGGCGCTCGGCGGCCAGGGCGCGCCGCTCGTGCCCTACTTCGACTATGCCGTCTTCGGCAGCGCCGCCGAGGCGCGCGGCCTGCTCAACATCGGCGGCATCGCCAACATCACCCTGTTGCCCGCCGGAGCCAACCCCTCCGAGGTCGTCGCCTTCGATACCGGCCCGGGCAACATGGTCCTCGACGCGCTCGCGCAGCGCTTCTTCGGCCGCCCCTACGACCCCGACGGCGCCTACGCCGCCGCCGGCAGCGCCTCCGACGCCGTCCTTGCCGAGGTGCTCATGCAGCCGTTTTTCCTGGAAGCCCCGCCCAAGTCCACCGGCCGCGAGCTTTTCGGCGCCGGCTTCGTCGCCGACCTGCTCCGGCGCATGGAGGGCGCCGCCCCGCGCGACGTGCTCGCCACGGCCACGGCCATCACCGCCTACAGCGTCTACCAGGCCTACGCCCGCTTCATCCGCCCCGAGTGCGCCCTCGACGCGCTCATCGTCTCGGGCGGGGGCGCGCACAACGCCGCGCTCATGGCCATGCTCGCGCGCGTCTTCTCGCCCATACCCGTGCGCACCACCGCCGACTACGGCATCGACCCCGACGCCAAGGAAGCGCTCTGCTTCGCCCTGCTCGCCCACGAAACCGTAGACGGCATCCCGACGAATATGCCCTCCGTCACCGGCGCCGCCCGCGCGACGCTGCTGGGTAAAATCTGCCTGCCGCTCTAACACCCACCCGCCGCCGCCATGCCCGAACACGGTTCCCCCTCCGCCTTTACGCCCATTCAGGAAATCGGCGAGTTCGGCCTGATCGACCGCATGACGCGCGTGCTCGGCCCCGCCGCCGACGCTCCGGACCTGCTGCTGGGCATCGCCGACGACGCCGCCGTCTACCGCGTCGGCGAGGGCAGGGTGCACGTCGTCACCACCGATGCGCTCATCGAGCACGTCCACTTCGACCGCGCCTTCACCCCGATGGACTTCCTCGGCTTCAAGGCCGTCTCGGTCAACGTCAGCGACGTGGCCGCCATGAACGCCCGGCCGCGCTACGCCACCGTCGCGCTTGCGCTCCCGTCCACGGTCTCCATCGAGATGGTCGAGGCGTTTTACCGGGGCGTGGCCCAGGCCGCCGACCTCTACGGCGTCGTGGTCGTCGGCGGCGACACCACCTCCGGGCATCACATGGCCGTTTCCGTCACGCTCATCGGCGAGGCCGCCGAGGCCGACGTGGTCTACCGCAGCGGCGCCCGCCCGGGCGACCTCCTCTGCGTCACGGGCAACGTCGGCGGCGCCTACGCGGGCCTCCAGATCCTGCTCGACCGCAAGCGCGCCCTGCGCGAGCAGGGGGGCGACTTCGCGCCCGACCTGGAGCGCTACAGCTACGTCATCCGCCGCCAGCTCACCCCCACGGCGCGCCTCGCCGTCGTCCAGGCGTGGGCCGCCGCCGGCCTCCGCCCCCACGCCCTGATCGACGTCTCGGACGGCGTCGCCTCGGAGGTGCACCACCTCTGCCGCCGCAGCGGCTGCGGCGCCCGCCTGGAGGCCGCCGCCCTCCCCATCGACCCCGAGACGCACCGCGTCGCCGAAGCCCTCGGCGAGGACGCCGACGCCTACGCCCTTTTCGGCGGCGAGGACTACGAGCTGCTCTTCGCCCTCGACCCGGCCGACCTCGAACGCCTCGACCCCGAGACGTGCTCGGTCATCGGCGTCTTTACGCCCCCCGACGAGGGCGTCGCCATCCAACTGCCCGAAGGCGACCTCCTCCCGCTCGGCGCCTCGGGCTACCAGCATTTCGGCGGCGACGAAGCCCCCGAGGAAAGCTGATTTTTTCCGCCCCGGCGCCCGCCTCGCTTTTTGAGTCGGCGCCGCCCGGCCCGCAGTGCTATATTAACCTGTTTCTCCGCAAGAACCGGCGCCGCCCCGGCGGCCCCGTCCATCCGCAAGCATAGAACCGTAATGGAAGCAACGAGCGCAAACGGCGCCGCCGCCGGCCAGGTCGTGCAGATCGTCGGCCCGGTCGTCGATGCCCATTTCCCGGCGGGCGTCCTGCCGCAAATCCTCGATGCCCTCGTCATCGACCGCGAAGACGGCAGCCAGCTCGTGCTGGAAGTGCAGCGCCACCTCGGCGAGGACCGCGTCCGCACCATCGCCATGGACTCGACCGACGGCCTCACGCGCGGCGCCCCGGTGCGCGCCACCGGGCGGCCCATCGCCATGCCCGTCGGCGCCGAAATCCGCGGCCGCCTCTTCAACGTCGTCGGCCGCGCCATCGACGGCTTGCCGCAGCCCCAAGCCGAGGACTTCCGCCCGATCCACGCGCACCCCCCCGCCTTCGAGGACCTCTCGACGGCCGCCGAGATGCTCGAAACCGGCATCAAGGTCATCGACCTGCTCGAACCGTACGCGCGCGGCGGCAAGATCGGCCTCTTCGGCGGCGCCGGCGTCGGCAAGACGGTGCTCATCATGGAGCTGATCAACAACATCGCCAAAGCCCACGAGGGCCTCTCGGTCTTCGCCGGCGTCGGCGAGCGCACCCGCGAGGGCAACGACCTGCTGCGCGAAATGCTGGAGAGCGGCGTCGTCCAGTACGGCGAGCGCTTCATGCACGCCATGGAAGAAGGCCGCTGGGACCTCGACGCCGTCGATATGGACAAGGTCAAGGAGAGCAACATTACGCTCGTCTTCGGGCAGATGAACGAGCCGCCCGGCGCCCGCGCCCGCGTGGCCCTCTCCGGCCTGACCGTCGCCGAGTACTTCCGCGACCTCGGCGGCCGCGACGTGCTGCTCTTCATCGACAACATCTTCCGCTTCACCCAGGCCGGCTCCGAAGTCTCGGCCCTGCTCGGCCGCATGCCCAGCGCCGTGGGCTACCAGCCCACCCTCGCCACCGAAATGGGCGAGTTGCAGGAGCGCATCACCTCCACGCGCACCGGCTCGATCACCTCGGTGCAGGCCATCTACGTCCCCGCCGACGACGTGACCGACCCGGCCCCGGCCACCGCCTTCGCCCACCTCGACGCCACCAGCGTGCTTTCCCGGCAGATCGCTTCGCTCGGCATCTACCCGGCCATCAGCCCGCTCGAATCCACCAGCCGCATCCTCGACCCCCGCGTCGTCGGCGACGAGCACTACAACACCGCCCAGGAAGTCAAGCAGCTCCTCCAGCGCTACCAGGAGCTTCAGGACATCATCGCCATCCTCGGCATGGACGAGCTTTCCGACGAGGACAAGCAGGTCGTCGGGCGCGCCCGCCGCGCCCAGCGCTACATGAGCCAGCCGTTCTTCGTCGCCGAGCAGTTTACCGGCTACAAAGGCAAGTACGTGCCCATCGCCGAGACCATCCGGGCCTTCCGCATGATCCTCAGCGGCGAGCTCGACCACCTGCCCGAGAACGCGTTCTCCTACAAGGGCGTCATCGAAGAAGTCATCGAGGCCGGCGAGGCCATGCTCCGCGAAGGTTGAGCGCCGCCCTCCGATCCGGCGCGCCTGCCGCAGGCGCGCCCCCGCAATTGCCATTCGTATGCCGGGTATCCTACACGTAGAAATCGTCGCTCCCGACGCCAGGGTCTTTCAGGGCGAAGCCGCCGGCGTGCGCGCGCCCGGCGTGATGGGCTCCTTCGAGGTGCGCCCGCGCCACGCCCCCATGATCGCCGCCTTCGGCGTCGGCGCCCTCGACGTGACCACCCCTGAGGGAGGGCGCATCACCTACGCCACCAGCGGCGGCTTCCTCGAAGTCCTCGACGACCGCGTCACGGTGCTCGCCGAGACCGCCGAACCCGCCTCGGCCATCGACGTAGAGCGCGCCCGCGCCGCCGAGCAGCGCGCCCTGGAACGCGTATCCGCCCGCGACGCCGCCATCGACCGCGAGCGCGCCGCCTCCTCCCTCGAACGCGCCCGCAACCGCCTCCGTGTGGCGATGGGCCAGGTGGGCGCGCGCACGCCCTAGCCCGTTCCCCCTTCCGGCCTCCCCGATGCTGCTCGACGACCTTCCCTCTCCGTGCGTGCTCGTCGATAGGGCGCGCCTCGATGCCAACCTGGAGGCCATGCAGCAGCGCGCCCGCGCCCAGGGCGTCCGGCTGCGCCCGCACGTCAAGTCGCACAAGTCCGTGGCCCTGGCGCGTCGCCAGCTCGCCGCCGGCGCCGCCGGCATCACGGCGGCCAAAGTCGGCGAGGCCGAAGTCTTCGCCGCCGCCGGCATCGACGACATCCGCATCGCCTACCCGCTCGTCGGCCGCTACAAGCTCGAACGCCTCGCCGCGCTCATGGGCAAGGCGCGCCTCTCGTTCTGCATCGACACGCCCGAGGCCGCCCGCGCCGCCTCCGCCTTCTTCGCCGAGACCGGGCGCGAGGCCGAGGCGCTCGTCGAGGTGGACTGCGGCTTCCGGCGCACCGGCATCCCGTGGGATCACCCCGGCGCCGTCGCCTTCGTGCAATACGTCGCCGGGCTGCCGGGCTTGCGCCTGAGCGGCCTGCTCACCCACGCCGGGCAAGCCTACGACGGCCCCGCCCCCGGCGAAACCCCCGCCGACGCCCTCGCCCGCGTCGCCGCCGACGAGCGCGACCGCCTGCTGCACCTGGCCGCCGCCCTCGGCCGCGCCGGCCTGGCCGTCCCGGGCCGCTTCGAGCTGAGCATCGGCTCGACGCCCACCATGGCCGCCTTCCAAAACCGCGCCGTCGAAGGCTTCCGGATCACCGAAATACGCCCCGGCAACTACATCTTCTACGACGCCATGCAGGTCGCCCTCGGGGCGGCCGCGCTCAGCCAGTGCGCCCTGACCGTCCTCACGACCGTCGTCAGCCGGCGCCGCGACCCCGGCGGCGTGGAACGCCTCTACCTCGACGCCGGTAAAAAGATGCTCGCCGGCGACACCGGCTACGGCACGCGCGGACACGGCGTGCTGCTCTACAACCCCGTCGCCATGACGCCCCTGCCGCACGCCGCCATCACCCGCCTTTCCGAAGAACATGCCTGGGTGGAAGTGCCCGGCGGCGCCACGCTCAGCGTCGGCGACCGCGTCCGCCTCGTGCCCAACCACGCCTGCGTCGTCGCCAACCTCCAGAAAGAGCTGTACCTGCTCGACGGCGAGAGCGTCATCGCCACGCTCTCCGTCGATGCCCAGGGGATGGTCCGTTAACCGCCAAAACCGCAAGCCTGCCATGCCACGTTTCCCCCTTGCGGCCCTGCTCATGGCCGGCGCGCTCCTGCTCGGCGCCTGCGGCGGCGGCGCCGGCTCCTCCGACGCCCCCGACACCCTCGCCGTCGCCCCCGGACCTTCCGCCGACGTGCAGAGCCTCCCCGACTCGGCCAAGCTGTTCCTCATCGAGGATCTGCCCATCGGCTCCTCCTACGAGGAAATCACGCAGCGCTTTGCAGGCGTAAGCCCCCTCACGCCCAAAGGCATCGGCGAGCTTTCCGACGCCTCCGCCCCCGTCGAAGTCTTCGGCCGCGAGGCCCTGCTGGAGCTGCACTTCGAGCGCCGCACGCTCTACAGCTATTACTACATGATGGAGCGCATCCCGTGCGACGAAGCCGCCGACCTCTACGGCCGCGTCGGGCAGAGCTACGCCGCGCAGTACGGCCCCGCCCGCGAGGAGCAGGCCGCCGACGGCGCCTACCGCACCCGCACCCGTTACTGGGAAGCCACCGGCTACGACGTGGTCGCCACGCTCGGCGACGAAAGCGGCGCCTGCCGCCTCGCCTGGGGCTTCCAGGAGAAGTAGGCCGCCCCCGCCTACAACAGCCCCAGGAGCGGCGCCATGCCGAACCAGAGGATGTAGGCCAGCGCCGCCGCAATCAGCCCGTCGATTCGCTCCGGCCCCCGGCGGCGCCGCCGGTAGCCATAGAGCCGCCACACGAGCCAGGCGGCGTGCGGCGCGGCCAGGTAGATCAGCGCGCCGTAGGCCCCCCCGGCAAGCCCCAGCGCATGCCACAGCGCGCCCGCCGCCGCCGAGAGCGCCGTGCAGGCCATCGCCAGGCTCAGCGCCCGGCGCGCCCCCAGCTTCACCACGAGCGTTCGCTTCCCGGCGGCGCGGTCTGCGTCGGCGTCGGGCAAACCCGCCAGCAGAATCGAAGGCAGCACGGCCAGAAACAGCGGGATGCTTGCCAGCCAAGGAAAAGCGTCGCGCCACGCGCCGCCCTGGAACACGTATCCGCACACGATCACCCCCAAGCTGTGCGTCAGCCCCACATCCAGCTCGCCCAGGCCCCGGTGCGACAGCTTGAGCGGCGGCGCCGTATACCCTAAGGCCGGCAGGGCCAGGGCCGAGAGCGCCGCCAGGCTGGCGGGCGCCGGCGCCCCGGCCGCCCCGACGAGCAGGGCGGCGGCTCCCACGACCCCCCCGAGCGCCGCCGCCGCCCCCCCGAGTAGTTCGCGCGGCCGCAGCGCCCCTTCGACCAGCACCCGCGAGCCTCCCGAGAACACGCTGTAGTACCGGTTCGTCCGGTCGCTCTCGTAGTCGAAGTACTCGTTCGTCAGCACGGTGGCCGCCTCCAGCAGGAAAAGGCAGGCGTAGCCGGCCCAGTAGGCGGCGGTGGAAAAGGCCGCGTCGCCGGCCGCCCCCAGCGCCCCCACCGTGTAGGCGATCCACGTCATCGGGTAGAACTGAAGCCGCGCCGCCTTCAGCCACGCGCCCGCCTGCCGCCGCAGGCGCTCCCACGGCGTCAGGCGCCCCCGTCCGAGCCGCCGGCCTGCGCGCCGCGCCGCCTCCAGCCACCGCTGGCGCTCGGCAAGCGCCGACCCCCGGACCGGCCCGAAGCCGGAGACGCGCACCGGCCGCACCCCGCAAAAGTGCAGCGTGGCCCGTTTCAGGGCGCGCGTGCCCGGGCTGCCGTAGAGCCACCGGTAGACCCAGCGCGGCGTATCCATCGTCGTGACGAGGTGCGCCGACTTGCCGCGCAGCAGCCCTTCGTAGCCCGTCCCGCCCTCCATCTCCTCAAAGGCGAAGCCGGCCACGAGCACGCGGTCCAGAAACGCCTTGAGCAGCGCCGGCATCGCTCCCCACCACGTCGGGTAGACGAACACCAGGTGGTCGGCCCAGGCCACGAGCGCCTGCGCCCGCTGCAAGTCCGGCTCCAGCGCCTGCCGCCGGGGCGATGCCTCCTCTACGTTCGGCGCAAAGCCCAAATCTGCCAGCACGAGGCGGCGCACCTCGGCCGCCCCCTCGGCCCCCTCGGCAAAGGCATCCCCGAGCGCATCCGAAAGGCTGCCCCGGCGCGGATGCGCGTAGATGACGAGCACCCGCAGCAGATCGGCGGCGTCGCGCATGCCGGGCGGCTCGTTCTACCGGCCCAGCAGGCGGCGGAGGGCCTTGCGGGCCTCCGGAACCACGAGCGGCGCCGAGGCCAGCGAGGCCAGGTTGGCCGCCTGGCAGTACGCGCAGAGCGCCTTGTTGCCGGCCCACTCCTCCTGCGCCAGCTTCAGGTTCGTCGCCACGTCGAAGGCCACCTTCGCCGCCAGGGCCAGCGGCAACCACGGCAGACGCGCGGCGCGGTCGGCCCCGCCCGCGCCCGCCAACAGCGCCGTCACGCCGTACGTGACGAGCATCACCAGGCCGTCCGGCATCTCGGCCCGCTTGTAGGCATAGTCCGAGGCGTCCACCTTATCCGAGTCGAACAGCCCGAGCGGCGGATCGGGCAGGTGCTTGAGGATGCCCGTCTGGTAAAGCGACACCACGATGCCCGCCGCCGCCCCGACCATCGAGAGGCCGATCACCTTGCGGCGGCGCCGCAGGTCCGGGCCGTCGCCGAGGCGAAGCTGACGGCTGAGCTGACTGGGGGAGGGTGCAGGATGATGCGGCATAAAGCGTATTTGCGAAGGGTTATCACGGAGCGGAATAGGTCACGGAGCAGCCTGCGGGGCGCCTACTATGGTACGCGCCGGGAGGGAGAAACGATCTGGCTAAATGCCGGGATAGCCGCCCCCGCCTCGTACCGATGCGGTTACGCCGCCGCTCGAAGGGCGCCTGCCCCCCGTGCGCGCCCGGGAAGAATAGCCGCCGCCTCATGCGTTCTGCCCGGCGATCCGTATTTTGCCCTGCGCCGCCCCTCCGTCTTTCTCCGCGCGTCCCCATGCCCCGACCCCGCCTGCTGCGCCGCCGGCTTCACCCGCTGCTTCGGATGCTCCTCGTTGCGGCGCTCGCCGGTGCGCTTTCGCACGCGGCCCGCGCGCAGCGGCCCAACCTCATCGTCATCCACGTAGACGACCTCGGCTGGACCGACCTCTCCGTGCAGGGCAGCGCGTATTTCGAGACGCCGCACATCGACCGGCTGGCCTCCGAGGGCCTGCGCTTCACCAACGGCTATGCCTCGGCCGCCATCTGCTCCCCCTCCAGGGCGGCCCTCCTGACCGGGCGCTATCCCGCCCGCATCGGCATCACGGACTGGATCCGCGCGGCGTTTCAGGACGGCGCAGATCCTGCTTCGAGCGAAGCGCCGACCGCGTACGAGAACACCGGCCGGCCCCTGCTCACGCCGCCCAACCCGTTCCGCATGGAGCACGAGGAGGTCACCCTCGCCGAAGCGCTGCGGGCGGCCGGCTACGCCACCGGCCACATCGGCAAGTGGCACCTCGGGGCCGGAGCTTGGCTCCCCGAGACCCAGGGCTTCGAGGTCAACATCGGCGGGTGGGACTACGGGCAGCCCCCTTCGTACTTCGACCCGTACTGCCGCCAGGGGCAGGGCTGCATCCCCACGCTGCCGCCGCGCCGCCCGGGCGAGTACCTCACCGACCGCGAGGCCGATGAAGTCGTCGCCTTCATCCGGGCGCGCCGCGACCGTCCCTTCTTTCTGCACTACGCGCCCTACGCCGTGCACACCCCTATCCAGGCCAAGGATAGCCTCACGGCGCGCTACGAGGGAAAGCCCCGGACGAACCAGCAAAACCCGCAGTACGCCGCCATGCTGCACAGCCTCGACGAAGCCGTGGGCGCCCTGCTGGACGCGCTGGCGGCGCTTGGCCTCGACGAGCGGACCATGATCGTCTTCACCGGCGACAACGGCGGACTCCTCGGCCCGACCGACAACGCCCCCCTCCGCTCCGGCAAAGGCTTCCCCTACGAAGGCGGCCTCCGGACGCCCTTCATCGTGCGCTGGCCCGGCGTCGTGCCGGCGGCCCGCGTCTCCTACGCGCCCGTCATGGGCATCGACGTGCTGCCGACGCTCCTCGAAGCCGCCGGCGCGCCCCTGCCCCAAGGCCGCGCCATCGACGGGCGCTCACTGCTGGCCCATCTCTGCTCGGGCGGCGCCGAGCCGGTCGGCGCGCGCGATCTTTTCTGGCACTTTCCGCACTACCGGCAGGGCCGCGCCGCCCCGCCCTACAGCATCGTCCGCAGCGGCGACTGGAAGCTCGTCAAGTGGAGCGAGGGGCCGACGTTCGAACTGTACGACCTCCACCAAGACCCCAGCGAAACGACCAACCTCGCCGGCGCCCATCCGGAGCGGGTCGCCGCCCTCGACGCCGCCCTGGAAGCCTGGCTGGACGAGACCGGCGCCCGCCGCCCCCGCCCGAATCCGGACTACGTCGCTCCCTGAACCCTGCCTCTGTCGCTCCACGGCCAATCCCCACTCCCCAAACCCGCCGGATCCACGCCGCTTCGCTTTTCAAGGGATGCCCTAGCGGAGGGGGGTAGGGCCTCCCTTAGGCGTCCGGTTTCGAGCGGCGCAGGATGGGCGCGGCCTTGACGGCGGGCATGCAGGTACTGAGAATGGCGCCGAATAGTAGCGTGTCTTTGAAGCGCACGCCATAGCAAGCCGCTTCAATAACCCCCCAAAATAAAGCGGGGAGGGCGTTTTTGGATGCCCTCCCCGCTCGCTGAATACCGCCGCTGCGCCCTCGGGAGGATTCGAACCCCTTAGGCATAGTACGATGTTAAATAAGCGCTTATGCCTAAGGGAAAAGGGCGCAGGTACCGGGCGGGGTACACATTATGGGCGAGTTAGGCTAGCTCATGCCTTGCAGAAGAGCACCGGCAGCGCGGCGGCCGCTTCCAGATGAG
>CBDTTW010000105.1:0-10744 GCA_965363675.1 uncultured Rhodothermaceae bacterium
CCCCGGCTGCCGCTCCGGAGCCGCCCGCCGCCGCAGAGGACGCACCCCAGGCAGGGCCGCCCGCCTTCGAGGAGCCCACGCCTGCGGCCGAGCCCCTGCGCCCCGAAGCACTTACAGCGGAGACGGAGCCCCTCCCGGAGGCCGCCCTGCCGCCGGTCTACGCCGCGCCCCTTCCGGAGGCGGAAGACGAAGCGCCCCCTTCGGAGCCCGAAGTCAGCGCGTGGGAGGAGCACCCGGTTTTTGCCATCGACGAGTTCGGCGCGCCTCCCTCGGCCGAAGCAGCGCCGCCGGATACGTATGCCCCCCCGGCCGCCGTCTACGCAACCCCGGCAGACGCGGACGCCCCGCCCCCCCTCGCTGCCGCGCCGGACGAGGACGCCGACCGCCTGCATCAGGAGTGGGTCGCGCGCGCGCACCGGCACGTGCGCCCCGAGCAGCCCGCGCGCCGCTTCTCGACGCCGGTGATGGTGGCGAGCCTTCTGCTCATCGCCGCGCTCGCCGCCTTGCTCTACACCTACCTGCGCCCCGGCGACCCGCTGCCTCCGCCGGCGACGATAAACGCACCCGTGGCCTCCGCCCTCGACCCAGCGGCCGAGGACACCACGGCCGAGGTCGGCCAGGTCGCCGCGGCGGAGACGGAACCCGTCCAGGAGCCGGACAACACCGCCGCCGAGCCGCCTGCCCCTGCCGTCGCCGCCCAGACGCCTGCCACGGGCTATGCCATCGTGGCGGGTTCCTCCGTAGACCGGCCGCTGGCCGAGGGCGACGTCGCACGCTACAAGAAGGCGGGCATGCCGGCCTGGCTGCTCCAGAGCCAGGTCAACGGCAGAACGCGCTACCGCATCATGGTCGGGCAATATCCCACGCGCGGAGAAGCCAGCCGCGGCCTGGGCGAGTATGCCGGCCAACTGCCCGAAGGGGCGTGGGTGGCCCCCCTCGAAGCAAACAACCCCTGAGCCGCCGCCGACGCGGCCTAAAAACAAGGAAAGCGCCCCGGCCGCAGAAGCCGGGGCGCTTTCCTTTTGATGCGGCGACCTTTCAGGGCCGCACGACCTACGCGCGGCGCCTACCGCACGAGCGCCATCGTCCGGGTCTGCGACTTGCCGCCGGAAGTGATGCGGTAGAAATACATGCCGCTCGGGGCCTGCGCGCCCATGCCGTTCAGGCCGTCCCAGCGCACCTGATAGCGGCCCGCCGTCCGCTGCTCGTTCACGAGCACGCGCACCTCACGGCCCACCGCGTCGTAGACGGCCAGCCGCACGCGGCCTGCCGCAGCCAACTCGTACGAAATCACCGTCTCCGGGTTGAACGGGTTGGGGTAATTCTGGTCGAGCACAAACGCCTCGGGAACCGTCTCGTCGCGGCTCTCCGTGCCGACCGTCACGGCGCTGCCCGTCTGCGCGTCGATGTACACCATGTGGGTCATGCCGCCCGAGACCGGCGCATAAGTAAAGGCCCACACGGCGCGCTGCCCGTCCGAGGGGAACAGCCCCCGGCGCAGCTCCGCCTGCACGAACGTCCCGACCGAGTCGGAGCGAAGGTTCATCATGCTCGCCTCGGCCGCCATGATCGCCTCCCGGCTGTCGAGCCAGTTGGCCGGCAGCGGCTGCTTCGGCGGATTCTCGTCCGGCGCGCCGCTCGTCACCACGATGCCGTTCGTGACGATGAACCGGCGGAATAGCTGCTGGCTCGGCGAGTAGTACGTATAGCTCCACAAAGCCGACATGCCCTGCATGTTCACGTCCGGAAGCACTGTCGAAACCTGCACGAGCATGGCATCCGCCGCAAAGTTGACGGCGCTCTGCATCGAGGCGGCCATGTTCTGCTTGGCCGTCGTCGGGGCCAGCCCGATGGCATTGCCCGTGCGCGCATCTACGACGAAAAGCCGGTAGTCGCCGCGCGCCGCCGAAGCGTAGCTGACGATCCAGTAGGCATGGGCCATGCCGTCGCCGGAGCCGGCGGGCAGCAGGGCGTCCGGAAGGCGCACCAGGAGCGCCGAAACCTCCGTCCCCGAGTTCCCGGAGCGGAAGGCCATGCCGCCGTTGCGCTCGGCCGCGTCGATGGCGTCGCCGCTGTCGATCCAGTCCGTCGGCAGCGGGTCGATGTCGAAGTCCGGCGTAAGCACGCTTCGGAGGAAGACGCTGCTGCCGAAGGCCGCAGGGGCCGCCGCAATGTTGCTGCCCTGGCGGATCACGAGAATCGGCTGGTCGGAGCCTTCCGTCATAAAGAGGTACAGCCATGAGTCCGAAAAGCCGAACTCCGGCGAGATCATGCTGGACGTGATGGCTACCAGGCGCGCGCCGGCGTCGATGCGCTTGGCGGCCGCCTCGACGGCGCTCAGGTTTTCGCGCGCAGAACTGGCCGTGGACTGCGCCTGCGCCGCCGGCGCCAGCATGAGCAGCGCCAACAGGCAGGCTGCGGCCGCCGCCCGGCGCGGTTTGGTAAATGTTTTAGTCATAACGATAGGGTCAGATAGAATGGCACAAACGGTGGTTGCGGCATATTGCCGGAAAGGGTGCGCCCACCTTCAATGCGGTACGCACCCTCGCGCGGCACGGCAATGCAGCGGCTCTAGGCGAGGAACATGCCTGCGATAGCCAGCACGGCTTCCTTCGAGAGCGGCTCGTCGAACGCCTCGGTGATAGCCTCGACGGGGCGGTCCGTGACGGTGCTCACGTCCACGCCGCCCTGCATGATGTTGTCCTCGCCGTTGTAAACGGCCTGGATCGGGGCGGCATTGGTCATCGCAAACTCGATCCAGGCGTCCGGCTTGGCATTGCCCGGCCCGCGGATGCGGCGCACCTCGGCGGCGTGGCGCGCCTCGACGCTGTGGATCTGAAGCGCCACCGTCAGGATCATGTCGTTGCTCATCAGGTTGCCGGCTTGGCCCTTGTAGGCCCGCACCCCTGTATCCTCGAAACCCTGCGACAGAATCAGGAACGTGGCATAGTCGTTGAACGGGTTGAAGGCGCCCTTGGCCGTAAAGTCGAACGCCGGCTTCGCCACGGCGTCGGCGCCCAGCACGCTCTTGAGCAGCGCTACGTGGGCCGACTCATGCTTCAGAATCTGCTCGAAGACCGGCTTCACATTGGCCGGAATGAGCGAGGCCTTGCCTACACCCATCTGATAGAACGCTTCCTCCAGGTATTCGAGCGTGAGCGCGAAGTTGAGCACGTCCTTGATCTGCTGCGGCAGCGACTGCCCGAACGCCTGCCGGGACATGAGGCCGAGCGCTACGGGCACGGAGGCCATCGCGGCTTTTGCGGCAAAGCTCAGGCCGGCTTCCTGCGGGTCCTGCGCCGCAACGGTCTCCAGCACGTCCTGGTCCAACTGGTCTAGAATCGTCGTTTTATTTTCCATGGTCATCATTCCGTTCAGGAGGTGGGAAGGTTGGCGGCGCTCACGCGCGTCACGATGTACGGATCGGCCATGCCCAGCACTTCGCTCGGCGTGCGGGCCATATCCAGGCCGTTGGCGTCCACCACGTCGTCGCCGGCGAAGTAGGCCGTGTTCGGCATGATCAGGTCCCGGATGGCGGCCGCGTGGCGCGCTTCCACCGACACGATCTTGCCGGCCAGCAGCAGGTACGTCGGATTCGTGAGCAGCTTGCCGGCGCCGTTGTAGGCCGAGACGCCCAGATCCTCGAACACGCGCGCCGTGCCGAGCACACTGTTGCGGCTGGAGAAGTTGATCGAGCTGAAGTCGACTTCGAGGGCCGGGATGGCGCTCGTGCCGAGAGCCGCCTTCAGGAAGTCGCGGTGAACGATCTCGTGGTCGCGCAGATCGGTGAGCACGCGCTTTTCCTCGTCGGTGGCGCCGCTGAAGTACGCGCCGGCGGCCTTGATGTAGAACGCTGCTTCGAGCTGCTCGAGCGCGTACGCGTAGTTGAGCACGCCGATATCGCCGCTCCCGAAGTCAACGGTCATGTTGTTGTTGCCGTTGTCGTCCAGGCCGAACAGGGCATCGCAGCCCGACATCACGCCCATGAGCGCGACGCTGCCCACGAGCTGCTTCATGAAACCGCGCCGGTTGAGTGCGCCGCGTCCCTGCCCTTCTTCGGGCGCGGCGGGGTTGCTGCCCGTAATTAACTTCACCATTAGACACCTCCTGTACATTGGATGAGATTCAAGAAAAGGCGTGAGCGCCTCTGCTTGGTACAAGAGTAGCGTGATCGGCACGGGGTGAACAGTTCACTTTCTGTTCACTTTATGTTCACCCAATGTTCATGAAAGACTTTGTAACAACTCCTTCATATATAAAACTTATACGCGCCCTTTCTTATTCTCGCGATAAGGTAACGCGTTCTTGGTTCCATCCCGAAAGGCCATTTTTGGATGCCGGGACGTCCTTTTGATCCATGCCCTCTAGGCTTTTAGTTCCTGCGTCCAGAGGATTTCCACGAGGGCTTCGATGCCCTTTCGCAGGTAGCGCCGGTAGGTGCTGAAGGGAAGGCCGAGCTGCTCGGCGGCGCGCTCCTGCGAGGGCTGCGGGCTGAAATAGGTGTAGTCCAACGCCCGGAAGAACTTTTTTTCCCTCGGCGACTGCTCCAGCACGGCGGCGGCTTCCGAGAGGATGCGGCAGAGCGTCTCGGTCCGCGCCTCCTCTGAGAAATCGCCGCCGCAGCCGCCTACGACCATGCGCGTGCTCAGCAGCGGATTTCCGGAGAGCGCGCTGTGCGAAAGAAAATGCCGCAGCGCCTCCCGCACTGCGGCCGTAAAGGCGTGGCGGTCCAGCACGACGACGGTAGGTTGCTCTCCGATGGGCCCGTAGCCCCAAAGCAGATCGCCTTTCTCGGCGATGCGGTCCAGCCACGACGCCGGATCGACCGCCCGCCAGTCGTGCCCGAACACGCCGTACGTGTGCGGCGGCTTGCCGAAATCCGTATCGGGCAGTCGCTGCAACCCGACGAACGTGAACACGGGCTGCCAGAACTCGGGCTGAGCGCAGGGCAAAAACGTAAAGGCCAGCCGCTGCGTCGTCAGGTAATGGCTGATAGTGTGCACGAAGAACAGGCTCTGCACGGGGCTAACCCCCTGGTGCGCCTCGCGGTCCATCCAGAAGCGGAAGTACAGCGCCTTCTCGCCCTCGCGCAGCGGCGCCTGAGCCTCCAGCCACCGGGCGGCCCGGGCAAGCGCCGGATCCGCAGCGGCCTCGGCCGACGCCAGCTCATGCATCGGGATGGTGTAGACGAACCCTTCGACGCGCCCCCCCACTCCGCGAAAAACGAGCAGCCATTCCGGTCGCCGCGCCAGCCACGCCGCCGCCAGCGCGGCGGCCTCGGCGCCTTCGTGCCGTTCGATGATCTGCAAGATCTCGGCGTGGTCTCGTGGGCCGCCCGTATCCTGCCGCCAATCTTTTTGCTGCGCCCACTGCGCTTCGAGCTTCCGGAAGAAAGGCGCCACCAGATCATGATCGCGGTAAAGAAAAAAATAATCCGACAGAATGCGTTCGAGGCTGGCCCCCTCGCGGTGGAACCGCAGTTGCCGGGTATAGTAGCGCCGGGCTTTCTTCTGGAAAGCGTTATACTGCTCCCGGTTGCGCCACTTCAGATCCTCGGCGAGCACCGTGCGCGCCAGGTCGTGCGGGAAAAGCCCGCGCCGGCTGGCCTGCATGATCGAGAGGCCCCGCAACCACTGGAAAATGCAGTGCACATCGTCGCGCTCCAGCAGCGCCGAGAGCAGCGTTTCGTCGAGGTCGCGCACCACCACCGCCGCTTCGAGGGCCTGCTGATACTCGGCCGTCGGCGCTTCGTGGAGCAGCCGCTTCAGCAGCACCCCCACGACATCCGGCACCTCCTGCGGGGCAAACTTGAGGTCCGGGCGCATGGAAAACACGTCGGCCACGAGCGCGAGCGCGAGGGGGTTTCCGTGCGCGAAGGCCAGCACCGCCGGGATCTGCCCGGCCGGAGCCTCTCGGGCTTCGAGAAAGGCGCGGCTTTCCTCCTCGGTCAGGTTGCCCAGCGGCGCCAGGTGCACGAACGAGCGCAGGCCGGATTCGAGCAGCAGTTCCGCCGGCGGGGGCCTGCGCCCGGCCGCCACCACGAGGACGTTCTGCGGCAGCGAAGGCAGAAAGCTGCTCCAGATCCACCGCTCCAGCGGCGAGAGCAGTTCGTAGGCGTCGAGCAGAATGACCACCGGCCCCGGCTGCGCCGCATACCAGGCGTACAGATCGGCCATGCCCGCCCACTGCTCCAGGCCGCTGTGCTGCTCCCACCGCAGCGCCTCAATCAGCGAGGCCGCCGAGGGCTCGATATCCCGGGCGTTGAGATAGACGCATAGCCCCCCGGCGCTGCTGCACATGAACTCGTACTCATGCAGCAAAGCCGTTTTGCCGCAACCGGCGGGGCCGTACACGAACAGGACGTGGAACGGAAGCGCGGCGGCGGCAAGGGCCGAGCCGAACCTGCGTCGCTCTTCGACCCGCCCTATGAAATGCCTGTGCCGGGTAGACTTGAGCCGTTCTTCAAGAAGCCGTTTCATCATAAGTTCGGCGGAGTCTCCGCGCCATGCGAGCCCAAACTGCCGTGCGGCAGTGCGTTGTCGGAAGAGTGTCAGCGGCGGCCCCCTCCACGGAAGGGGCCGCTTCCAAGCGCCGCTTGCGCATGAAGTCACTGCATGCGCAAGTCGTCATATTTCTCGGCGGTAATAAGTCAATAATAACACTAAAAGTATAGCACCTCATTTCGACATTTCAAATGCGCAAGTAGGCGCCCATGTTGACAAGCTTCCGACGCCTTTCCCCGCGCCCCGGCGGCGCTCGGTCTTTTCCGCGCAGGCGCGTGAACCTGCCGTAAAACGCATTAACTTGATGCTTTCCCTCAACCAGCTTCACGCACCATGTTGCTTCAGGTTCTGCCCGGCGCCGGCGTCGATTCGACCTTTGCGGCCTCGGCCGCCGCCCTCCCCGACGAGCTTACGCTGTTGGACATGATTCTGGCGGGCGGATGGGTGATGGCCCCTATCTTTGCGCTCTCCCTGCTGCTGGTCTACCTGTTCGTCGAGCGCTGGCGCAACCTGAAGCAGGCGCAGGCCAACCCCCGCGCCATAACGGACCGCGTCCGGCAGTACGTTCAGGCCGGCGACATTCGCGGCGCCATCGCCTTCTGCGAGGCGCAGCACACCGCCATCGCCCGCATCCTGCGCGTGGGCCTGGAGCGCCTCGGCCGCCCGATCACGGAGATCGAGGACGCCGTCAACGCCGCCGGCAGGCACGAGGCGTTCGAGCTGGAGCGCAAGACCGACCTCATCGCCACCATCGCCGGCGTCGAGCCGATGCTCGGCTTCCTCGGCACGGTCACCGGCATGATCGAGGCGTTTCGCACCATTCAGCGCATGCAGGGCAGCGTCAACCCGGCCGTACTGGCCGGAGGCATCTGGGAGGCCCTGATCACCACCGTCGCCGGACTCACCATCGGCATCATCGCCCTGTGGCTCTACAACCTGCTCATCGCCCGCATCAACCGCGCCGTCAACGACATGGAGCGCACCGCCACCGAGTTCATCGACCTCTTGCAGCAGCCCGCTCCCGCCTCCAAGCGCTACTCGGAAGTATAATTCCTCCCGCCGCCCGCTTCTTCCAGAACGCTCCTACGCCATGGCTCTACGTTTCGGCGCGCCGCGCAAGCCTCTCACCGCCTTCAGCACGGTCGGGCTGACGGACATCATTCTGCTGCTGCTCATCTTCTTTCTGCTTTCGTCCAGCTTCATCCCCGCCGCCGGCATCCCCGTAAACCTGCCTCAGTCGGACGCCTCGGCCCCTCCCGACGACGAGTTCGTGGAGGTCGCCATCTCCGCCGAAGGGCGCTTCTACGTCGGCAGCCGCGAGACGCCCGCCGACTCGCTGGAGCTTGCCATGGCGGCGGCCAAGGGCGGCCGCACGGCGCTCGTGCTGCGCGCCGACGAGCAGGCCACCGTCGGGCGCTTCGCCGAGGTCGCCGGGGCGGCGCGGCGCCTCGGGCTGCGCGTGCTGCTCGCCACCGAAGAGCCGCAGCCCTGAGGGGTCAGGCTTTCCACCAGCTCCGGTCCAGCGAACGGTACTGAATCGCCTCGGAGATGTGCTGCGGCAGGATCGCCTCCGAGCCGCCGAGGTCGGCTATCGTGCGGCTCACCTTGAGGATGCGGTCGTAGGCCCGCGCGCTCAGCCCGAGCCGCTGAATCGCCATCTTCATCAGCCCCTGGCACTGCGCGTCGAGCGGGCAGTGCTGACGCACCAGCCGCGAACCCATCTGCGCGTTGCTGTACACGCCCGGATGCCCCTCGAAGCGCCGCGCCTGCAACGCCCGCGCCGCCACGACCCGCCCCCGCACGTTCTCCGAGGGCTCGCCCCCTGCCCGCCGGTTCAGTTCCTCGAAGGGCACCGGCGTCACCTCGATATGCAAGTCGATGCGGTCCATGAGCGGGCCGCTGATCTTCGAGAGGTAGCGCTGCACCTGGGGCGGCGCGCACACGCACTCGCGGTGCGGATCGTTGAGGTGGCCGCACGGGCACGGGTTCATTGACGCCACGAGCATGAACCGCGCCGGGTAGGCCACGCTCGTACGGGCGCGGCTGATGCTGATGGCGCCGTCTTCGAGCGGCTGCCGCAGCACTTCGAGCACCTGGCGCTTGAACTCCGGCAGTTCGTCCAGGAACAGCACGCCGTTGTGCGCCAGCGAGATTTCGCCCGGCAGCGGGTTCGAGCCGCCGCCGCACAGCCCTGCGTCCGAAATGGTGTGGTGCGGCGAGCGGAACGGCCGCGTTGCGACGAGGCCGCCGCGCGCGTTGAGCTTGCCCCCGACCGAGTGGATCTTCGTCGTTTCGAGCGCCTCCTCCTGCGAGAGCGGCGGCAGGATCGTCGTGAGCCGGTGCGCCAGCATCGTTTTGCCCGAGCCGGGCGGCCCCACCATGAGCGCGTTATGCCCGCCGGCGGCCGCCACTTCCAGAGCGCGCTTCACGTTCTCCTGGCCGCGCACGTCCGAGAAATCGACCGTATACTGCCGCGCCTCCTCGAAGAGCGCCTCCAGGTCGCGCCGGAACGGCGGCGGCGCTGCGCCCTCGCCCGTAGCCAGCGCAAACGCCTGCGAGAGGTGCTCTATCGGATACACGTCGATGCCGTCCACGACGGCGGCCTCGGGGGCGTTCTGCGCCGGCACCAGCACCCCCCGCCGCCCATCCTTGCGCGCCTGGATCACCATCGAGAGGACGCCGCGCACCGGGCGCACCCGCCCGTCGAGCGCCAGTTCCCCGATGAGGACGTGCGCGTCCATCCAGGCCGGGTCGAGCGGCGCGCCGCCTGCCCCCGAGAATGCAATCGCCAGCGGCAGGTCCGTCGCCACGCCCTCCTTGCGCACGTCTGCCGGCGCAAAGTTTACCGTCACGACGCCCTGGGCGGCCGGAATGCGCACGTTGCGCACCGCCGCAACGATGCGGTCCATGCCTTCGCGCGCGGCCCCATCGGGCAGACCGACCACATGGATTTTGGGAAGCCCCGCCGCCACGTTAACTTCGACTTCGACGGGAATGGCTTCGATGCCGACTGTAGTGCTGCCCCACGCTTTTGCGAGCATATACGCCTTGTGCGATGCGTTGACGATATCCCCCAATCTTTAGCTGCGGCCCCTCCGCGCGCAATGGCCGCCTGCCAAAGAATTGGTGGAATCTCAAGGCCGGGCCTTGCGCCGAAGGGCGCCGCCTCACCCTGACGACAACCTGATGATTTACGGCATCGCCGGCAACAGCAACAAGGAAAAACTGTGGGAGCCCGTGGCAGGGCTCATCCGCTGGTTGCACGAGCAGCGCATCGGCTACCGGTTGCACCCTTCGGTCGCGGAGGGACTGCTGGCGCGCCGCCTCGCCCCGGAAGCCGAGGTGCTGGCCGCCGTCGCCGACCCGCTCGCGGGCGCCGTGGACGTGGCGCTTTCCTTCGGCGGAGACGGGACGCTGCTGCACACGGCCCACGAAATCGGCACGGCGGGCGTGCCGATCCTCGGCGTCAACATCGGGCGCCTCGGATTCCTGGCCGACATCGAGGTGGCGGACCTGCCCCGCACCATCGCCCGCCTCGAAGCCGGCGACTACCGCATCGACGAGCGCCTGGTGTTGCAGGCCGAGATGCACGGCGGCCCCCCGCTCAAGGCAAGCTGGGCGCTCAACGAGTTTGTCGTCGAGCGCACCGGCACGGCCAAGCTCATCGCCATCGACGTGGCCGTGGACGGCGTGCCGCTCAACACCTACTGGGCCGACGGCCTGATTGTCGCCACGCCCACCGGCTCCACGGCGTATTCGCTCGCCGCCGGAGGGCCGCTCATGATGCCCGGCTGCGGCGTGATGCTGCTCACGCCCATCTCGCCCCACATGCTCACGGTGCGCCCCCTCGTCATTCCCTCCACCTCCGTCATCGAGATCGACGTGCGCTCCGACGATCCGGCCTGCGTGCTCGCCGCCGACGGCATCAGCAACCTGATCGAGTCCGCCGACCTGCGCCTGATCATCAAGCCTGCCCCGCACCAGGTGCGGCTCGTCAAGCTGCCCGAGCAGCACTACTTCCACACCATCCGCTCCAAGCTGATGTGGGGCGTCCGCAACGAAAAGAACGACTGACCCTTCACGGCGGGACCCTAAAGCCGACGCACCCTCCAACCGTTCTTCACTTGACGCGCGCGCCGCGTTGATGTACTATACGGACCTGCACGCGGTCAGGTAGCTCAGTTGGTAGAGCAATGGACTGAAAATCCATGTGTCGGGGGTTCAAATCCCTCCCTGACCAC
>CBDTTW010000106.1:0-10609 GCA_965363675.1 uncultured Rhodothermaceae bacterium
CCGAACCGGCTCCAGTGGAACAGCCGCAACCCCTACCTCGACACGGCCCGGGGCGTGGTGAACTACCGCGAGGGCAGCGGACGCGGGCGCCTCGTGCAGTGGGCTGCGTCGGCGCGCATGGCGGCGCGCCACCCGCTGCTGGGGGTCGGCCCCGGCAACTGGCCCGTCCGCTACCCCGCGTTTGCCCGGCCCAACGATCCCTCGCTCGACCGCTCCGCGCGCGGCATGGTCTCCAACCCGTGGCCGAGCAGCGACTGGGTGGCGGCCCTCTCCGAGCGCGGCCTGCTGGCCTTCACCGTGCTGGCCCTTGCCTGGTTCGGGCTGCTCGGAGGCGCTCTGCGCGGGCTGCGCGCACCCCACACCGACGACGCCCTGGACGCCGTGGCGGCCCTCGCCCTGCTGGTCGCCACGGCCACGGTGGGCGCCTTCGATGCCGTGCTGCTGCTAAGCTGGCCCACGCTGCTGTTCTGGAGCGCGCTCGGAGCCTTGCAAGAGCCCCCTCCGGAAGCCGCCGGCTACCGGGCGCCGCGCCGCCAAAGCTTGCTCCTCCTCCTCCTGGCGCTCGGCGCGGGCCTAGGGGCTGCCCGAAGCGCGGCCGGCGCGGCGGCGCTCACAGTCTACGCCCGCAACGGCAGCCTCGCTTCGCTGGAGCGCGCCGCGCGCCTCGACCCCGGCAGCTACCGCCTGCACGTCCGCCTTGCGCAGCGCAGCCGCAACCGCGAGCAGCGCTGCCGGCACGCCCTGGCCGCGCGCGCGCTCTTCCCCGAAGCCGCCCAGGCGCGCCGCCTTGCCCGGCGCTGCGAATAACCCGGCGGCCCCCATGCGCTACCCCGTCACGCCGGACGGCCGCTATTTCGTCGTCAAAGGCAGGCTCTGGCGCTGCGCCAACCCCGGACTGCCCGAGGACGAGCGCCGCCGGTGGACCGCCGCCCTCATGCGCGCCCGCCGCGACGTAGGCGCCGGCCTGCGCCGGGGCGACCCCGACGCCGTGCGCGAAGCCCGCGCCCGCGTCCACGAGGCCAAAGTCCAGCTCGGCGAGCGCGGCCCCGCCTGGTGGGACGACGGCGCCCCCGACTACAACCGCAGGCTCGCCCGCAATACCCCCTACGCCGCCTGGCACGCCGCCCTGCCCCCGCCCGGTTGAGCCTGCCCGTGTCCGCGCGCGTCCCATCCGCAGGAGGGCAGGCTTAAGTTTGTCCGCAAGCCGCCGATCTCCTCTCTGGATGGGTTTCCTGAAGGCTTCTGCGCTGCGGCGGTTGGGCTTCCAACGAGGGGCGGCTATGGGCTCCCGGCGAAAAACGTTCGTGTGCGGGCATAAAGGCTTCGGCGCGTTCTGCCATCGGTGCGCCGAGGCCGAGCGGGCGCGGCAAGCCGGCCTACAGGCGCGAAAAGCCGCTCGGGAGGCCGAACGCGCCCAAGCCGCCGCCGACCCGGTAGACCTGGCGCATATCCACCGGGAAGACCTGCGGCGGGTCCGCGCAGTGCTGGCGCGCATGGGCGCGGGGGCGCGGCTGCACGAACTCGGCGGGAAACGCTTGCAGCAGCGACGCGAGGTCATCAGCATCCCGGTCGGGCGGGGCATTCGCATCCTGTGCCGGGAAGAAGGAAACATGCTCTGCCCCATTGAAGTGCTTACTCACGAAGACTATAACACGGCCATCGCGCATTTAGACCGCCTGTCGCTCCCCGAACGGTGAGCTTTGAGGGCCGCCCAACCCACTACTGTTATGCCTACTCTGAACAAACGCGCCCTGCCGCTTCTCGCGGCGTGCGCCGCCCTGCTGAGCCTTGCCGGCTCCGCGCGCGCCCAAGTGACCGCGCAGCAATCCTTTGGCATGCTCATGAGCGGCAACGCCCGCTTCGTGGAGGGCCTGACGCGGCAGCGCGACCTGCGCGCCGAGCGCGCCGACCTCGTCGGAGGGCAGCAGCCCTACGCCATCGTGCTGACGTGCGCCGACTCGCGCGTGCCGCCGGAACTGCTCTTCGACGAGTCGCTCGGGCGGCTCTTCGTCGTGCGCGTGGCCGGCAACGTCGTCGATCCGGTCGTGCTGGGCAGCATCGAGTATGCCGCCGAGCATCTGCATACCCCCGCCATCCTGGTGCTGGGGCACCGGGCTTGCGGCGCCGTCAAGGCCACCATCGACGGCGGGCACGTCCCGCCGAACATCGCCGCGCTGGCCGGGCGCATCAAGCCCGCCGTGGACCGCGCGCGCAAAGCCGGGGCCGAGCCGTACGCCTTGCTGGACCAGGCTATCGCGGAGAACGTGCGCCTCCAGATGGATCGCATGCTTGCCGAAAGCAACGTGCTTGCCCTGATGACGCACGCCGGGGCCCTCCAGATCAAGGGCGCCGTGTACGACCTCGCCTCGGGCAAGGTCGAGACGCTTCCGTATACGCCCGCCTCCGAGGCGGCCCCCAAAGGCGAAGCGCCCGCTCCGCAGCACAGCCACTGAGCGCAACCACCGACGACGACAGCGGCGTTCGCGCCGGCCCGCGAGCCCGGACCCTGAAGGTCCGGGCTCGGTCGTTTCCGGAACGCCCGGCCCGTCAAGGCTTCACACTCAAGAGTCCCCCGGATTGATTACCTTCCGGAGCAATTTCTTTACATCCAGCGGGACTACCCTTCTATTATGTCGCAAATGCAATCCGTGGGGGCGCAGCGGTTCAGAGCGCCGTTTATCGTCGTGACGACCCTGTTTTTCATCTGGGGCTTCATCACCGTGCTCGTCGATGCGCTCATTCCGCATCTGAAGGCGCTCTTCGAGCTGACCTACTTCCAGGCAGGGCTGGCGCAGTTTGCCTTTTTTACGGCCTACTTCGTCGTGAGCATTCCGGGGGGCGTGCTCATCTCGCGCATCGGCTACAAGCGGGGCGTCGTGTTCGGGCTGCTGACCATGGGCGCGGGCTGCCTGCTGTTCTACCCGGCCGCCGCGCTGCGCTCGTTCGAGGTGTTCCTGCTGGCGCTCTTTGTGCTGGCCGCCGGCATCACGACGCTCCAGGTGGCCGCGAACCCGTACGTGGCGGCGCTCGGACCGCCGCGCACGGCCTCCAGCCGGCTGAACCTGGCCCAGGCGTTCAACTCGCTCGGCACGACGCTCTCGCCGCTCTTCAGCGCCGCGTTCATCCTGAGCACGACCGTGCTGGGGGCGCAGCAGATCGGCGCCCTGACGGCTCCGGAGCGCCAGGCGTACTACGCTCAGGAGGCGAGCGCCGTGCAGCTTCCGTTCGTTGCGATTGCCGTGGTGCTGATGCTGCTGGCCCTCGCCTTCAGCATGTTCAACCTGCCCAAGATCCTCGAAGGCGACGGCGCGCAGCACGGCAGCTACCGCCGGGCATTCCGGCATCGGCGCCTCATGCTAGGGGCCATCGGCATCTTCGTGTACGTCGGGGCCGAGGTCGCCATCGGCAGCTACATGGTCAACTACCTGGAGTCGCTGGAGCTGGGCGCGCTGATTCAGCAGAGCGAGGTCATGCGGGGGCTGGCAAACCTGGTCTCCGGCGGCGCGGCCGATACCGCCAACGTCAAGCAAATCGCCGGCGCGTTTCTGGCGTTTTACTGGGGCGGCGCCATGATCGGCCGCTTCGTCGGGTCGGCGCTGCTACAGGTGGTGCAGCCGCGCAAGCTGCTCACGCTCTACGCCGCCATCGCCGTCGCCCTCCTGGCGCTGACCATCGTCAGCAGCGGGCTGGTGGCCGTGTGGTCGGTGCTGGCCATCGGGCTGTTCAACTCGGTCATGTTCCCCACCATCTTTACGCTCGCCATCGACGGGCTGGGCGACAACACCGCCCAGGGCTCGGGCATCCTGTGCACGGCCATCGTGGGCGGGGCCATCATCCCGCCGCTCTACGGCGCCCTGGCCGACGGCGCGAGCCTGCAACTGGCATTCCTGCTGCCGATGGCCTGCTACGCCTACATCATCTTCTACGGCCTCTGGTGCCGCCGCTTCGACGGGGCCGAGGCCGAGGGGCGCGTGCGCGTGGCGACGGGCCACTAGGGGCCGCCGGACGGCGCATAAAGAACCGAGGGATGGGGCGGCCCGCCGTATCCCTTGTGGCTTCGCCGGTTTTTCGGTATGTTATCCGCGTTTTGCCGGCGCGCCCCGCAAACCCTTGTTCCGGAGCCGCTTACCTTATTGTCGCCGCCCGCTCCGGGTGCGCTTTTCCGGCCGGGCTCCTCCCGCCGTCGCGCCCGAACCGTACCCGGCAAATCTTGCTCAAGACCATGCTCCAATCAGAAATGAACCGGCGCCAGTTCCTCAAGCGCGTAGGCATCGCCGCCGGCGTCGCGGCGGTAGGCCCCGCCATCATACCCGCCTCCGCGCTGGGCCGGGGCGGCTTCGTAGCCCCCGCCGACCGCATCGTGATGGGCTTCATCGGCCTGGGAAGCATGGGCTTCGCCGACCTCAACGGCTTCATCAGCAAGCCGGAAGTGCAGGTCGTGGCCGTCTGCGACGTGAACCCCTCGGGCGACAACTACGCCGGCGAGGGCCTCAAGGGACGCGAGCCCGCCAAACAGTTCGTCGAAAAAACCTACACCACGCGCAACCAGACCGACTACAAGGGCTGCGCCGCCTACCACGACTTCCGCGAGCTGCTCGGCCGCGCCGACATCGACGCCGTGTGCATCGCCCTGCCGGACCACTGGCACGCCGTCATGGCCATCGAGGCCGCCAAGGCCGGCAAGGACATGTACGGCGAGAAGCCGCTGGCCCGCACGATCCATGAAGGCCGCGAGATGGTCAACGCCGTCCGCAAGTACGAGCGCGTCTTCCAGACCGGCAGCCAGCAGCGCTCCGAGGAAGGTTTCCGCCGCATCTGCGAGCTGGCCCAGAACGGCTACATCGGCGAAATCAAAGAGGTCTACGCCCGCGTGGGCGGCATCTCGCAGCCGTGCCCGCTGGGGGCCGAGCCCAAGCCGGAAGGCTTCGACATGGATATGTGGCTCGGCAACGCCCCCGTCGCCCCGTACCACCCCCTCCGCGTGAGCGGCAAGTATAACACCGACGGCAACACCTGGCGCTCGTGGCGCGACTACAGCGCCGGCCACATCAGCGACTGGGGCGCGCACAACTTCGACATCTCGCAGTGGGGCCTCGGCATGGACGAGAGCGGCCCCGTCGAGGTCATCCCGCCCAACGGCCAGGACGTGAAGGAGCTGACGTTCCGCTACGCCAACGGCATCCCGCTCATCAAGACGCAAGGCCCGCACGAGGGCATGGTGCAGTTCATCGGCACGGAAGGCTGGGTCGGCGCGGACCGCGGCAAGTGGTACGTCTCCGACGAGAAGCTGAAGTCGGTCGCACTCAAGCCCACCGACAAGCATCTCTACGTGAGCGACGACCACCGCCAGGACTTCCTGAACTGCGTGAAGTCGCGGCAGCGCCCCGTGGCGGATGTCGCCATCGGCCACCGCTCGCTCACGGTGTGCCTGCTCGGCGAGATCGCCCTGCGCCTCGAACGCCCGCTCCAGTGGGACCCGAAGGCCGAGGCATTCAAGAACGACCCGGAGGCCGCCGCCCTGCTCACGCGCGAGATGCGCGGACCGTGGGTCGTCTGAGCCCGGACCACGCCGCCTAATCTAGGGGCGAGGGCCGAAAGGCGCCTCGCCCCTTTTTTGTGGGCGCTACATTCCCCGGAACAGCGCCCCCTCGATGGTCAGCCCCGGCCCGAACGCCAGCGCGACGCCGTGGCGCAGCCCCGCGCCGCCCGCCTCCACTTGCCGCCGGTGCGCCTCCAGGAAGCGCGACAGGATGAACAGGATCGTCGGGGAACTCATGTTGCCGTACCGGCGCAGCACCTCGCGGCTCTCGTGCAGAGCCGCCTCCGGCAAGCCCAGCACCTCCTGCGTCTTCTCGACGATGGCGATGCCGCCGGGATGCACCGCCCAGAAGTCGATGTCGGCGGGGCTGAGGCCGTTGCGGCCCAGCAAAGCCTCCAGATAACCCGGCAGGTTTTCCGCGATGACGCGCGGCACCCGCGACGAGAGGCCCATCATGAAGCCCGTGTCGCCGATCTCCCAGGTCATGTCCCCCAGCGAGTCCTCGTCGAGCAAGGCGCGGCCTTCGGCGTAAGCCAGCTTCCCGGCGGCCTCCTCCGGGCTGCGCGAGGCGAACACCGCCGCCGCCGCGCCGTCGGAGAACAGCGCGTTGACGACGGCGCTCTCGATGGAGTCCTCCACCTGGAAATGCAGCGTGCACAGCTCGGCGCAGACCACCAGCACGCGCGCCCCCGCGTCCGACTGGCAGAACGCGTGCGCCAGGCGCATGGCGTTGAACGCCGCGTAGCAGCCCATGAAGCCTACGAAAGTGCGCTGCGTAGCGTCCGGCAGGCCCAGCCGCTTGACAAGCTCGATGTCGAGGCCGGGCGCGAAAAACCCGGTGCAGCTCACCGCCACGACGTGCGTAATCTCGGACGGGGCCACGCCCGACTGCGCGAGCGCCTCGCGGGCCACCCGTTCGGCAAGCGGCACGACGGCCTTACGGTACTGAAGGTTGCGGCAGCGTGTGCTCGGCGCCGGCGAGAGCGACCAGTCCTTCGGGAAGAACGTAAACGCCTCCGCCTCCAGCCGGTAGTCCTCCACGCAGGAGTAGCGCCGCTCGATGGCAGAGCGTTCGTAGATCTGCGGCAGCCGCTTGCGCAGCCCCTCGCTCAGCCCGGTGACGCGGCCCATGAAAGCCGCTGCGTTTTGCTGGGTCTCCGAGTGCTCCGGATTGCCGGTGGCAATAGATTCAAGCGTGGTCACACGCGCTGCGATAGGGTCCATCGGACAAAGGGGACTGCCCCGTACATGAGAAGTGTAGGGGCTATAATCCAGCCTTTTTCGCTTCGTTCCAGTGGAGATCCATTTCCGCCAGGTCCACGTCGGACATGCGCTTGTTCTCGGCCGCCAGTTGCTCCTCGATGTACCGGAAGCGCCGGGCAAATTTGTCGTTCGTACGCCGCAAGGCATTCTCCGGGTTCACCCCCGTAAAGCGGGCGTAGTTGACGAGCGCGAAGAGCAGATCGCCGAACTCGGCCTCTTTCGCCTCGGCGTCGGCGCCTGCCTCGACCTGCTCGCGGAACTCGCGGATCTCCTCCTCCACCTTTTCCCAGGCGCCTTCGCGTTCGGGAAAGTCGAACCCGACGCTGGAGGCTTTCTCCTGCATGCGGTGCGCGCGCAAAAGCGCCGGAAGCGCGCCCGGCACGCCCTGCAAGGCCGACTTGCGCGCGCCCTCGGCCATTTTGATTTGCTCCCAGTTGGTCAGCACTTCGGCCGTGCCGCTTACCTGCACGTCGCCGAAGACGTGCGGGTGGCGGCGTATGAGCTTCTCGGCCTCCGTCCGGATGACCTCGCCCAGGGTGAAGGCGCCGCGCTCCTCGGCCATCACGCTGTGGAACACGACGTGCAAGAGCACGTCGCCCAGTTCTTTCTTGAGTTCCTCCCAGTCGCCCTCGTCGATGGCCTGCACCGTCTCGTAGGCTTCCTCGATAAGCAGGTGGCGCACCGAGGCATGCGTCTGCTCGCGGTCCCACGGGCAATCGCGGCGCAGTTGCCGCACGATCGCCACGAAGTCGCCATAGAGCCGGCGGCCCTCCGGAGACTCTTCGAACGCCTTCTCGAACACGTCAGGTATCATGATTTTCCAGATTGCCTGGGCGCCGCGCCGCCCGGAGGATATCTCGTTTATAACCTTAAGAGGCGTGACATACGCTTGTCACCGGGACTCCCGTATTTTGTCGGCAGGTTGAATATAGAGCCGTCGAGGCGCGTTCAACCCATTACATCTTCTGGTGGATGCATGCCAGCGAGGACAGGCCGGGCAACCGGTGGACTCATGATCGACCGCCAGGGGTAACCTATCATCACGCAGGCCCGAGGGCGCCGCGAGGCCCCGCAAGGCAGGCGAGTTGCAGCAGGAGGTGTAAACCATGTCGAGAGGCGTAAACAAAGTCATTCTGGTCGGCAACGTCGGCCAGGACCCCGAGCTGAAGTACACCAACAGCCAGACCGCCGTTTGCACGGTGCGCCTGGCCACCAACGACTCGTACAAGGACGCCAACGGCGACCTCGTGGAGAAAACCGAGTGGCACAGCGTGGTGGCCTGGGGCCGCCTGGCCGAGATCTGCGGCGAGTACCTGAAGAAGGGCAGCCAGGTGTACTTCGAGGGTTCGCTGCAAACGCGCAGCTACGACGACAAGGAAGGCATCACGCGCTACGTGACGGAGGTCAAGGCGCGCGAGATGATGCTGCTCGGCGGCCGCCAGAGCGGCGGCGCCGACGACTACGACGCGCCGGCTCCGCGCGCCCGTGAGCAGTCGTCCTACAACACGCGCAACCAGGCTCCGCGCAGCCAGCCGCAGCGTAGCAGCGCGCCCCCGCGCAACCAGGGCCGCCCGGCCGCGCGCGCGCCGCAGGACGACGCCTACGGCGACGGCGACAGCTTCGACGTGGGCGGCGACGACCTGCCGTTCTAACGGGGCCGCGTAGCAGCAAACGCTTGCGCAGCAAAGGGGCCACGCCTGCGGGCGGCGGCCCCTTTTTTTGCAGGGCGCCCCCGCCCACCGGCCGCCCCGGCGCGCTACCTTAGCATGCCTTTTCCACCCTACCCTGCGTGCAACGTCATGGAGTACCGGGAACTGGGCGCCACGGGCCTGCGGGTTTCCGCGCTCGGCTTCGGCGCCTCTCCGCTGGGCGACGAGTTCGGCCCCATCGACGAAGCCGAAGGCCGCCGCGCCGTCCGCGCCGCCCTGGAGGCGGGGATCAACTATTTCGACGTTTCGCCCTACTACGGCCGCACCCTGGCCGAGCAGCGCTTGGGCGCCTACCTGGAGGGCGCGCGCCATGAGGTCGTGCTGGCAAGCAAGGTGGGGCGCTACGACAAGGACCCCCCGGACGGCTTCGACTTCTCGGCCGGACGCGTCCGGCGCTCCGTAGACGAGAGCCTGCGCCGCCTGCGCACCGACTATCTGGACGTGGTGCAGGTGCACGACATCGAGTTCGGCGACTTGCGGCAGATCGTCGAGGAGACGCTTCCGGCGCTCGAACAGGCGCGGGCCGAGGGCAAGGCGCGCTTCATCGGCATCACGGGGTATCCGCTCGGGGCGCTCGCGTGGGCGGCGCGGCGCGCCCGGATCGACGCAGTGCTTTCCTACGGCCACTACACGCTTTTGAACGCCCGCCTCGCCGAGGCGCTGGCGCCGCTGGCCCGCGCGCGCGGCTTCGGGCTGATCAACGCTTCGCCGCTGCACATGGGCCTGCTCACGGACCGCCCGCCGCCGGCGTGGCACCCCGCCCCGGCGCCGGCGCGCCGGGCCGCCGCCGAAGCCGCCGACTGGAGCCGCCGGCGCGGCCTCGATCTGGCGGCGCTGGCGTTGCAGTTTGCCCTGGCCTGCCCGGTCGTCGCCGTGACGCTCGTCGGAATGGGCAGCCCCGCCGAAGTCGCCCGCAACGTCGCGGCGGCCGGGGCCCCGCCCGACGCGGAGGCGCTGGCCGAAGTCCAGGCCCTGCTTGCGCCGGTGCAGGGCGTCGCCTGGGCCTCCGGGCGCCCCGAGAACCACACGCTCGCGGAGCCGCTGCCGGAGGCCCCTGCATGGTGATCGACGCGCACCACCACTTCTGGATCTACCACGCCCCCGACTATCCGTGGATCGGCCCCGGCATGGACGCCCTCCGCCGCGACTTTCTGCCGGCCGACCTGGCGCCGGAGCTGCGCGCCGCCGCCGTGGACGCCGTCATCACGGTGCAGGCCCGCCAGAGCCTTGCGGAAACCCGTTGGCTGCTGGATCTGGCTGCCGAAACGCCGTGGATGCATGGGGTCGTGGGCTGGCTGCCGCTCGCCGACGCCCGCATCGAGGCGCTGCTGGAGGCGTGGGCGCCCGAGCGCCGCCTGGTGGGGCTGCGCCACGTCGTGCAGGACGAGCCGGACCCGGCGTTCCTGCAACGCCCGGACTTCAACCGGGGCGTCGCCGCGCTCGGGCGCTGCGGCCTCGCCTACGATCTGCTCGTGCAGGCCCATCAGCTTCCTGAGACTATCGCCTTCGTAGACCGCCACCCCGCGCAGCGGTTCGTGCTCGACCATCTGGGCAAGCCGCGCATCCGCGACGGCGCGCCGGCCTCGTGGCGGCGCGCGCTGCGCGAACTGGCGCGGCGGCCGCACTGCTTCGCCAAGCTCTCCGGCCTCCCGGCCGAAGCCGACCCCGCGCGCCGCGCGCCTGCCGACCTTCAGCCCTACCTCGACGCCGCCCTCGAAGCCTTCGGCCCCGAGCGGCTCATGTACGGCAGCGACTGGCCGGTGTGCCTGCCGGCCACGGGCTACGGCCCCTGGCGCGCAGCGCTCCAGAGTCTGCTGGCGCGCCTCTCCGAGGCCGAGCAAACGCTTATCTTCGGAGAAGTCGCCCGGCGCTTTTACACGCGCCCTGCCGCCTGAACGCCTCCGCTTAGCATTCACCCGACGCCTCGCCATGACGCAGCAAGCCGCCGTCCTCACGGCCCCCCAGACCATCGCCCTACAGGAACGGCCCATCCCCGAGCCCGGACCGGGCGAGGTGCGCATCAAGGTGGGGGCCGTGGGCGTGTGCGGCTCGGACGTGCACTACTACTACGAAGGCCGCATCGGGCCGCAGGTGGTGC
>CBDTTW010000107.1:0-10542 GCA_965363675.1 uncultured Rhodothermaceae bacterium
GAAGTGCGGCTCACGGCGGGCGACGTTGCCGGCGGCCCCGACCGCACGCTCGGTGCGGCGGCGGCGCTGCTGCGTCGGCCGCTCCCGGCGCGGCGCCGGGGCGCTCAGTAGTCGGCCAGCAGCACGCGGTCTATGCGCGCGTCGCCGTCGCGGTCGATGAGGCGGGCGAGCGGGGCGTCCCCGAGGAAAAGAGTCAGCTCGCGCGCGCGGCCCTGCCGGTCCCAGCGCCCTTGCCACTCGCCGGCGACGCGGCTTTGCCGGGCGTAGCGCTCCAACCGGCGGAAGGCCGGCTCGCCGAGCAGGCGGCGGATCTCGCGCCGGTCAAGCGTGCGGCGGGAGGCGTAGCGCCGCAAGTCGCGGAAGTCGACCTCGTCCCAGCGGCGCTGCTCGCGCCAGCGGGGGGCGCCCAGGCGGTAGCCCTTCTCGGCGCACCAGCGGCGGCCGTGGACCGGATGCCCGGCCCCGGACTCGCAGAAGGGCGGGCCTTTGCGGAGCCGGCGGTCGTCTTTCCACGTCTTGTCGTAGCGGCCTTTGTCCTTATGCTGGCGCGCCCCGGCCGGCAAAGCCGGGAGCAGCAGGAGCGCGGCGAAGAGCCAGAGTAAACGGCGCATAGCGGACCTCGGGGTAACAAACAAGTGGGGGCGGCGTATGCCCTGCGGAACGCAACTTCTGCGCCGGTTTGGCCGAGGCGGCGGCCAAGGGGTGTGCGGCGCGCCCCGCCCCCCCCGAGCGCCGCCGATGCTGGACGCCGGCTGTACGCTCGCCTGGACGCGCGCGCCCTCGGGGCGGAGCCGCCGCCGAACCCTCGGGCGGCTGCCGCGTTTCCCAAGGGTAACATCCGGCATGAAATAGTCGCCGCGCCCGAGGCGTTAGCCTGTTGCCGCCGCCTTCACCCGCCCCGCCCGTACAATGCCCAGACCCGCCAAAGCTTCCAACGCTCGCAAGCCCAGGCGCGCCCCGCGCGGCGGGCGCTTTCGCGGGCTTTTCGGCGCGGGGACTCCGCTCGGGCGGCGCCTCGGACTGGCGGCGCTCGGGCTGGCCGCCGTGGGCGTCGGGGCGGCGGCGCTGCTGGCCTTTTACATGGCGCTGCTCATCGGGCTCACGCCCACCATGAAGCAGCTACGCGCCGGGCGCACCGAGCGCCCCTCCGTGGTGCTGGCCCGCGACGGCAGCGAGATCACGCAGTTCCAGCGCATCCCGCGCACCCGTGTCGGGCTCAGCAACATCTCGCCGCACGTCGTCGATGCGCTCATCGCCACCGAGGACCACCGCTTCTACGAGCACAAGGGCCTCGACTACCGCCGCCTCGTCACCTCGACGCTGCGCACGCTCGGCGGCGACGCCCAGGGTGGCTCGACGCTTACGATGCAGCTCGCGCGCAACCTCTACCCCGACGAAATCGGCAACCATAACGCCGTGGACCGCAAGCTGCGCGAGATCGTGACGGCCGCCAAGATCGAGCGCATCTACACCAAAGAAGAAATCCTGGAAGAGTACCTGAACTCGGTGGCGTTTCTCTACAACGCCTACGGCATCGAGCGGGCCGCCCGCACCTACTTCGACAAGTCGGCGGCCGAGCTGACGCTGCTGGAGAGCGCTACGCTCGTGGGCATGCTCAAGGGCACATGGTACTATAACCCGGTGCTGCACCCCGAGCGCTCGCAGCGGCGGCGCAACATCGTGCTGGCGCAGATGGTCAAGCGCGGCAAGCTTACCGAGGAGCGCTTTCTGGAACTCAAGTCGAAGCCGCTCGGCACGGATTTCGAGCAGCAGTCGGCCCGCATCGACCGGGCGCCGCACTTCTCGGCCTACGTGAAGCGCCTCGTCGGGGAGTGGGCCAAGAAACACGACTACGACCTCTACGCCGACGGGCTGAAAATCCATACGACGCTCGACCTCGACCTTCAGCGCCACGCGCAACGGGCCGTAGATCGGCAGATGGAGGCGCTTCAGGCGGTCGCCGATGTCGAGTGGGGGCGCAGCGGCTTGCAGTTCATCTCGGCGCGCGCCGGGGATTACAAACCTGCCCGGAGCCGCCTCGACCCGTTCGGGCACTTCTGGAAGACGCGCCGGGGGCTCGTCGATGAGTACATCCGCGCCACCGACCGTTACCGGGGCAGCCTGGAGGCCGGGGCCGACGAGGCCGAGCTGCTGGCGCGCCTGCGCAGCAACAAAGCGTTCATGGACAGCCTCAAGGCCGTCAAGACGCGCCTGGAAGTGGGCCTCGTAGGGGTCAACCCGCAGAACGGGCAGATCCGCCTGTGGGTAGGCAGCCGCAACTACGGCCGCGACCAGTACGACCACGTCGTCGTGGCAAAGCGGCAGCCGGGCTCGACGTTCAAACCGTTCGTCTACGCGGCGGCGCTGGAGAAAGGCTTCTCGCCCGAGGACACCTTCATGGACGCCGCCGTCGAGATCGACGTGCCGGGCTCGGACGTGTGGCGGCCGGTCAACGCCGAGGGCGTCAGCAACCAGCCGTACACGCTCCGGCAGGCGCTCGCGCACTCGAAGAACACCGTCACGGCGCAGCTCATGGACGAGGTGGGCGCGGGCCGCGTGGCCGCGCTGGCCGAGCGCATGGGCGTGCGCAAAAGCCCCTTGGAGGCGGTGCCCTCGCTTGCGCTCGGGACCAGCTCGGTGACCCTGCTGGAAATGGTGTCGGCCTACGCCACCATCGCCGACGCCGGGGCCTACCGCGAGCCCCTGGCCGTCACGCGCATCGAGGACCGCGCCGGGGCCGTGCTGGCCCGCTTCACGAGCGAGGCCGAGCAGGCGCTTCCGGAGGCGACGGCCCTTACGCTGCTCGACATGATGCGCGGCGTCGTGGACGAAGGCACCGGGCAGCGCATCCGCAGCACCTTCGGCATCAGCGCCGACGTGGCGGGTAAAACGGGCACCACGCAGGAAAACGCCGACGGCTGGTTCATCCTGATGCATCCCGACCTGGTGGCCGGCGCGTGGGTGGGCTTCAACGACCAGCGCATCACGTTCCGCTCGGACTACTGGGGCCAGGGCGCGCACAATGCCCTGTACGTCGTCGGCGACACATTCGACCGGGCGCTTTCCTCGGGCAAGATCCGGCGCAGCGCCGCGTTCCCGCCGCCGCCGGAGCCCTCGCCGTCGGAAGACGACTGGCAGGACGACCTGGAGGGCTGGTTCGGCAAAATCTTCGGCCGCCCCCGCGACCACTCGCCGGAGGAAGACGCTCCGGAGGAGGAGCCCCGCGACGAGCGCAGGCAGCGCCGGGGACAGGAGGAGGCGGAAGAGGCCGCCCGCGAGATGCGCCGCGAGGCCGAGCGCGCCGCCCGAGAAATGCAGCGCGAAGCCGAACGCGCCGCGCGTGAGATAAGCCGTGACGCCGAGCGCGCCGCGCGCGAGGCCAAGCGCGACATCGAAAGCGACGAAGCCCGCCGCGAGCGCCTGCGCCGTCTCGAACAGTCTATCCGCGAGATCGAGGGTCTGAAGCAGCGCGCCCGCGAGCGCTACGAGGAGTCGGCGCGCGAGGAGGAGCCGCCCTCCCGCGAGCGGCAGAACGACCGCGAGCGGCGCGCCGAACCAAAGAAAGAGCGCGCCGAACCAAAGAAAGAGCGCGCCGAAGACGCCCCGCCCGAGGAAACGCCCGCGCGCGACCGGCGGCGCGCCTGGTAGCCCCGCTCCGCCTACAGCGAGATCACGCCCTCGACTTGTCCGGCGGCCTTGTAGATGTGGATGACCTCCTGGCTGGAGTTCATGTGCAGGTGCGCCGTGATGCTGATATACCGGCCCTTCGTGGAGGCCCGCACGATCACTGGATGGTCGCCGAAAACGCCCTTCAGGTCGTCCAGGCCCGCCCGGGGGACGATGAACTTGAACACGTACCGGGACGGCCACTCAGTCTGCTCGTCCAGCAGGCCCTGAAATCTATCCCACCATGCCTTGTCGGCCTTCGTCAACTCGAACATCTATCCTCTCCGAATGAGCGGCGGCCCGCAGGCGCGCCGCGACTATATTTTGGTAGGCAAACGCCGCCGGAGCCGCCCGGGTCCGGGAGCGGCGCGTTTCGGGCGCGGGGGCGGCTCGCGCAAAAATTCACACAACCTCGCACGTTTCCGCGCTGCGCGCCGCGCTTGAAGCGGCGGCAAGGCTCCGGCGACGCACGACCGGCGGCGGCTATAAGGCTATTTAACAGCGCCTTGTGCGTTGGCAATGTCATAGGGCGTCCCCTCCGGCAAAGGGCTTCCCCGCCTGCCGCCCGCGCCTGCCCGGCGAAACGCACCGCCAAGCAAAGGGCAAGGCATGTATCTGTTTATATATGACGTGAGCACATAACGTGCCGGGTTGGAGGACGGCAGGCGCGCGGGGCGCATTTGTAAAAACACATCTCGGCTGCGCCGGGGGCGCTTGTTTGAAGATTACCACTTGGTTTAGATTTGCGGTCGTTGAAAAAGGAAACCCTTGGGCAGGTCGTGTGTATACGTGCCCGGTTGCCTTTTTTACATGTTTTTATTTGATGTGCGGCCTTTTCGGAGGTCGCCCTACGCTGGAAGCTAGTCAGCAGCGGCGGCATAGACCGCTGCGCACTGACTTCGCGCTCGATACCCTGAGAGCGCTATACGTCACCCAAACAGGAGGCAATACGATGGAGAAGTTCACGAAGGTAGTCCTGAACACGTTGGCCGTGCTTTCGATCGTCGGCGTCATGGCGGGCTGCGCAGGCCGCGAGGACGAGACGGCGCTTGAGGCCGACACGACGGCGATCCTGACCGACACGACGATGGTCGATCCGATGCCGATGGACTCGATGGCGATGGATACCACCATGGCCGACACGACGATGATGCCGGGCATGTAATCCGACGCTTTCCGCCGCAGAGGCGCCGCCGCGCATGACGGCGGCCGCTCAAGAGCCGGCCGGAAACGCCAGAGCACATGCAGGCGCTGCGTCGCCCTCGGGCGGCGTCGAAAGCGAAAACGAAAAGAGGCCGGCAGTTCGCTGCCGGCCTCTTTTTTACGTTTAGGGGCGCTCGTTCCGCTGTTACAACCTTATGGCAGCGGCCCGCTCGGGGCGGCGCGGCGGGGGCGCTAGCTTGTTTGCGTAGGAGGCCGGCCCGAGTCCGGGGCCGGTTGTTCAGCCACGCAAACCTTATGCAGCCATGCCTCAGGGAACGATCATCGCTTTCGACGAAAAGGAAGGGCGCGGCGTGATTCGCGGCGAGGAAGCGGGCGCGGAGATTCACTTTGCGCTCGGCGCCCTCAAGGACTATCACATGGGCGAGATGGTCGCCGTGGGCGAGCGCGTCACCTACGAGGCCGGCCAGGGCGGCGAAGCCGTCTCGGTGCACCGGGTGGCGACGCGCGGGTACGAGTAGCCTGACAGGCTGTCAGACGCGTGCAGGTCGGTACGCTTTTCGTAAAGGTTCGAGTAGCCGCAGCCCTGACAAGGCGGCGCAAAAGCTGCTGCGCAGCGGGGCGGCCTCCCGAACGATTACGATCATCGCATTAGATAAAGCGTGCATATGAACTATCAGAAATTTACCATCAAGGCGCAAGAGGTGGTGCAGGCGGCCATCGACCTGGCGGCTTCGCAGAACCACCAGAGCCTGGAGCCGGCGCATCTGCTCAAGGCGCTCCTGGCCGACGAGGCCGGCGTCGTGGGATCGCTCCTGCGTAAGCTGGGCGCCTCCTCCGACGCCCTGCGCAGCCGCGCCGAAGCCGCCATCGCCCGGTTGCCGCAGGTCAGCGGGGCCGGCGTCTCGGGGCAGTACGTCGGCAACGACCTCAAGAAGGTCTTCGACCGCGCGCTTGCCGAGGCCGAGCTGCTCAAGGACGAGTACATTTCGAGCGAGCACCTGCTGGCGGCGCTGGCCGAGTCCAAAGAAGAGATGGGCGCGGCCCTGCGCGAGCAGGGCGTCGGGCGCGAAAAAGTGCTCGGCGCGCTCAAGGACGTGCGCGGCAGCCACCGCGTGACGGACCAGCACGCCGAGAGCCGCTACGAAGCGCTCAAGCGCTACGCCCGCGACCTCAACGACCTGGCGCGCCAGGGCAAGATCGACCCGGTCATCGGGCGCGACGACGAGATCCGGCGCGTGCTGCAAATCCTGTCGCGACGCACCAAGAACAACCCGGTGCTCGTCGGGGAGCCGGGCGTCGGCAAAACCGCCATCGCCGAGGGCCTGGCGATTCGCATCGTGCAGGGCGACGTGCCCGAGAGCCTCAAGACGAAGCGCATCACGGCGCTCGACATGGGCGCGCTCATCGCCGGGGCGAAATACCGCGGCGAGTTCGAGGACCGCCTCAAGGCCGTCGTCAAGGAAGTCACCGAGGCCGAGGGCGAGATCATCCTGTTCATCGACGAGATCCACACGCTCGTCGGGGCGGGGGCGGCCGAGGGGGCCATGGACGCCGCCAACATCCTCAAGCCGGCGCTCGCGCGGGGCGAGCTGCGCGCCATCGGGGCCACCACGCTCGACGAGTACCGCAAGCACTTCGAGAAGGACAAGGCCCTCGAACGGCGCTTCCAGATGGTGCTCGTCGGGGAGCCGAGCGTCGAGGACACCATCTCGATCCTGCGCGGCATCAAGGAAAAGTACGAGGTCCACCACGGCGTGCGCATCACCGACGCGGCGCTCGTGGCGGCGGCCGAGCTGAGCCACCGCTACATCGGCGACCGCTTTCTGCCGGACAAAGCCATCGACCTGGTGGACGAGGCCGCCGCGCGCCTGCGCATCGAGATCGACTCGATGCCCGAGGAACTCGACGCGCTCGAACGCCAGATCCGCCAGCTCGAAATCGAGCGCGAGGCCGTCAAGCGCGACCGCAACGAAGACAAGCTTTCGCACATCGGCGAGCAGATCGCCTCTCTGGAGGCCGAACGCCTGGATCTGCGCGCGCGCTGGCAGGAGGAAAAAGAGCTGATCGTGCAGATCCAGCACGCCAAGGAGGAGATCGACCATTTGCGCAACGAAGCCGACGCGCTCGAACGCCAGGGCGAGTACGGCCGCGTAGCCGAACTCCGCTACGGCCGCATCCCGAAGCTGGAGGCGACGGTCGAGGAGACGAACCGGCGCCTGCTCGAAATCCAGGAGCAGGGCGCCCTGCTCAAGGAAGAAGTCAGCGAGGAGGATATTGCGAGCATCGTGGCCCGGTGGACGGGCATCCCGGTGACGCGGATGCTGGAGAGCGAGCGCGCCAAGCTGACGCGCATGGAGGAGGTGCTCGGCGCGCGCGTGGTGGGCCAACCCGAGGCCATCGCCGCCGTCAGCAACGCCGTGCGCCGGGGCCGCGCCGGGCTTCAGGAAGAGTCGCGGCCCATCGGCTCGTTCATCTTCCTCGGCACGACGGGCGTCGGCAAGACCGAGCTGGCCAAGTCGCTGGCGTGGTTCCTGTTCAACGACGAGAGCGCGATGGTGCGCATCGACATGAGCGAGTACCAGGAGCGCCACACCGTCAGCCGCCTCGTCGGCGCGCCGCCGGGCTACGTCGGCTACGAGGAGGGCGGCCAGCTCACCGAGGCCGTCCGCCGGAAGCCCTATGCCGTCGTGCTGCTCGACGAGATCGAGAAGGCGCACCCGGAGGTGTTCAACATCCTCTTGCAAGTGCTCGACGACGGCCGCCTGACCGACAACAAGGGCCGCACGGCGGACTTCAAGAACACCCTCATCATCATGACGAGCAACCTGGGCTCCGAGATCATCCGCGAGCGCACGGACTTTGCCGGGGGCCATCTGACGGCCGCCGATGAGGAGGGCTTGAACCGCGAGATCATGCTGCTGCTCAAGCAGCGCATGCGGCCCGAGTTCCTGAACCGCATCGACGAGATCGTGATGTTCCGGCCGCTCGGGCGCGAGCAGATCCGCCGGATCGTGGACATCCAGTTCCAGCACATGCACCGCATGGCGGCCCGCAACCACAACCTCTCGCTCGAACTGACCGACGAGGCGCGGGACTGGCTGGCGAACCAGGGCTTCGAGGCCGCCTTCGGGGCGCGCCCGCTCAAGCGGGTCATCCAGCGCGAGATCGCCAACAAGCTGGCCGAAGAAATCCTCTCCGGCTGGGTGCAGGACGGCGAGTCCATCCGGATCGACGTGGCGGCCGACGGCTCGGGCCTGACGTTCGAGACGTTCGCCGAGGCGGAAATCGCGGAGGCCGACTAGCGCCCCGCGCGCACGTCGAAAGGGGGCTTCGGCCCCCTTTAGCGTTGCGCAACTTTGCGCCCGAAACCCATGCCTCCGGACTTCGCGCTGCGCCCGCCCGGCGCCATCGTGCTGCTCAGCGGGGCGCCCCGTGCGGGCAAGTCGTCCATCGTCGCGGCCATGCAGGCGGCGCTGCCGGGCGTCTGGATGAACCTGGGCGTCGATGCCTTCGTGCGGAGCATCACGCCGCCGGCCTTGCGGCCGGGCATCGGGCTGCGGCCCGGAGGCGAGCGCCGCGACCTGGAGGCGTTCGTAGCGGCCTCGTACCGGGCGTTGTGGGCCTCGGCGGCGGCGCACAGCCGCGAGGGGCTGTGCGTGGCGGCAGACCTGGGGCTGCACGACGACTACAGCCGCCCGCTCGGCGTGCTTGCGGGGTGCGCCCGGGGCTTGGAAGGACTGCCGGCCTACCTGGTGGGCGTGCGCTGCCCCGCCGAGGTGGTTCTGGCGCGGCGGCGCGCCTCAGGCGCGGGCCTATACGTGCAGGCGGCCCCCGGCGAGCCGATCCCCGAGCCGGTGCAGCGCTGGGAAGCGGCCGTACACACGCCCGGGATCTACGATCTCGAAGTCGATACGTCGGCGATGACCCCCGAGGCGTGCGCCGCCGCCGGCTCGGGCAGCCGCCCCGCGCCCTCGAACGGCTGCGCGCCCTTGCGGGCCTCTGAGCAGGGCGCAAAAAAAGGGGTCCGGCGGCAGGCCGGACCCCTTTTTCAGGCGTGCGCCTTCGTGCGGGCTACTTCGCCAGCGTCATCGGGCGCACCTCGACGCTTGCGCCGGCCGTCAGGCGCGCGAAGTAGACGCCGCTGGGCAGCCCGCCGGCGTCGAACGCAACCTGGTGCGCCCCGGCGGCAAAGGCGGCGTCGGCGAGGACGGCTACCTGCTGCCCGAGCGCGTTGTAGACGGCCAGTTGCACGTGCGTCGCCTCCGGCAGCGAGAAGCGCACCACCGCAGCCGGGTTGAAGGGGTTGGGATAGGCCCCCTCCAGCGAGACGCGGCGCGGCAGCTCGGGCGCCTCGGCGGCGGCGAACAAGTCGTCGTCTTGGCGGTGGTCGTAGTCGTAGGCAGGCCAGGCGGCGGCGGGGTCGTTTTTGCCGGCGGCGAGGCAGCCGAGCGGCAGTTCGACGAAGCGCACGCGCTTTTGCGCCGGCAGCACCTGGTTGACGGCGCTGAGCACGTTCAGGAAGCCCGCCCCATAGCGGCGGTATTTCTGCGAGCGGTCCACGAGCGCATCGGCAATGGCCGAGGCGGGCAAATCCGGGCGCAGGGCGCGCAGCATGGCCGCCGCCGCCGTCACATGAGGCGCGGCGAAGGAGGTGCCGTAGACCTCGGTCCAGCCGCCGCCGCTCGCGCCGACGACGAGATGCTCGCCGGGGGCCAGCACGCTCAGGCCGGTGTTGGCCGAGTGCCCGGCCGTAAACGTGAGCAGGTTGGCCGAGCCGACGGCCAGCACGCCGGGGATGTTGGCCGGGAACTTGGCGGGCTTGCTCCGGACCTCGGGGGCGTAGTTGCCCGCCGCCGCCACCACGACCACGTTATGATCGAGCGCGTACCGGACGGCTTCCTCGACCGTGGGCGAGTAGGCGAGCGCGAGGCTGAGGTTGATTACGTCGGCGCCCTCGTCTACGGCGTCGTAGAGGGCGCGCGCCACGAACACGCTGATCGGCCCGAAATCCCCGACGTTGTACACCGAGAGCTGAGGCGGGCGCCGGGAGAACAGCTTGGGCGGGGCGCTGCACCCGCTGGTCATCTGCCACCGCCCGAGCAGCCCGGCGATGCCGTCGCCGTCGTTGGCCGCGTCGGCCAGCAGCGTTGCGACGCCGAAGGCATGGGGGGCCGGCTGCGCGGTGGTGGGGGCTACGCTGTGGTAGACGATCTCCACGCCGTCGAGGCCGGCGGCGGCGCGGTCGTCGGCGCCGATGCCGCTGTCGATGAGGGCCACCTTGACGGCCTTCGAGGCCGCCTGCGGGAACCACTGCGCTTCGAGCATGCGCGTCCAGACGAGGTTCCACTGGTTGAGGAAGTACGGGTCGGAGGGGAAAGGCAGCGCGCCGACGGGCTTGGCGGGCTGCTGCTCCGGGGCGCCGAAGTCGCCCTGGCTCGTGATCTCGACGAGGCGGAAGTAGTCGAGAAGCGGGCGGCCGCCGAGCTGCTCGGTCGTGATGATCTCGAAGAAGCGGGCGATGGGGTCGGCTTCGTTGGGCAGGGAAATCAGGTCCACGTCGAGGGCGTCGTCGTGCTCGATGACGGCGCCGTAGCGGGTGCGCAGCAGGCCGAGCGCATCTTGATAGCCGCCGATGATGATGACCACGTTGGGGTCCGGCAGGTCGCGCCCGCGCTGGTAGCCGCCGATGATAATGACGACGTTGGGGTCCGG
>CBDTTW010000108.1:0-10542 GCA_965363675.1 uncultured Rhodothermaceae bacterium
GGGCGCCTGGGCCGGCGCCTGGACGCACGTCTCGACCGGAGAGGCCGACGCGCCGCGCCGCTCGGTCCGCCTCGACGTGGACGGCCGCCTGTACGCCTGGCCCCTCGCCGACGCCGCCGCGCCGGTCGAGGCGTTTCCGCCGCCGCCCGCGTGGCCCGCGTCGCCGGACGGCCGGGGCGTGAGCCTGTGGCGGCTGCGCGGCCGGGTCCTGGCCGTGGGGGCGGGCCGCCTGTGGCAGGTGGGGCCGCTCGGGGGCGGGGCCTCGCCGCTCGGAGCGGCCTACGACTTCGGCGCGCCGGCGGCGGCCTACCCGGCGAGCCTCGGCCCCCTCATCGTGTGCGCCGACGGCCTCGCGCACCGCATCCGGAGAATCGGCTATGCAAACCGGTAACGGCCCTGAACCCGGCCCCGGCGTTTCGGCGCTGCGCTCGGCGGCGGCCATGCTGCTCACCCTCGGCAGCGGGCTGGCGGGCGTCTGGCAGGTGCTCGAAGGCTGGCTCGAAGCGCTCACGCTGCTGGTGGGCCTGCTCGTCGGGGTGCTGACGCTCTACCGGCAAATCCGCGAGCTGCGCGCCGCCCGCCGAGTCGCGCCCCCCTCCTCACCCTCTCAACCCGAAGAAACCTATGCCTCAGTTTAGCGCCCGCAGCCGCGCCCGCCTCTCCGGCGACGCCGAAACGCCGGGTGTGCACCCGGACCTGGTGCGCGTCGTGGAGCGCGCCATCGAAATTGTGGACTTTGCCGTCGTGGAGGGCCACCGGGGCCGGGCGGCGCAGGAGAAGGCGTTCCGCGAAGGCAAAAGCCGCCTGCCCTACCCCCGCAGCCCGCACAACGCCGCCCCGAGCCGCGCCGTGGACCTGGCGCCCTACCCCATCGACTGGCAGAACCGCGAGCGCTTCTTCTACCTCGCCGGCGTCGTGGTCGGCGTCGGGCATGCGCTCGGGGTCGGCGTGCGCTGGGGCGGCGACTGGGACCGCGACGGCGAGTCGGCCGACAACCGCTTCGACGACTTGCCCCACTTCGAGCTGGCCGCCCCTTCCACCCTGCCCCCACGCCCATGAGTGCTTTTCTGACGGACCTCGTGCTGACCGACCTCGAACCGGACCAGATGCGTGCGCCCGCCGACGAGCGCCGCTGGATGCTCCTGGCCGACCTCATCTACCGCTCGGACCGGCTCGGGCGGCTGGTCGTAGCGCCGCGCGGGTACATCACCGACCTGGCAAGCGCGCCGCGCCTCGTCTGGCCGGTGTGCCCGCCGTTCGGGCGCTACGGCAAAGCCGCCGTGTTGCACGACTGGCTGTACTACACGCGCCTTTGTCCCCGCGCCGAGGCCGACGCCGTTTTCCTGGAAGCGATGGCCGTCGGCGGCGTCGGGGGCCTGCGGCGGCGGCTGTTGTGGGCGGCGGTGCGGCTTTTCGGCGGGCGCGCCTACGCCGCCTGAGGCGCAGGGTCGGCGTTTTGTGATCGGTTATTCACGATTGCGGCGGCGCCGATCCGCGCCCTGAGGCATTATCCTGTTTAGCGCAAGTCCACATGGTTGTTCGGTAAACGGTATGCGGCTGCTTCCTATGGGCATCGAAAAGATGCTCGACCTGGCCTACGAGCACAGGCTCATCGACGATTACCGCCTTTCGCCCTCGACGATTCAGGTCGTCCTGGAAAACCATGCCCTGCACCTGGACCCGGAGGAGGCGCGTTTCTTCTTGCAGGGGCTCCTGATCGGCCGCTTGCGCGCGGCCTCAGCCGGAAGCGCTCCCGGCTGAGGAAGGCCGGGCGTCAGGCGCCCGCCTGCTCCAGCGCCGCCTCGATGAGGCCGAACATCTCGGGAAGCTGGTCGATGCCGTGCTTGCGCGCCAGGTAGTACCCGGGCACCGTGGCCGCCACGGCCGAGCACAGCCGGAAGTGCTGCACGCGGTGCACGGGGTGTTGCAGCAGGTTGCGCGCGTGCGTGTGGTGGAACAGGTACTGCAACGCCGTGGCATGGTCGGCCGGCACGAGCGCGTTCGCCTCGCCGAAGTGCGTGTCGATCATGAAGAACGCCCGCAGGCGCGTCGGCGCGAGGGCGTGGGCCGGCCGGACGACGGCGATGCGCTTCGCGGAGCCCTCCATTACGAAGGGCAAATCCTCGAACTGCTCCAGAAGGGCCGCCCCGGCATCGGGGCGCAAGCGCAGGGTGCTGCCGCCGGGCAGCGCCCAGGCCGCGCGCTCGGCCTCGCGCACGTCGAGCGCCAGCACGTCGTCGTTGAACAGCGCGTAGCCCCGCTGGTGGCAGTACGCGGCAATCGACGTTTTGCCTGCGCCCGAGGCGCCGAGAAAGCCGATGGCCGCGCCGTTCTTCGCCACGCACGAGGCGTGCAGCACGAGCCGGCCGCGTTGCCGCAGCAGCGCCGCCATGGCGATGCCCGAGGTGTACGTCTGGATGGAACCGGCATCGGCGGTGGTGCGCTCGTTGACGAGGATGCGCTTGCCGTGCAGGCAGTAAAAGATAAAGTCCGGCGGGATCTCCCCGCCGACGAGGTCCGGCGTGCCCTGATACGCGTCGAGCGCCGGATCGGCAACGTCGCCGTAGCCGATCGTCAGATCCGGCGCCCCGATGCCGGCCTCGTATCCGGGCAACACGACCTCGGAACGGATGATGCTGCCGTAGGCGGCGTAGGTATGGTGTGCCGTTTCCAGAGGCGGGCGCTCCGCAGACCAATCAGGAAAGGATGCAGCCCTTCGGCAGGGATGCTTGCGGGGCCTAATATAACGCTGCCAGGCTCTGCAGGCCAGAGCGCTTGCAGGCGGCGCGCCCTATCGCTTGGCGGCCCCCACCGGTTCAGTCTTCGTCCGGCTCGGGGTCCATGTAGAAGCACGACTGCCCCGTGCCCAGATGCTTCCCGCTGCGGGATCTGCAAAAGGCGCCGGAGCCGGGGTCCAGGCTGAGAATGACGCCGCTGGGGCCGAAGATATAGTCGCCGTTTCCGACGCCGCCGTAGGCGCCCGTCTGGCCTTCGATGCTGCCGTATGCCGTGATCGTCGGCGCTTCGTATAGGGTATTCACGTTGGGGTGTAGGGTAGTAGTGTTATGTACAGGAGCAGCTTCCAGCGTTCCTCCGCTACACAAGGCCGGGGCTCGCCGGGCGAGCCCCGCCTTCTACCCTCTCCCACCGTCGCAGGGAGCCATGATGCGCCGCCGCGCGGCGCTCCGGCAAACGGCTGGAGCGCCGGACCTGCGCCTGCCGTAGCAGATCGTCAGATCCGGCGCTCCAGGGCCGCCGGCTATCCGGGCTGCGCCGCGTAGGAACGGATGACACTGCCGCAGGCGCAGGGATGCATTACCGTTTCCAGACGTCGCCCGGTCGAACCTAGGATACTACAGGATACTAGTCGCCGAAATCAAAGCACTCCGCCTTGGCAGGGGCCTTGGCCGGGTTGGCGCAGATGTCGAACGAGCCGAGGTCGTTGGCCTGGCTGATGATGGTGCCGTTGGGGCCGTACACATAGTCCGTACGGGGAGCGCCGCCGATGACGCCGGTCACGCCGTGGATGCTGCCGAACTCCTCGATCGAGGGGGTTACGTAGGTGTTTTTCATTGCTTCTCCTTTGTTGGGGGTTTGTAGTATTAGGTTGCCTTAGAAGGTGAGAATCACTCGATTCGTGCTTTCTTCAGCGTTTTTTTTCTAACATCAATCTACTGAGACGGCTTCGGGCTGCAAGGCGCTTTTCGCTAATATGCCACGCGCCTTTTGGATGAGCCTGACTACGCTATAGGCTTTGAGCAACCGGTCGAACTCCAGACCCTCAATGCTCGCTCCCTGCGCGTGCAGGCGATCCAGCTCCTGCTCGTTGATGTAGGCGCTCTCCGTCCGGACCGCCTCCACCATCTCCTCCATCCTCGCGGCAAGCCGCATGGCGCCGCGAACGATCGACTGCTCTGCGTTGGCCTTGCCCACGCGCCGGGCGACCTCTGCCGGCGCCGTCCGCCGCATAGCCTCTCGCATGATCCAGCGGTTCCAACCGCCTCTGAACTTTGTTTCCACCGGTAAACTTAAACAATAGGTCGCAAGGCGTACGTCAAGAAATGGATGAGCCACCACCAATCCATTGGCGCATTCTGCGTATCCAATCGGCTCTAGGGCAGCCGTGTACGGATTACGATTGAGCATGCTTTGCTGACGCCCCGCCTCCGTGGCGTCGTTCATCCACTCATCCGCCAACGCGCCGATGCGCTCCGACGCTCCGAGCCGGGTTGTAAAATCCGGGTTAAGAATCGCCGTATCGTGCACCACGGCTGAGTGCCGGCGCACGCCGCGCCGCAGGTCGCGGACTCTCCGGCGCAGCAGCATCTCCAGCACAGGGCCCATATGGACCGAGCCGCGCAGACCCAGGAGGCGTTGCCCCAGCCGAAGGTAACGGCCGCGCCGCGCCAGGTCGTTCAGCTCGTCCATCCCGAAGGCGCGGAAGATGCCGTTGAGCGACGTGAAAACCTGTTCATGCCCCTGAAACTGGCGCATGTCCCGGCGCAGAGCGACGGCGGCCTCGGCCTCCTGCCAGAACGTCGGCCAGTCGCCGGCGTGGGCCAGCTCGCGGAAGCGCAGATAGCCGTCGCCGACAATCGTATCGCCGTCGAGGCCGTCGAGGAGGACGCGCACGCCGGCGGCGCGGGCGGCCTTGAAGCAGGCCCACTGGTAGTGGTGCGCCCCCTGCGAGAGCACTTCGAGGTGCTCGTACTCCTCGTCGAGGCTGTCGATGGGGCTGATGTCGTCCATCGGCAGCAGGTGGGGCGCAAAGCCCGGCTGCTTGAGGGTGTAGGCGATCAGGTCGCGCTCGTCGCTCTCGGGCGAGTGGTCGAAGATCATCGAGAAGGTATGCAGCGGGCCGCGCCCGGCCTCGACGAGATGGTCGCGCGCCACGCACGAGACGAACGTCGAGTCGAGGCCGCCGCTGAGCTGCGAGCCGACGGGGAAGGCGCTCCGGCAGCGCGCCCGCACGGCCTCGGCGAAGTGGTCGTAGAACGCCTCTATCTGCGCCTCCGGGGTCGTCTCGCGGAGCGTCTGCGGCTCGGCCTGCCAGTAGCGCCGCCGCTCGATGCCGTGGGCGTTGCCCCAGAGCGTATGCGCCGGCGGCAGCCGCAGGACGCCCGCGTAGATGGTCCCCTCCTGCTCGCTGATGAGGTTCAGGAGCATGTCGGCGATGCGCACCTCGTTGAGCGCGCGCGGCGCCTCGGGGAGGCGCACGAGGCTGCCCGCCTCCGAGGCGAAGGCCAGCAGCACACCCGGAACATGGGTATAATAGAACGGGACGACCCCCATGTGGTCGCGGGCGCACAGGAATGACTGCTCGGCGGGGTCCCAGATGCCGAAGGCGAAGTCGCCGTAGAGATGCGCCGCGCAGTCGCGGCCCCACCGGCGGTAGGCGGCCAGGATGAGCTGTGCGTCCGAGGTCTCGACGGCAAGCGGCAGGCCAAGCTGCGCCGCCAGCGCCTCGCGGTTGTCGATGCGGGCCTGCGCCGTGATGACGGCCCCGCCGGCGTCAGTGTAGGGCTGCCGCTCCACGAGCGACTCGGGCGTGACGTGGAGCATGAGATGCCCAAGGGCCGCGCGCCCCTCGGCCCACGCGCCGCGCCCGTCCGGCCCGCGGTGCGCCATGGCATCCAGCACCGCCGCGCACCGCCGGGCGGCGTCGGGATGGGGCTGGGGGTAGCAGAGTCCGGCGATGCCGCTCATGAAGGACGATGGTTACGATAATACCTGCAACACAAAGGTAGAAAATACCCGCGCCGATCTCCATGCGCTTTCAGCGCAATGGGGTATACGTTTCTACAGCGTTACCCGGCCGCGACGCCGGCCCCGGCCTCGGATATTTGGGCGTGCCACGAGGCGGCGTAGTGCCCGCCGGCGGCCAGCAGTTCGGCGTGCGAGCCGCTCTCGACGACCTGCCCCTGATGCATCACGAAAATCACGTCGGCCTGCATCGCCGTCGTGAAACGGTGCGTAATCAGCACGGCCGTGCGGCCCTGGAACAGATCCTTAAAGCCGCGCACCCACGAGATTTCGGTCCACGAGTCCATGTAGCTCGTCGGCTCGTCCAGCACGAGCAGCGGCGCCTTGCGGTAGATGGCGCGCGCCAGCGTCACGCGCTGCCACTGACCGCCGGACAGCTCGACGCCGTCCTCGAACTGGCGGCTGAGCGTGGTGTCGTAGCCCCGGGGCAGCGCCGCCAGGAAGCTGTGCGCCCCTCCGGCTTCGGCCGCGGCGATCACGTCCGCCTCGACGGGCGCGCGCCGCAAATCGCCGATGCAGATGTTTTCCTCGGCCGTGAACGGGTAGCGGATCGGCCACTGCGTGAGCAGCGAAATGTTGCGCAGCAGATCCGCGCGGCGGAAGCGCCGCACGTCCTGCCCGTCGATGCGCACCGCGCCGGCCTCGGGGTCGTAGAAACGGCAGAGCAGCTTCGTGAAGGTGCTTTTGCCCGCGCCGTTCTCGCCCACAATCGCCGAGAGCTTGCCGGCGGGCAGATGCAGCGTAAACCGGTCGAGGGCCAGGCGGTCGCTGTCGGGGTAGCGGAAGCTGACGTTGTCGAAGACGACGCCCTGCTCGATGCGCCGGGGGAAGGGCGCGGGCGCGGGCGGGTCCACGAGCGTCACCGGGCGGTCGAGGTAGGTGAACAGGTATTGCAGGTAGAGCGTGTTCGTGGCGAGCGACCCGAACGACTGGAGGATGGCCGAGATGACGCCCTGCCCCATGGCGAACGTCTGGTAGAACAGCGCCAAGTCGCCGATGGAGCCGACGCCGTTGGTGGCCCGGATAACGGCCCACAGCATCGTCAGCCCGGTGACGAGGAAGGCCAGCACCCCGGCGACGAGCTTGCCGACGGCCTGCCGCAGCACCATGCGCGACTGCTCGCCGCGCAGCCGGGAGCGCAGGGCTTCGTAGCGCTCGCGGAAGTACGGGCCGAGGTCGAACACGCGCAATTCGGCGGCGCCCGCCTGGTTCGTCTGCGCCATGTCGAAGAACTGCACCCACCGGCGCGCGGGCGTCGTCTGGACCCACCACGTATGGTAAATCCGGCGGTACTGCATCAGCACGACAAAAGCCGGGATGGCCGCGGCCACGTACGTCAGGGGCAGCCACCACGCGTACACGGCGATGACGGCGATGAGCGAGCCGAGCGTGACGAGGCTGCCGAGGAAGCTGCCGAGGGTTTGCAGCAGGCTGAGCACGCTGCCCGAAGCCGCGCCGTTGGCCTGGGCGAGCGTGTCGTAGAACTCGGGCGACTCGAAGTCGGCGTAGTCCAGCTCGGCGGCCTTCGTGTGTACGAGGCGCTTGATATGGTCGCCGATCAGCTCCGACTGCATCGTGTTGATCCACTCCAGGAAGCCGGCGATGGCGCGCTGCGCGATGAGCAGCCCCCCCATGAGCGCAATGGGCGCGGCGGCGGGCCACAGGCCCGCCAACCCGGATTTCTGGCTTTCGGCCACCGCCAGCGCATCGACGATGAGCTTGGTCAGAAATACGAGGGCAGGCGGGATAAGGCCCAGCACGGCCAGCAGCAGCAGCCAGGCGAGCGTGTAGTTGCGCGAGGCGCCCCAGATCATGCCGAGGGCGCGCCGGATGAGGTAGAGCTGCCTGCTGCGCGAAAGTGAGGCCGTGTTGCTCATGCCGATGTCCCGACCGTTGGCGGCCGGAGGTTGTATCCGTCAGGTTACGCTGAATATAGCCCGCATCCAGTGTAGATGCGCGCCCATAGTGGGCGCCGCCGGCTTCGGCGGAACGACCATGCGCCGGCGGCGCACCTGCCTGCGCCTAGGGGTCCTCCACGAGTCCGCCGGCGGGGGTGTAGCCGTAGCGGCGCGAGGCCGCCGCCTGGCAGCCGCGCGCGTACTCGTCGGCGCTGGTATAGGTTACCTCGAGTTCGAGGCGTTCGAGGGCGTAGCCCGCCGGGGGACCGGGGTATTCGTAGCCGAAGCCTTTGTTTTGCTGCCTATGCGTGCGCGTGCGGCGCGCCCCGTCGCCGGAGGCGCGCAGGCGCTCGGCGATGCGCCAGCGGATGCCGCTCGTCATCTGGCGCAGGCGCGCGCCGCCCGGGCCGGGGTCGAGCGCCGCGTCGAAGTAGAGGCGGCCGGTCATGCGGCGGCGGAACGGCCCGCGCACCTGCACGCCGAACGGCTCGGCCCAGTAGCACGGGTTGTCCGGCGCGTCGCGGAAAGGCGCGCGCAGCCCCAGGCCGGTGGTGTTGATCCGGCGGACGGGCGCGCCCCGGCGTTGCAGGCGCGCCGCCGCGTGCCGGCGGCGCAGCGCGGCCACGTCGGCGATCACCTCGTCCAAAGCGGCGAATGCTTCGGGCGTGTAGTACAGCCAGTCCACCTCCATGCGGAGCGCGTGCGGCAGCGCGGCCGGATTGCCGCCGATGCTCAGCAGCGCCCGCATCGGGTGCGGCGGCGCGACGTGCTCGATGCCGCCGGCGCGGCCGTCGGGGCTGCCGGTCTCCATGTAGAGCCGGTCGAAGCCGCGCACGCGGTCCTCCGGGTCGTCGGCGTAGAGGTACTGCACGAGGCGCTCGTCGGTGATGCGGATGGCGTAGTAGGCCGCGATGTCGCCGCGCGTGAGCAGACGCAGGCACGTTTGATGATCGGCGAAACGGTCCGGCGCGTCCGGCTCGGCGGCCCAGCGGCAGCCCGCCTCGGGGCGGCGGTAGTCCGGGCGCAAGTACTGGTTGCGCCCCCGGTAGGTCAGCCCCCACCACGTGATGCCCGTGCCGATGGGGCAGTACGGCTCGCCCTGGTCCCGGCCGCCGAGGCCGCAGTCGCCCCGGAACGGCTGGTTCCACAGCTCGAAGTTGACCTCGTGCCACGCTTTGCCGTTGGGCGCGTACCATCGGGGGCCGCCCGGCTCCTGCAAGGCCGCCTCGGCGCTCTGGAGCCAGAAGGCGTACACAGCGTCCGCAACGCCCGGCGGCGGCAGCGGCCCGAGCTGCATACGCGCCACCCAGAAGCCGGTGGCCGCCGCAAAGCCGGTGCTGACGCCGTACTGGCCGTTGCGGCCGGGGCCGGGCTGAAGGCGCAGCACAAGGCGGCCGTCGCCCTCGGCCTCGGTCGTCGTGGCCGAGGGGTTGGTCGTGCGGTCCAGGCGCGCCCAGGGCTGCTCGGCCCAGTCGTAGGCGAACCATGCGCGCTGCGGCGGCCCCACGGCCGGCGCCGAAGGCCCGCCCTCGGCCCATGCGCTGCGCCCGTAGAGCGACCCCGGCGCTCCGCCCGCCTCGCTGTCGGAGCGCAGATCATAGACGAGCGGCGCTGCGTACGCAAAGTCGTCGAAGATGAGGCGCGTATGGCGCACCCCGTAGCGCTCCAGCGGCGGCAGGGGTTGCGCCCGCGCGGCCGCCCCGACGAGCAGCCCGCCCGCCAGCATCGCTATACCCAGGTTTCGCCTCATCGTACGCGGTTCCTGCGCCGCCTCATTGCCCGGCGCGCGCCCGGCGGCTCGTGACGGTCTCGGTGTAGACGATGGCGCCGAGCTGTACGGCTACGCCCACGAGCGGCGCGGCGTCCGGAGCAACGGCCTGCCCGATGAGCACGCCGCCCACCAGACCTGCTGCGGATACGGCAAGATCCAGGCCAAAGCTGCCGCGCCCCTTGTTGGCCAGGTGCACGCCCAGGGGCGCCCCGATCACCTCGCCGATGCCGCCGCCTACTACGACCCACCCGAGCAGGCACAGGTTCTCCTCCCCGCAATCACCCTCCCCAGCCAGCGCCAGGGCGGTGTAGCCGCCGGCCAAGAAGCCGCCCACGACCCCGGCGGCTCCTGCGAGCGTCATGCCCAGCACGGGCGCGGGCCTCGCGGCGCCCAGGGCCATCATGCCCGGCGCCGCCATCGCCGGCGGCCACGCGGCGTGCGGCGCGGCGCCCACGGGCGCGTACAGCAGCAGGCTCCGCGCCTCGGGCGCGCCGGACTGCCCATAGGCCGGCAGGCTCAGACACGCCGCCGCCAACGCCCACGCCACGCCTGCAAAGCGCATCCTGCCACGATGATGCATCAGGGTATCCTCTCAAGATTTGACGCTGGTTAAGGTCCTGCTGAAGTTGCGCCTAAACATACGCTTTCGGCTCCGCTTGTCCATCATCCTGCACGCTGCGCCTCCCGAACGTCCGCTGCGGCCGGCAGTGGCAAATGCCGCCGGCGGATGCTAGATTGAAACAACGTGTTCCTTCCTCCAGCCCCCGCCTGCCATGCCGCTGCGCCCTGCCCTCCGCCCGCTTTGGCTGTGCCTGCTTTTGCTTGCGGCCTTTTCCGCCGTGCGCTGCCGCGCGCAGCAGACCCTGCCCGAGCGCATCGACCAGCTTGCCACCGCATATGCCCGGGAAGGCCGCCTGAACGGCATGGTCACGGTGGCCCAGGACGGCAAAATCCTCTTCGAGCGCGGCTACGGTTATGCGGACTATGCCGCCCGGACGCCCATCACCCCGGAGACGCGCTTTTTCATCGGCTCGGTCACGAAGCAATTTACGGCCGCCGTCATCCTGCAACTCGTCGGCGAGGGCAAGCTGCGGCTGGACGCGCCGCTCT
>CBDTTW010000109.1:0-10474 GCA_965363675.1 uncultured Rhodothermaceae bacterium
CGACCCGGTGCTGCACCGCGACTACCAGCGTCTGCACCTGAAGGCCGTCGTCCACGAGCCGCTGTATCATGTGACGTGGTGGGTCGATGGGCGGCTGCTGCCGGGGCCGGCGCACGGGGCCGCCTGGCCGCTGGCGCCGGGCGCGCACCGCATCGAGCTGCGCGCCTTCGACGAGCGCGGCCGCCGCCTGCGCAGTCGCCCCGTCGTGGTGCGCGTGGCGGACGCCCCCGGCGCCCCGGCGGGCTGAGGCCGCCTGCAAAAGCCGTATCTTCGGCGTCGGAAGCGTTTACCGACATCCATACGCCGCAGACTTTATGAAACCGCAACTGCTTGCGCTGCTGACCGCCATGGCCTGGGGCATCGGCGGGTACTTCGAAAAGAAAGGGCTGCACCTGGGCAACCTTTCGCCGCAAATGGGCATTACCATTCGCACCTCCGTAGCGCTCATCGTGCTGGCCGTGGTCAGTTTCCCGCAGTGGAAGACGGTCGGGCAGGCCGGCCCGAAAGCGCTGCTCTACATGGTCGTCGGCGGGGGCGTGGTGGCCGGCTCGGTCGGGATGCTGTGCTTCTACGCCGCCATCAAGGGCGCCCCGCTCGGCAAGGTCATGCCGATTGCCTTCACGTCGCCGCTTTTCGGGGCGCTGATGGGCATCCTCCTCGGCGGCGAGCCGCTCACGGTCAAAACCATCGTCGGCATGATCCTGACGATCAGCGGCATCGTGCTGCTGACCATCGCCTGACCCTTTCGATTTTGTCTATGCGCCGATTCCTGCCGCTGCTGTTGGCCGTTGCGCTGCCCCTGTGCGCCCGGGCGCAGGCCCCCCTCGACACGACGCGCGTGTACGAGCTGCGCCCCGTCGTCATCACGGGCACGCCGATCCAGGTGGCGCGCGAGAACCTGCCGCTGACGGTGTCGGTCGTCAGCGAGAGCGAGATCCGGCAGGCGGGCGAGCAGAACCTGCTGCCCATTCTGACGGGCCGGGTGCCGGGGCTGTTCGTGACCGAGCGGGGCGTGGCCGGCTTCGGCATTGCGACGGGGGCCGCCGGGCAGATCAGCATTCGCGGCATCGGCGGCTCGCCCAACACCCAGGTGCTCGTGCTCGTGGACGGCCACCCGCAGTTCATGGGGCTTTTCGGCCACCCTCTCGGCGACACGTACGCCGCCGCCGACGCCGAGCGCGTCGAGGTGGTGCGCGGCCCCGCCTCGATCCTCTACGGCACGGGGGCCATGGGCGGCGTCATCAACGTGATCAGCCACGGGCAGCCCTCCGAAGGGCCGTCGCTGGCGGGGCGGGCGTCCTACGGCTCGTACGGCAGCGCCGAGTACGGCCTGAGCGGCGGCTACCGCCGGGGCGGCAAAGCCCTCTACGCCTCGGTGAACCACAACCGCACCGATGGGCACCGCCCGTCCTCGGACTTCGACGCGACGAGCGCTTACCTGAAAGGCTCGGCGCGGCTGGCGCCGGGGGTGATGCTGCTGGCCGACGGCGGCCTCACCGACTTCCGCGCGCTCGACCCGGGCGCCGCCGGCAGCCCCGCCGCCGCCGAGCGGTGGGCCGAGGTGCAGCGCGGGCGCGCCTCCGTCTCGGTCGAGAACCGGCGGCCGCGCCTGGAGGGCGCCGCGCGCGTGTTCTACAGCTACGGCGACCACGCGATCTACGACGGCTTCCACTCGGACGATTACAACGTCGGCGTGATGCTCTACCAGGGCGTGCGCCTGCGCCCCGGCAGCACGTTCACGCTCGGGGCCGACTACAAGCGCTACGGCGGCGAGGCGGGCAACACGCTCCAGAACACCGACCTCGGCGCGCACCGCGTCGGCGAGGCGGCGGGCTACGCCCTTTTGCAGCACGCCTTCGGGGGGCGCGCCACGCTCAACGCGGGCGCGCGCCTGGAGCATCACAGCCGCTACGGCCTCCACACGACGCCTCAGGTGGGCCTCTCGGTGCACGCCGCGCCCCTGCTCACGCTCAAGGCGTCGGCGGCGCGCGGCTTCCGCAGCCCGAGCATCCGCGAGCTGTTCCTGTTTCCCCCGGCCAACCCCGACCTCAAGCCCGAGCAGCTCTGGAACTACGAGGCGGGCGTGCTCTACGCGCGCGGCCGGATGCGCGCCGAACTGACCGCCTTCCTGGCCGAGGGCGAGGACCTGATCCAGACGGAAGGGCGCTTCCCGAACGTGCGCAACTTCAACTCGGGGGCGTTCCGGCACCGGGGCGTCGAGTGGGAGGGCGTCTACAACGCCACGCGGCGGCTGCGGCTGCGCACGAGCTACAGCTACCTGCACACCCGGCGCCCCGTGCTGGCTGCCCCGGCGCACATGGGCCACCTGGAGGCCGGCTACACGCGCGGCCGCTTCGGGCTGACGGCCCAGGTGCAGCACATCCGCGACCTCAACGTGGCGCCGGCCCCGGCGCGCCGCACCGAGACGTACACGCTCGTCAACGCCTACGCGACGTTCCGGCCGTCGCGCTACGCCGAGCTGTTCGTGCGCGGCGAGAACCTGGCCGACCAGCAGTACGAGATCAACAGCGGCTACCCGCTGCCGGGGGCGACGTTCTTTACCGGCTTCCACGTGCGGCTGTAGGGGGCGGGGCGGAATTATTCTCGGGGCGGGCTTCGGCCGCTTCGAGAGGCGCGCGCCTGCGCGGTACTTTGAAGCGCGCTCCTTTCCTTTTCGCCGATCCGCCGCCATGCTGCACCGCCTCCCGAGGGTTTCGCTTCTTCTGGCCGTACTCGCGCTCTGCGTCGCCCTGGCCGCCTGCGACCGCTCCGACGCCAGCCTCTCCGGCGACTTCGAGGCCGAGGCGGCGCCCCTGGCCTACGACGAGAACGCGGCCTACGTGCCCGAGCTGGAAGGCGCGCTGCGGGTGCTCAGCGCCACGCCCTACGGCCCGATGCCGTCGATGCTCCCCGAGCAGGCCGTGGCGGTCACCTTCACGAAGCCCATGACGGCCCTCGGCGAGGACGCCGAGCCGCCGCCGGCCGCCTTCCGGATCACGCCGGCGGTCGAGGGGCGCCTGTACTGGCAGGGCGCGCAGACGCTCGTGTTCCAGCCGGAGGCGCCGCTGCCGCCCGCCACGGCCTTCACGGTGCAGGCCGGGGCCGGGCTGGCGGCCGCCGACGGCGAGGCGCTGGCCGCGCCCTATACCTGGCGCTTCGAGACGCCCCGGCCCGCCGTCGTGCGCTCCGAGCCCGCCGACGGCGCGATCTACGTCGATCCCCGGCAGGCCGTCGCGCTGCGCTTCAACCAGCGCATCGAGGCGGGGGCCGCCGCGCGCTTCATCCGGCTGGAAGGCCCGGACGGGCGCCGGGCGGCGGTGCAGACGACCCCGGCCGCCGGCGACAGCGCGCTGCTGGTGCGTCCGCAGCAGCCGCTGGCGCAAGGCGCGCGCCACCGGCTTGTCGTGCTGCCCGGTCTGGCCCCGGCCGTGGGCGCGCTGCCCAAGGCCGACACCACGACCATCGCCTTTACGACCTACGGCCGCCCGGCCTTTACCGCCGTCGAGCAGCCGGGGACCGAGTGGGAGCGCGCGCAGCACCCGGGGGCCGGCTTCGACCCCGAGCGCGCCGTCACGCTCGTCTTTGCCACGCCGGTGCGCTTCGCCGACCTCCGGCGCGCCCTCCGCATCAGCCCCGCCCTGCCCCTGCCGCCCGGCATCGAGGCGCAGGACGACGTGACGAGCGCCGTGCACACCCTGCAGCTGAACTGGGCGCCGGAGACCGTGTACACCATCGCGGTGCGCAACCTGAAAGATCAGTTCGGGCAGACGCTCGCGGAAGGCGCGCAGACGTTCCGCACGCGCGCCTACGCGCCCTCGGTGCGCATGCCGGAGGGCCTGGTGGTGCTGGAGGCCGGGCCCTCGGTGAGCCTGCCGGTGCGCGCCACCAACACCGAGCGGCTGCGCCTGGGGGCGCGGCGCCTGCGCCCCGAGGACATCGTGCCGCTCATCGACGCCTACGATGTATACCACTACTACGGCGAGCGTTCGGCCCCGCCGCGCGCGCCCATCGCCGCGACGCGGGCCGTGCCCCTCGGGCTGAAACGCAACCGGCCCGGCCTCGTCGCCCTCCGGCTGGACTCGCTGCTGCGCGGGGGCGTGGGCCTCGTGGCCGTGCACGCCGAGGCCCCCGAGCTGCCCGAGTCCGCCGCGCGCGACTTCCGCGCCATTGTGCAGGCGACCCGCATGGGCATCACGGGCAAGTTCAGCGCCCACGAGAACCTGTTTTTCGTGACCGACCTGGCGACGGCGCAGCCGGTGGCGGGGGCCGTCGTCACGGTGCGCGACCGCAGCAACCGCCTGCGCTGGAAAGGCAAGACCGACGCGCAGGGCCGGGCCGCCGGGCCGGGCTGGGCGCGCCTCAAGATGGCCCCGCCGAGCCCGTGGGAGCACCCGGTGCAGTTCGCCTTCGCCCAGCGCGGCGACGACGTGGCTTTCACGAGCAGCACCCACCGCGACGGCATCGACCCGTACCGCTTTGACATCGAATACCAGTGGCGCCCCGAGGCGGCGGCGGAAACCGGCAGCATCTTCACCGACCGGGGCCTCTACCGCGCCGGCGAGACGGCCCACGTGAAAGGCATCCTGCGCCGCAAGACCACCGCCGACTGGCAGCCCATTGCCGGGCCGGTGCGCATCCTCATCCAGAGCCCGCGCGACCAGATCGCGCTCGACCGCACCGTGACGGCCGGGCCGCTCGGGACGTTCGACTTCGAGTGGGCCGTGCCCGCCTCCGCCGCCCAGGGGCCGTATACGGTGCGCGTGGTGCACCCGGCCGATACCGCCGCCGCGCGCCGCAGCCTCTACGAGCCCGGCGACCTGGCCCAGGGCGAGTTCCGCGTAGACGCCTTCCGCACGGCCTCCTTTGCCGTGGACGCCCGCACGAGCGCGCCCAGCTACACCGCCGGCGACTTCTTCGAGGGCAGCATCTCGGGGCGCTACCTTTTCGGGGCCGCCATGATGGGCCAGCCCGTGCAGTACACCCTTTCGCTCGATCCGGGCGACTACGCGCCGCCCGGCTTCGAGGGCTACCGCTTCGGGACGTGGGACGACCTCGAAGGCGCCGACCGCCTGCTGGCCCAGGCCGACACGTTGCTCTCGGAGGACGGCATGCTGCGCCTGCGCCGCCCGCTGCCGCTGAGCGCGCACGGCGGCGCGATGCAGCTTACCTGGACGGGCGCCGTGACCGACCCCGCCCGGCAGCAGTCCGCCGACCGCGCCGCCGTGACGGTGCATCCCGGCCTCTACTACATCGGCCTCAAGCTCCGCTCGACGTTCATCGACGTGGGCCGTCGCCGCGACATGCAGGTGGACGTGATTACCGTAGATCCGGCCGGGCGGCCCGTGCCGGGGCAGATCGTCGAGGTCGAACTGGTGCGGCGGCAGTGGAACAGCGTCCGCGAGGTGGGCGCGGACGGCCGCCTCGCCTGGCGCAGCGAGCCTACCGAGGAAGCGGCCGGGCGGCACCGCATCAAGTCGCAGCCCGGCAAGGCCGTCCGCGTGACGATGCCCGTGGAGCAGGGCGGCAGCTATGTGCTGCGCGCGACGGGCGCCGACGTGCGGGGCAACACGATCCGCTCGGAGGCGTTTTTCTACGCCACCGGCGGGGGCTACGTGGCGTGGGAGCGCGCCGACGACGACCGCATCGAGATCGTGCCGGAGCGCACGAGCTACCGACCGGGCGAGACGGCGCGCCTGATGGTGCAGTCGCCGTACACGTCGGCCACGGCGCTCGTGACCATCGAGCGCGAGGGCATCCTCTCCAGCAGCGTCATGACGCTGGAGGGCACGGCCCCGCGCATCGACATTCCGCTCGGCGAAAAGCACATGCCCAACGTGTTCGTGAGCGTCGTGCTGCTCTCGGGGCGCACGGCGGCCCCCGGCGGCGGGGCGGACGTGGGCGCGCCCGGTTTCAAGGTGGGCTACACGACGCTGCACGTCGATCCGGGCGTCCGGCGCCTTTCCGTGGACGTAGCCCCCGAGCGCAAGACGTACCGCCCCGGCGACGAGGTCGTCGTGGACCTGACGCTCCGCGACGCCGCCGGCAAGGGCGTCGCCGGGGAAATCGCCTTCAGCGCCGCCGACGCCGGGGTGCTCAACCTGGTCGGGTACGCGCTGCCCGACCCGTTCGAGGCCTTCTACGGGGCGCGCCCGCTCGGCGTGAGCACGAGCGAGACGCGCGCGCGCCTCGTCGAGCAGCGCAGCTTCGGGCAGAAGGAGGAGGCCGTGGGCGGCGGCGGCGGCGACCGCAGCGAGCTGATGCGCCGCGACTTCCGGCCGCTGGCGCACTGGGCCCCGGCCTTGCGCACCGACAGCCGGGGGCGCGTGCGCGTGCGCTTCCGCCTGCCCGAGAGCCTGACGACGTTCCGGCTGATGGCCGCCGCCCTCGCCGGGGGCAACCGCTTCGGCGCAGGCCGGACCGACATCACCGTGACGCAGCCGCTCGTGATGCAGCCGGCCCTGCCGCGCTTCGTCCGCGCCGGCGACACGTTCGAGGCGGGGGTGCTGCTGACCAACCTGACGGGCAGCCCCGGCCAGGCCGTCGTCACGGCCTCGGCCACGGGCGCGCGCCTGGCCGGGCCGAACCGACAGGCCGTCGCGCTCCGGCCCGGCGAAACCCGCGAAGTGCGTTTCCGCTGGGCCGCCCCGGCCGAGGGTCGCCCGCAGTTCACCTTCAACGCGGCGCTCGGGGCCGAGCGCGACGCCCTGGCGCTGGCCGTGCCGGTGCTGCTGCCCGCCGCCAAGCAGACCGACGCCGTATTCGCCGCCGCCGAAACGTCGGTGCGCGTCCCGCTCCGCCTGCCCGCCGGCCGCGTGCCCGGCCTGGGCAGCCTGACGGTGCGCCTCTCCACGACGGCGCTCGTCGGGCTCGACGGGGCCGCGCGCTACCTGTTCGAGTACCCCTACGGCTGCCTGGAGCAGCGCACCTCGGCGGTGCGCCCCCTGCTCGTCGGCGCCGAGCTGATCGAGGGTTTCGGGCTCAAGCCGCTCGGGGGCGATGCCAGGACCGCCGTAGAACAGTGGCTGGCGGACCTGAACGACTTCTGGCTCGGCGACGGCTTTGCGATGTGGCCGGGGCAGCGCCGGATGCAGCCCTACCTGAGCGGCTACGTGGTGCTGGCCCTGGCCGAGGCGCGCGACGCGGGCTTCCAGACGCCGGCCTTCACGCCGCAAGCCGTGCAGGCGCTCGCGGCGGACGTTCGCAAGCGCAGCGAACGCCCGGACTACCTCAGCGATGAGAGCTGGCAGGATACGCGCGCGTTTCTGCTCTACGTGCTCGCCCGGCACGGGGCCGCCCCGGCCTCCGAGATCGACGCGCTCGCCGAGCAGGCCGTCGCGGGGAAAAGCGGCCTCTCGGCCGAAGGTTTCAGCCTGCTGCTGCGCGCCGTGAGCCGTTCGGGCCATGCCAACCTGCGCGCCTACCAGGCCCCGCTGACGGCCGAGCTGCGCCGCCGCATCCGCATGGAAGCCACTACGGCCTACGTCGAGGCGCCCGGCGGCGACCCCTATGCCTGGATCTTTGCCAGCGACACGCGCGCCACGGCCTACACGCTCGCGGCGCTGGCCGAGACGGCCCGCGACGCCGACACGCGGCAAATCGGCATGCGCCTGGTGCGCCACCTCATGGCGACCCGCGAGGGCGGCCACTGGAGCACCACGCAGGACAACGCCGCCGTGCTCGACGCCTTCCAGAGCTACTACCGCGCCTTCGAGACGACCGCGCCGGAGCTGACGGTCTCGGTGCGCGCGGCCGGGCGCGAGCTGCTCCGGCACGCCTTCCGTGGGCGCTCGGCAGAGGCGCCGGGCCGGACCGTGCCGCTGCGCGAACTGCCCGCCTCGGCCGACGCCGTGGAAGTAACGCGCAGCGGCGCGGGGCTGCTCTACTACTCGATGCTGCTGGAGACCTATACGACGGCCCCGCAGCGCGCCGAGAACAACGGCATCGCCGTGGAGCGCCGCATCCAGCGCCTGGACGACCGCGGCCGGCCCGTCGGCGGGGCGCTCGCGGGGCAGGGCGGCGCCGTAACGCTCGCAGCGGGCGAAATGGTGCGGGTTACGCTTCGCCTGGCAAGCCCCACCGAGCGCACCTACGTCGTCGTAGACGATGCCCTCCCGGCGGGCCTCGAAGCGCTCAACGCGGCCTTCACGACGACGAACCAGGAGGCGCTCGGGGAGGCCGGCGCGGGCGAGGGCGGCTACTGGGGCGCCTTCAACCACACCGAGATCCGCGACGACCGGGTGCTGCTGTTCGCCGATTACCTCTGGAGCGGGGAGTACACGTACACCTATGTCGCGCGCGCGACGACGCCGGGCGTGTACGCGTACCCGCCGGCGCGCGCCGAGATGATGTACCGGCCCGAGGTCAACGGCCGCACGGCCGGCGGCCGCCTGGTGGTGCAGGCCCCCGCGCCGCTCGCAGGCCGCTAGAGGCCGGACCCGGAGGCGCGGTAGAGGTCCACGGCGCGCCACAAATGCCACGCCGCGACGGAGCGGTACGGCCGCAGCGGCGCGCCGGCGGCGTCGAGCAGGCGCGGCGCCGCCGGCGCGTCGAGGCCATAGGCGAGCGCGTAGCCGTGGCGCACCCCGAGGTCGGCGGTGGGCCACACGTCCGGGCGGCCGAGCGTAAAGATGAGCAGCATCTGGACGGTCCAGCGCCCGACGCCGCGCACCTGCGTCAGCCGCGCGATGATTTCCTCATCGGGAAGCTCCTGGAGCGCCTCCAGGGGCGGCACGGTCCCGTCGAGGGTGCGGGCGGCGAGGTCGCGGAGGGCGCGCGTCTTGGCGGCGGAGAGACCGGCGGCCCGCAACGCTTCGTCGGGCAGCGCTCCGACGGCGGCCGGGGCGGCCTCGGGGTCGGCAGGCAAAAGGGCCGCCACGCGCCCGTGAATCGCCGCCGCCACACGCCCGGAAAGCTGTTGGTAGACGATGGAGCGCAGCAGCGCCGCAAACGGGGCGGCGGGGCTTGCCGTGAGCGTGCAGGGCGCGGCGGCCTCCACGAGGCGCCGCATCACCGGGTCGGCGGCGGCGATATGGCGCACGGCCTCGTCGCGGTCATAGGCGAGGCCGGTGTCGAAGGCGTTCATAGGGGCAGCGGGTGGTGAAACTGGATGACGCCCCAGCGGCCGTTGGTCAGCCACGCGGGGTCGCGCCGGGCGGCGGCTTCGGCCTGGCCGGGGGCCAGGCCCGCCACGATCTCCGACTTGAGCGTTCGCAGCAGCACGAGCGGCGCGGGCGCATAGGCCGCGATGTCTGCGAACGGGGTGGTCGGGGGCCAGCGGCGGTCCCCGAGGAAGCGCCGGTAGTTGGCGTCGCCCTTGCCGACGACCAGGGCGGCCCGCGCGAGGTCGGCGCGCAGGTCGGCGGGCATCTCCCACCCGGCGCGCGGCGAGGTCCAGTAGGGGTGCGCCGCCGCGCGCAGGGCGCCGCGTGCGCGCGCCGCGCCCAGGCGCTGCGCCATGCTTCGGGCGGCCCCGGAAGGCTCGTCGGCGAGGAAATGCAGGGTCTCCCACACGTTTTCGACCATCGCGTCCGAGACGAACGTAGGGTGCAGCTTGGCGTGGACGCGCACCTCGGCGGCGGCGCCCGTGGCGAGCAGGTAGTCGGCCAGGGCCAGGTCCTCGGCCAGTTCGTAGCCCGCGTTGTCGGCGATGAGGTCTATGCGCAGCGGCCCTTCGGCGGCCAGGCGGCGGGCGAGGTAGGCGGCGGCGCGCGGGGCGTCGTCGGCGAGCAGGTGGTCGCGGGCCTCGGCCCGGTCGGCGTGCTGCGGGCCGGGGCCTTCGCCGGCGGGCCAGAGGCTGAGGTCGGACTGGTTGCCCCACAACGCAGCTTCCAGCAGCCCCGCGAACACGTCCTCCTCGAAGCGCCCGCGCGCCGCGAGCGGCTCCAGGCGCCCGGCGAGGCCCGCGAGGGCGGCGCGCGTCGTCTCCAGGCCGCGCCGCTTCTGGAGGCGGAACGGATCGGCGGGGGCGGGGCCGAAAAACGCGACGGCCTCGGCGATGCGGCGATAGAAGTAGGTTTCGCCGAAGAACCAGGGCGCCTCCAGCCAGTTGCGGCCCACCCACGGCGCGATGCAGGCGTTCCAGGCGGCGGCGTCCGGGGCGTGCGTATCCCGGAGCAGCCGGATCGGGGCCTCGGGAATCTCGTCGGCGAGCGCCTGCACGGCGGCGGCGTGCGCCTCCGGCAGGTCCGGGTTCTCGGCGAGGATGCGGCGGGCGATTTCCGGCCAGCGCACCCGGATGGTGTGCTCGGTGAAGCCGCCGTCCTCTGCGCCGCGCAGGGGCTCGGGCAGCGGCAAGGCGAGGGCGGGCGTAGGGGCGGGCGTCGGCATAGGGGGGCGAGGCTCGGGGTGGGCGCCGGCGTACAGGCGCGCCGCGCTCCCGAAAATAGCGCCGAAATGCGCTCCCCGGCGCCTCGCCTGTGCGTTTCGGCAAGAGGGCGCTTCGACGGGGGGCGGAGGCCGTGTTTTTTCGGGGCGG
>CBDTTW010000110.1:0-10433 GCA_965363675.1 uncultured Rhodothermaceae bacterium
GGCGCCCGCGTGCAGTGTATATTGCCGCTGCCCAAGCCACCCGCGCCACCGCGCGCCGCACGCCGCCGCAGAGGCCGCCCATGAAACGCATCCTCATCGTAGACGACCACCCCCTCATGCGGAAGGGGCTGGCCCTGACGCTCGAAACCGACTCGGACCTCAAGGTCGTTGCGCAGGCCCCCAACGCCGAAGAAGCCATCGACTTGATCGAGACGACCGAGCTCGATCTGGTCGTCGTGGACGTTTCGCTGCCGGGCATGAGCGGCCTCGAACTCGTCAAGCACCTCCAGGCGCTCCGGCCGGGACTGAGCATCCTCGTCGTCTCGCGGCACGACGAGTCGCTCTACGCCGAGCGCGCCATCCGGGCGGGCGCGCGCGGCTACGTGATGAAGCTCGAAGCGGGCGAAGTCATCGTCAAGGCGGTGCGCCACATCCTCGGCGGCGGCATCTACGTCTCCGACGAAGTGAAGGAACGTCTGCTGATGGGTATGGTAACAGGAAAAAAAGAGTTAACGCAGTCGCCGCTCGAAGTGCTCAGCGACCGGGAACTCGAAGTGTTCGACCTGACGGGGCGCGGGCTCGGCACGCGGGAAATCTCGGAGCGGCTGCACCTCTCGATCAAGACCGTCGAGTCATACCGGGCGCGCATCAAAAGCAAGCTCAGCCTGATGAGCGCCGCCGAGCTGATGCAGCACGCCGTGCAGTGGGTCGAGAGCGAGGGCGGCGCGCGCGGAAAGATGTAAGCCGTATGAAGATCTGAGGCGCCGCGCTCATTCTGGCGCCGACTTTGATATATTTAGACCTTGAAGACGCGGCCGAGTAGGGTCGCACAACTTCAGCTATTTCAGCGCTTTGCGCCGACACTGACAATTACACTTACGAACAAAGGGGACGCCATGAAATTCCATCGCTTCAGCATTCTGTCGTTGCTTGCCGTGCTGGTGCTGGCCTCGGCCGGGTGGGCCGGCTACCGCGCCAAAGTGCGCTCGAACTTCACCAACGAGAGCAAGCTGTGGTTTGAAGGGACCTCGACGCTGCACGACTGGAAGTGCGAGGCCAAGCAGGTCGGCGGCTTTGTCGATCATGAGTCCTCAGGCAAGCTCAAGGTCTCGGGGGCGCAGGTCACTATCGCCGTGGACGACCTCGACTGCGGCAAGGCTCCGATGAACACCCGCATGAAGCTCATCATGAAGTCCAAGGAGAACCCGAATGTGGTCTACAAGCTGCAATCGGTGAAGGAATCGGGCAACACGCTGGTGTCCAAGGGTACGCTCACGGTCGCCGGCGTCACGAAGCCCATCGGCATGACGGTGACGGCCAACCGCCAAGCCAACGGCAACGTGGTCTTTACGGGCAGCGCCCCGATGAAGATGTCCGACTTCGGCATGGAAGCGCCCAAGTTCCTCGGCATCTCGACGGGCGACGCGATCACGGTGAAGTTCGAGGTCGTCGGGTCGGCCTCGCCCACCGCCGCCAACTAACGCCGCTTAAGGCTTGCAGGTCGGCTCCAGACGGGCCGTCCGATTGGCAAAAGGCAGCGTCTCTGCGGAGGCGCTGCCTTTTTTTGCGTTCTCAGCGGCGGCGCGGCCAGGGGCCGGGTGTCTGCTAACGACAACAGGGTGTAGGCAATGCTGGACCCTGAAAAGCTCAGTACACCGGCGCCGGAGGGCCGATCTCGGCGCTCCAGGCGAGGATGCCGCCGGCGAGGTTGACGGCGCCCGCAAAGCCGGCCGCGCGCAGCAGCGCCGTCGCCTCGGCCGAGCGCGCGCCGGAACGGCAGTACACGACGATCTCGGCGGCGCGGTGCGGGGCCAGCTCGGGCAGGCGCGCGGGCAGCTCGGCCAGGGGCACGAGCGCGCCCCCGAGCGTGGCAAGGGCGGCCTCCGGCGGTGTGCGCACGTCCAGCAGCACGACGGGACGGCCTGCATCCAGGCGCCGCCGCAGTTCGTGGACGCTGATCTCGGGCGGCGCCTCGGAGCGGCAGGCGGCGCCGGGGCGCTCCAGCCCGAGCGCCTGCGCGGGTCGCGCGCAGGCGGGGCACGCCGGATCTGCGGGCGCCCCGAAGGCGCGGAAGTCCATGCGCAGCAAGTCCACGACGAGCAGCTTGCCGGAGAGCGGCGCCGCCACGCCCGAGATCAGCTTGAGGGCCTCCAGCGCCTGGAGCGTCCCGAGCAGACCCGTCGTCACGCCGAGCACGCCGCCGGCGGCGCAGTCCGGCGCGAGCGCCGGCGGCGGGGGCGCCGGATAGACGCACCGCAGGCACGGCCCGCCCGGCGCGCAGAACACCCCGATCTGCCCCTCGAAGCGGTAGATGCTCGCGGAGACGAGCGGTTTGCCCGCCGCCAGGCACGCATCGCTGAGCAGGTAGCGCGCCTCGAAGTTGTCGGTGGCGTCCACGACGAGGTCGTAGGGACGCATCAGCGCAAGCGCGTTGCCGGCGTCGGCGCGTACGGGGTAAAGGTCGAGCGCGGCGGCCGGGTTCATGGCGCGCAGCCGCCGCGCCGCCGCCGCGACCTTGGGGGCGCCCACGTCGCCCCCGGCGTAGAGCGTCTGGCGGGGCAGGTTCGAGGGGTGTACGGCGTCGGGATCGACCAGCCCCAGGCGGCCTATCCCTGCGGCGACGAGGTGCAGGGCGACCGGGCAGCCCAGCCCGCCCATCCCGACGACGAGCGCAGCGGCGGCCCGCAGGCGGCGCTGCCCGGCCTCGCCCCACGCGGGCAGCGAAAGCTGGCGCGCATAACGCACGCGCTCCTCCGGGGCCAGGGGCGCCTCGGAGGAGCGCCTGTCGAGGGCTTCGGGCAGGTAAAAGGTCATTGGGAGAAATCCGGGTTGCGGCAGCGGCGACGCCCGGCAGCGCCGAGCGGCAAAAGACCTCTGCCGCGCGCCCCGGAGAGCGGTAAACTCTCGACAGGGCGGGTTGTGTCCGGTTGCGGCCGGAGCCGCGCCGGCTAAAGCTAAAATTCAGCCGTTCGTATTAATAGTCAGGGATTGCCTCCGATATCAAGTACAGCCTCCGGAGGGGGCTGTCGTAAACCTGGACGGTCATGCAGCCGGTCGCCGCGCACGCGCCGTCCGGCGTTTTGCGGCGCGCACATCCCGTCGGCGCAGCGCATGATCAGGGGCAAAACGGTTGAGGAAGCCATGCACAGGTCATTCCAGCAGCGGATGCTTGAATATTACTTGCAGGAAATACGCCAGTATCCGCTGCTGACGGTCGCCGAGGAAATTGCGCTTGCCGAGCGCATCCGGCAGGGCGAACGCGCGGCCCTCGATCTGCTCGTGCGGGCCAACCTGCGCTTCGTCGTGTCGGTAGCCCGGCGTTACCAGAATCAGGGCCTCACGCTCTCAGATCTCATCAACGAAGGCAACTTCGGCCTGATCAAGGCGGCGCAGCGCTTCGACGAGACGCGCGGCTTCAAGTTCATCTCGTACGCCGTCTGGTGGATCCGGCAGGCCATTTTGCAGGCGCTCACCGAGCAAAGCCGCGTCGTGCGCTTGCCGCTCAACCGCGTAGGGGCGATCTCGCGGGTGAGCAAGGCTTCGGCCCGCCTGATGCAGGACTTGGGGCGCGCGCCCACTACGGAAGAAATCGCCGAGGCCGTTGGGGCCGACATCGAGACGGTGCGCGACGCCATGGTGCACACCGCCCGCTCCGTGTCGATGGACGAGCCGTTCGACGAGGAGGACGCCGGGACGATGCTGGACGTGCTCACCGAGGACGACGACGAGGCGCCGGACCAGGCGATGGTGGACGACTCCATCCGGATCGACGTGCAGGACGCGCTGAAGTGCCTCACGCCCCGCGAGGCCGGCATCCTCTGCATGTACTTCGGGATCGACCGCGAGAACCCGCTCAACCTCGAAGAAATCGGCGCCGCGCACCGCCTGACGCGCGAGCGGGTGCGCCAGATCAAGGAGCGCGCCCTGCGCAAGCTGCGGCGGCACAACTCGTGGGATAAGCTGGTGCGGCACATCCGCTGAGGCCTACCCCCCGGCATCGGACAATATGGCATAACCGCGCCGCATAATCCGTTATGGCATCGTTTCTGCGTTCCTAGCCGGCGCCGACCGCCTGTAGGGCCGCACGCGCTGCGTGTATATTGAGGGCGCATCCCTGTCAGGTATGGCCGGATAGAGATGTTCCATCAACCGCAGCCTGCCATGCCGGAAGTCAAAGATTACTATAAGGTGCTGGAAGTCCAGCCGGAAGCGACGCCGGAGGAGATCAAGCGCGCTTATCGCAAGCTGGCCCGGCAGCATCACCCCGACCGCCACCAGGGCAAGGGCGAGGCCGAGGAGCGCTTCAAGCAGATTCAGGAAGCCTACGATACGCTCGGCGACGCGGAGCGCCGCGCCGAGTACGACCGTATGCGGCGCAACCCCTTCGGCGGCGGCAATCTGAACGATCTGTTCGGCGGCGGGCGCGCCTACCGTTCGCCCGATGGCGGCTTTTTCCGCATGGACGGCGGCCCGGGCGCCCCCGCCGACGAAGGCTTCGGCAACCTAGGCGATTTGTTCGGGCAGTTCTTCGGCGGGGGCGCGCGCAGCGGCGGCGCTTTCGGCGGTCCGTTCGGGGCTGCGCCCGAGCCGCCGCGCGAGCAGCGCCTGGAGTTGCAAGTGCCCTTCGAGCAGGCGCTGGCCGGCGGCCACACCGAAGTCGCGCTGCCGGACGGCTCGACGGCGCGCATCAAAATCCCGAAGGGCGTGCGCTCGGGGGCGCGGGTGCGCCTGCGCCCCCGCAAGCAGTCCGGCGGCGCCGACGTGCACCTCACGTTTGTGGTGGCGCCGCACCCGGTCTTTAGCCGCGAGGGCGACCACCTGACGGTCGTGCACCGCCTGACGGCGCTGGAGGCCATGCTCGGCGCGACGCGCGTCATCGAGACGGCCTACGGCGAAAACGTGCGCCTGAGCTTCCCGCCGGGCACGCAGCCGGGCGAAAAGTTTCGGCTGCGCGGCCAGGGCGTGCGCACCGAGAAAGGGGCGGGCGATCTGTTCGTCGAGGTGCAGGTGAGCGTGCCGAAGGACCTTCCGGCCGCCGCGCGCGAGGAGCTGGCGCAGTGGGCCGCCCGGCACGGGCTGAGCGCCGCCTAGGGACGCCGCGCTTTTGTGAAGTAAGTATAAATATCTTAAAAACAAGATTTTGATCTCAAGTGTGTTATAACACTGGACTGGTTGTTGCCGTATAGGAGGGCAGCCGGGCAGGAGGACGGATCGGCAGGCGCGCCTTCGGGAGGGCAGGTCGCCGCCCCCTGCACAACATGGCGCGGGCGCGTCCGTTAGGTAGAGCGGAGGCTTTGCGCAGCCATTCATTGCACGAAATAGTGGAGAGAACACACCGTATGCGTACGCAAAAGAAGACTACCCTGACCGTGCTGCTGGCGCTGGCGTTTTGCCTGGGCGTCTTGCTGACGACGTTCGGGGCCAACGTACTGGGCCGTCCCGACTGGGCCGCGCCGAGCGCCGCCGCCGATGCGGCCGGCGTGTCGGAGCAGGCCATTGCGGCGGCCGCCGACCTGGAGACCGCCTACACGGCCGTCGCCGCCGCCGTCAACCCGAGCGTGGTGCAGATCATGGTCGAGCAGTCGGCCGGAAGCGCCGCCGTGGGGCAGAACCCGTTTGAGGGCACGCCGTTCGAGCGCTTCTTCGGCGCGCCGGGGCAGGGCCAGGAGCCGCAGCAGCGGCGCGAAGGCATGGGCTCGGGGGCCATCATCCGCGAGGACGGCTACATCGTGACGAACAACCACGTCGTCGAGGGCGCCGACGTGCTCAAGGTAAAAATGCTTGACGGCGCGGTGCATGACGCCCGCATCATCGGGACCGACCCGGCGACGGACCTGGCGATCATCAAGATCGAGGCTACGGGCTTGCCGTTCATCGGCATCGGCAGCTCCGACGCGCTGAAGGCGGGGCAGTGGGTCATGGCCTTCGGCAGCCCGCTTTCGCCGGAGCTGAGCAACACCGTCACGAGCGGCATCATCAGCGCCGTCGGGCGGCTTTCGCCCACCGAGGGCGGCGGCGTGCAGAACTACATCCAGACCGACGCGGCCATCAACCCCGGCAACTCGGGCGGCCCGCTCGTCGATCTGCGCGGCAAGCTCATCGGCATCAACACGGCCATCTACTCGCGGACGGGCGGCTACCAGGGCATCGGGTTCGCCATCCCGGCCAACACGGTGCGCAGCGTCACCGAGCAGCTCATCAGCGGCGGCAAGGTCGAGCACGCGCGGCTGGGCGTCGAGTATGCGCCGGCCACCGAGAGCCTGATCAAGGCGCTGGACTTGCCGCGCGGCGCGGCTACGGTCGGCGCGGTGCAGGAGGGTTCTGCGGCCGAGCGGGCGGGCATCGCCGAGGGCGACATCATCGTAGCGCTCGACGGCAAGCCGCTCACGAATCACCTTCAGCTTTCGCAGGTCATCGGCGGCAAGCGCCCCGGCGACGCGCTGCGCCTGACGATCAACCGCGACGGCAAGGCGCGCGAGGTGACGGTGAAGCTGGGCGGCAAGGAAGCCGCCTCGGCCGAGGCGGAGCCGGCCGTGGAGGCGGGCGCCGAGGCGGGCCGACGCATCGAGGAGCTGGGCTTCAGCGTCGCCGACCTGACGCCGCAGGCGGCTGAGCGGATGGGCCTCCCGGCGACGGAGAAGGGCGTGGTCATCGCGCAGGTCGAGGCGTCGAGCGCGGCGGCCCGGGAGGCCGGGTTGCAGCCGGGGCTGCTCATTGTGGAGGCCGGCGGCAAGCCCGTCGGCAGCGCCCGCGCCTTCGAGGCGGCCTACGGCGCGCTCAAGCCGGGCGCGTCGATGCTGCTCAAGCTGCGCCGCCCCGGCAGCCCGGGTGTGCTCATGACGGCCATCGTGAAGCCGGCGCGGTAGGTGCGCGCGCTTCCCTGAGGCAGGCTGAAAGGCCCCTGCGAGCGCGTTCGCGGGGGCCTTTCGGCGTTGGGAGCGGCCGCGCGGAAAACCCCCGGCGGGGTCGGCGCGTTAACCTGCCAGCCCCCCGGATTAAACGCGCGCCTCGATCCGCGCCCCGCCTCATGGAAACGACTACGCCCCCCGCGCCTGTGGCCGCGCCCGCCTCCCGGAAGCCCTTGCGGTTCGTCACGGCCTCGGCGCTCTTCGACGGGCACGACGCCTCGATCAACATCATCCGCCGGATGCTGCAAGCCTCGGGCGTCGAGGTGATCCATCTCGGGCACAACCGCTCGGCCGCCGAGGTCGTGGATACGGCGGTGCAGGAGGACGCCGACGCCCTCGCCGTTTCGTCGTACCAGGGCGGGCATACCGAGTACTTCGGCTACGTGCTGCAACTGCTCGGGGAGGCCGGGGCAGGGCATATCCGCGTCTTCGGCGGGGGCGGCGGCGTGATCGTGCCCGACGAGATCCGGGCGCTGGAGGCCGCCGGGGTGGCGCGCATCTACTCGCCGGACGACGGTCTGGCCCTCGGGCTGGACGGCATGATCGCCGACATGATCGCCCGGTGCGCCCCCCCGGCGGCGGCGGCGCGCCGGCCGGCGGCGTCGCAGCGGGGGGCGTGGCTGCGGCTGGCCCGGGCGCTCACGGCGGTGGAGGAAGGGGCCGCGCCGGCCGCCGAGGGCCGCGCCCCCATCGTCGGCGTGACCGGATCCGGCGGGGCGGGCAAGTCTACGCTGGTCGATGAGCTGCTGCGGCGGCTCGTGGCGGGCTACCCGGCGCTCCGCGTGGCCGTGCTCTCGGTCGACCCGACGCGCCGCAAAACCGGCGGCGCCCTTCTCGGCGACCGCATCCGGATGAACACGCTCTACGGCGAGCACGCCGACCGCCTCTATATGCGTTCGTTCGCCACGCGCGGGGCGCACCGCAGCGTCTCGCCGGCGCTTGCCGCAAGCGCGCGGGTATGCGCGGCGTTCGGCTACGACCTCGTCTTCGTGGAGACGGCAGGCATCGGGCAGGGCGACACCGAAATCGCAGACCTGGCGGACCTCTCGCTGTATGTGATGACGCCCGAGTACGGCGCGCCGACGCAACTGGAGAAAATCGGGATGCTGGACGAGGCTGACCTGGTCGTGGTGAACAAGGCTGAAAAACGCGGAGCTGAGGACGCCCTGCGCGACGTGCGCAAGCAGGTGCGGCGCTGCCGCCCCGAAGCCGCCGCCGAATCGGTGGTGTTCGCGACGCGCGCCTCGCACGTGGGCGACCCCGGCATGGACCGGCTGTACGAGGCGCTGGCCGGGCTGCTGGCGGCGCGCTGCGGGTTGGCGCCGGAAGCTGCGCGAGTCGAGGCGGCAGGCGCGCGGGAGCAGGCGTTTGCGCCGCTGCGCGCGCACTACCTGGAGGAGGTCGTGGGGGCGGTGCGCGCCTACCGCCGGCGCGTGGAGGCCAACGCCGCCCTCGCCGGCCGCTGGAGCCAGGCGCGCGGCGTGCTCGAACAACTGAAGTCGGCGGGGGCGCACGAGCCTGAGGCCGTCGCGGCGGTGGCCGCGCTGGAGGCGCAGTGGCGCGAGCGCATGGACCCCGACGCCCGGCGCATTCTCGAAACGTGGGAGGAGCGCCGGGCGCAGTATGCCGCCGCCGAGATGCGCTACGAGGTGCGCGGCCGGGAGGTCGTCGCGGCGGCGGCGCGCCCGACGCTCTCGGGGACGCGCCTGCCCCGCGTGGCCTTCCCGCGCATCGAGGGCGCGGCCGACCGCGTGCGCTTCGGGATGCTCGAAAACACACCCGGCGCGTTTCCCTTTACGGCGGGCGTGTTTCCCTTCAAGCGCGACGCCGAGGACCCCACGCGTATGTTCGCCGGGGAGGGCGCCCCCGAGCGCACCAACCGGCGGTTTCACCTCGTCTCGCGCGGGATGCCCGCCAAGCGGCTCTCCACGGCCTTCGACTCGGTGACGCTCTACGGGCATGACCCGTCCGAGCGGCCGGACATCTACGGCAAGGTCGGCAATTCGGGCGTCTCGGTGTGCACGCTCGACGACATGAAGAAGCTGTACTCCGGCTTCGATTTGTGCGATGCGCGCACGAGCGTATCCATGACGATCAACGGCCCCGCGCCGATGCTGCTGGCGATGTTCATGAATACGGCCATCGACCAGCAGGTGGAGCGGTGGCTGCGGCAAAACGGGTCCTGGCAGGCCGCCGAGGCCGCGTTGGGCGCCCGCCCGGGGTATACGCCCTTCAGCGCGGCCGGCCTTGCCGAGGGTTTGCCCGAGGGGCACGACGGCTCCGGCCTGGGGCTGCTGGGCGCTTCGGGGCAAGAACTGGTGCGCCGGGGCCTGCTGGAGGCCGACGTGTACGCGCGCCTTCGGGCCGAGACGCTGGCAAGCGTTCGCGGCACGGTGCAGGCCGACATCCTCAAGGAGGATCAGGCGCAGAATACGTGCATCTTCTCGACCGAGTTCAGCCTGGGGCTGATGGGCGACGTGCAGGAGTACTTCGTGCGCGAGGGCGTGCGCAACTTCTACTCGGTGTCCATCTCAGGCTACCACATTGCCGAGGCGGGGGCCAACCCGATTACGCAGCTCGCCCTGACGCTCGCCAACGGCTTCACCTACGTCGAGTATTTCCGGGCGCGCGGCATGGCCGTCGATGCGTTTGCGCCCAACCTGTCGTTTTTCTTCTCGAACGGCATGGACGCCGAGTACGGCGTGCTCGGGCGCGTAGCGCGGCGCATCTGGGCGGTGGCGATGCGCGACCTCTACAAAGCCGACGAGCGCAGCCAGAAACTCAAGTACCACATCCAGACGAGCGGCCGCAGCCTCCACGCGCGCGAGGTCGAGTTCAACGACATCCGCACGACGCTCCAGGCGCTCCTGGCGACGTACGACCACTGCAACTCGCTGCACACCAACGCCTTCGACGAGGCCATCACGACGCCCACCGAGGCCAGCGTGCGGCGGGCCCTCGCCATCCAGCTCATCATCAACAACGAGTTCGGGCCGGCGGCTTGCGAGAACCCCATGCAGGGGGCCTACCTGACCGAGGCGCTGACCGATTTGGTGGAGGAGGCGGTGCTCAAGCTCTTGGGCGAGATCAACGAGCGCGGCGGCGTGCTCGGGGCGATGGAGACGCGCTTTCAGCGCGGGCGCATCCAGGACGAGTCGATGCAGTACGAGCAGAAGAAGCATGCGGGCGAGCTGCCCCTGGTGGGCGTCAACATGTTCACGGCGGAGCCCGCCCAGGCCGAAGCGCCGGGCGGGGCGCTGCTCATGCGCTCGTCGGAGGAAGAGAAGCGGCGGCAGATCGAAGGCTTGCGGGCGTTTCAGGCGCGGCACGCCGAGGCGGCCCCTGCGGCGCTGGCGGCGCTCCGGGCGGCGGCCCGCGCGGGCGGCAACGTCTTCGACGCGCTGATGACGGCCGTGACGTGCTGCTCGCTCGGGCAGATCACCGGGGCGCTCTTCGAGGTGGGCGGGCGGCACCGGCGCAACATGTAACCTGCCGCTACTTTACGGAACGGGGCGTGTCACATTT
>CBDTTW010000111.1:0-10148 GCA_965363675.1 uncultured Rhodothermaceae bacterium
CTCTCTGCTCCCGCCTTATGTTTCCCAGGTCCCTTATCCTTCCCTTCGGCCGCTTGTGCCTGCTCGCGGCGGCGTGCGCCGTGGCGGCGCTTTCGGCCCGCGCCCAGGAGGCGCGCCGCATCACGTTCAACGAAGCCGTGCGGATCGGCCTGGAGCAGAACATCGCGCTCAAGCGCGCCGCCAACACCGCCGAGATCCAGGCCATCAACGTCGTGCGCGAGCGCAGCAACCGGCTGCCCAACCTCGGCTTCAACAGCAGCGGCTCGCAGCAGTACGGCCGCAACTTCATCCAGAGCGAAGGCCGCATCGTCAACGAGACGACCGAGTACGTCGGCGCCCAGGTGAGCACGGGGGTCACCGTGTTCAACGGCCACCGCGACGCCTCGGCCGTGCGCCAGGCGCGCCTCCAGCACGAGGCCGCCGAGCTGGACGTGGCCCGCGCCCGCCAGACGGTCGTCTTCAGCGTGATGAGCACCTACGTCAACCTCGTCGAACGCCGCGAGATGATCGGGGTGCAGGAGGAAAACCTGGAGACGCAGCGGCGCCTGCTCGGGCGCATCGACGAGCTGGTCAAGGCCGGCAGCCGGCCCATCGCCGATTTGTACCAGCAGCAGGCTGAGGTGGCCACGGCCGAACTCAACCTGCTCGACGCGCAGCGCGCCTATCAGATCTCCGAGGTGAACCTGGTGCAGGTGCTCCAGCTCGACCCGTTCGTGCGCTACGAGTTCGAGATCCCGCCCGTCGATACGACCCTGCAACCCGCGCCCGCCAACCTCGACATCAACGACATGCTGCGCAGCGCCTTCGAGCGCCGCGAAGACCTGCGCGCCTCCGAGGCCGACATCCGGGCCTCCGAGCAGGGCATCCGCATCGCCCGCTCCGGGCTGTACCCGCGCATCGGGCTCAGCCTGGGCTACGGCACCAACTACTCGACGGCGGCGCGCTACTTCACCGGCCCCAACGCCGGCGAGGTGATCGGCCTGTTCGACCAGCTCGACCAGAGCCGGGGCGGCTCGCTGGGGCTCAACCTGAACGTGCCGATCTTCGACCGCCGCCTGACGCGCACCAACATCGAGCAGGCGCGCGTGCAGTTCGAGAACAGCCGCCTGGCCCTCCAGGAGTTGCAGCAGAACATCGCCGTGCAGGTGCGCGAAGCTTACCTCGACTACGAAATGGCCCTCCAGCGCATCGAAGCCACCGACAAGCAGGAGGCCGCCGCCCGCCTGGCGCTCGAAGCGGCCCAGGCCCGCTACGACGCCGCGGCCAGCACCCTCATCGAGCTTTCGCAGGCCCAATCGACGTACCTGCGCGCCCAGAGCGACCAGGTGCGCGCCCGCTACAACGTCGTCTTCCAGGCCAAGCTGATCGACTATTACCTCGGTGTGCTCGACCCGTCCGAGCCGCTCTTCGAGTAACCCCGCACGCCCGAACCCTACCCTGTTTCCGGCTTCCCTCTGTCCCCTACCGGCGCGCCGGCCCCCTACGCTTCCAAAAGCACGCTCCCGAACATGGCAAAGCAGAACAACGCCACCCGTCGCATCATTTTCTGGACCCTCGGCATCGCCGGGCTGCTCGCCGTGCTGGGCGCGGTCGGGTGGAAGATGGGCTGGCTCGGCAACAAGCCCAAAGGCGTCGAGGTCGAGACGGCCCTTGCCGAAAAGAAATCGCTCACGCAGATCGTGACGGCCTCCGGCAAGATCCAGCCCGAGATCGAGGTGAAGATCAGCCCCGACGTGTCGGGCGAGATCATCGAGCTGCGCGTCAACGAAGGCGACGCGGTGCAGCAGGGCGAGCTGCTGGCGCGCATCAAGCCCGACTTCTATGTGGCGCAGGTCGAGCAGGCCAGCGCGGGCGTCTCGCAGAGCCAGGCCAACATGGCGCAGCGCAAGGCCGACATGCTCAAGGCCGAGGTGGACTACAAGCGCCAGAAGGGCCTGTTCGACCGGGGCGTAATCTCCGAGAGCGAGTTCCAGGGCTACCAGACGCAGTTCGAGGTCGCCAAGGCCGGTTACGATGCCGCCGTCTACGCCGTCGAGAGCGCCAGCGCCCGCCTGCGCGAGGCGCGCGAGCAGCTCGGCAAAACCAACATCTACGCCCCCATGACCGGCGCCATCAGCCAGCTCAACGTCGAGCTGGGCGAGCGCGTGGTGGGCACCAGCCAGATGGCCGGCACCGAGATGATGCGCCTGGCCCGCCTGGAGCAGATGGAGCTGGAGGTGGACGTAAACGAGAACGACGTGGTCAACGTCAGCGTCGGCGATACGGCGCTCGTCGAGGTGGACGCCTACCCCGAGCGCAAGTTCAAGGGCATGGTCACCGAGATCGCCAACTCGGCGCGCATCAGCGGGGCCGGCTCGCAGGAGCAGGTCACCAACTTCCCCGTCAAGGTGCGCATCCTCGACCCGCACAACGTGGACGCCGCCCCCGGCAAGGCGGCCCCGGCCGCAGGGGTGGCCCCGCAGCCCGAAACGCCCGACTTCGTCGTGGAAAACGCCGTCCTGCGCCCCGGCATGACCGGCACCGTGGACGTGTTTACGGAGACCGTGGCCGACGTCATCGCCATCCCGATCCAGGCCGTCACCGTCCGCGACATGAACAAGATCAACGACAAGAAGAAAGACGGCGCGAAAGCCGGCCCCCCCGCCGAGGAGGCCGAAGACGAGGGCGCGACCGAGACGACCGAGGAGCAGGAGAAACGCCGCCGCGCCGAGGACCTGCGCAAGGTGGTCTTCCTGATGCAGGACGGCAAGGCCCGCATGGTGCAGGTCGAGACGGGCATCTCCGACGACACGCACGTGCAGGTGCGCTCGGGGCTCAAGGGCGGCGAGCAGGTCATCACCGGGCCGTTCCGCGCCGTCAGCCGCGAGCTGGAGCCCGAGTCGGAGGTGTACATCAAGCAGGAGAAAGGCGGCCCGGGCGGCAAAGCCGTCGTCGCCTCCGCGCAGTAACCTTTTCCTCGCCTCAAGCCGCAGCGCCCTTCATGGAAGCCACCCCCGCCCTCAACGAACCGGTCATCCAGCTCATCGACGTGCGCAAGCGCTACGTAATGGGCGAGCAGGAGGTGCACGCCCTGGCCGGGGCCTCGCTCACCATCCGGCGCAACGAGTACATCGCCATCATGGGGCCCTCGGGCTCGGGAAAGTCCACCATGATGAACATCATCGGCTGCCTCGACACGCCCACGAGCGGCGCGTACATCCTCAAGGATCAGGACGTAAGCCGCATGAAGGACGACGAGCTGGCCGTGGTGCGCAACAAGGCCATCGGCTTCGTCTTCCAGACGTTCAACCTGCTGCCGCGCGTGAACTGCCTCCAGAACGTCGAGTTGCCGCTGATCTACGCGGGCATCGGGCGGCGGCAGCGGCAGGGAATGGCGGCGCAGGCGCTGGAGTCCGTCGGCCTCGGCGACCGCATGCACCACCGCCCGAACGAGCTTTCCGGCGGCCAGCGCCAGCGCGTGGCCGTGGCGCGCGCCCTCGTGAACAACCCCACCATCATCCTGGCCGACGAGCCCACGGGCAACCTCGACACGCGCACCGGCGAGGAGATCATGCGCCTGTTCGAGGCGCTTTACCGGCAGGGCAACACGATCATCGTCGTCACGCACGAGGACGACATCGCGCACCACGCCCGGCGCATCGTGCACCTGCGCGACGGCGTCATCGTCCGCGACGACCCGGTGGCGCGCCCCGCCCTCGCCGGCGCCGAAGTCTCGGCCGCCCTCTAACGCGCTTCCGCCGCCTCCCCCGGAAGGCTCCCGGCGCCGCGCCGGGGGCCTTTTTGTGGGGCCGGCGTAGCGCGGCGCCGTAACTTGGCGGCTGCCGTTTTTGCCGCCAGCACCCTGCGCCCGTGAAGCCCTACGCCGAGTCGTTCCTGCCGCTGTTCGTCGCCATCAACCTGATCGGCATCCTGCCGCTCTTTATCAGCCTCACGGAGGGGCTTTCGGCGCGGGCGCGGCGCAGCCTCGTCGTGCAAGCCGTCTCGACGGCCTTCGCCGTAGCGACGCTCATCCTGTTTGCCGGGCAGCTCATCTTCCGCACCCTCGGCATCACGCTCAACGATCTGCGCGTAGGGGGCGGCCTGATCCTGCTCATCCTGAGCGTTGTAGACCTCATCTTCGGCGACTTCAAGCGGCGCGTCCCCGAGTCCGACGAGCATCACTCCGGCCGCCACGACCTCGGTGTGGTGCCGCTCGGGATCCCGCTCATCATCGGGCCGGCAGCCATCACCACGATTCTCGTTTCGCAGCAGTCGTACGGCTACCTGCCGACGCTCGTCTCGATGGTCGCCAACCTGCTGCTCGTCACGCTCGTGTTTTTCTTCGGCCCGGCGCTGCTCTCGCTGCTCGGGGCGGGCGCCACAAAGGCCGTCGGCAAGGTCGCCAGCCTGTTCCTGGCCGCTATCGCCGTGGCGCTCATCCGGGCGGGCATCTTCGGCATGATCTACGGCGCTCCGTGAGCCTCTGCGCCGGGCAGACAGGCAAAAAGGCCCCGCCGGTCGGTCCGGCGGGGCCTTTTCTTCAGGCAGGCTGCTTCCTTCAGGCGGGCGGCGCTAGAACTGGTAGCGCACGCCGAACTGCATCTGCCAGCGCGAGGCGAACGACTTGTCGAAGAGCGTCTGCGACCGGTTGTTGTCGAAGTTCAGGTTGGGCTTGCCGTTGGCGCCGTAGCCGCTGAACGTCAGGAGCTGCACGTTGTCGTTGCTCGGGAACTCGATCTGGCCCCACTCCGAGTTGATCAGGTTGAGCACGTTGAGCACGTTGAGCATCAGGTCTACCTTCTGCCCGCGCAGCGTGTTGACCGACTGCGTAAGCTGAAGGTCGAGGATGTTGCGCCAGGGCGCGCGCGCGCCGTTGCGCTCGAAGATCGTCCCGCGCGCCTCCTGGAGCGACTCGTTGCCCTCGACGAAGGCGTTGAACTCGTCCCAGATCTGCTGCGGCGTGCGCGTGTCGCCGCTCACGGCGACCCAGTTGGCCTCGTCCATCGAGGTCGGCACGTAGATCGGGTCGTTGTCGAAGCGGGTGTCGGCGTTGACGTTGCCGTTGTAGATCCAGGTGAACGGCGTGCCCGAGCGGCCTTCGTAGAACAGGCCCACCGACGTGGCGAACCGGTTCAGGTAGCGCACCTCGTACGAGACGTTCGCCAGGATGCGGTTGCGCACCTCGAAGTCGGCCGTGGCGAGCGTCGAGTTGTTCTGGTCGGCCGCCTCGTTGAACTGCCAGTTCGAGATGGCGCGGCTGGAGGTGAGGTTGTTGACGTTCTCGGCGCGGTTGCGCGTGTAGTAGAGGCTGCCGTTGAGCCCGTTGGGCGAATCGCGGCGGACGCCCACCGTCAGGCTGTACTCGTAGCCCTCGTCGGTGTTCTCCATGAGCACGGCGTTCGTGAAGCGGCTGTCCTTGAGCGACGAGCGCGCCGACGAACCCGAGAACGTGCCGTAGACCGGGCGCCCGTCCACGGCGTTCGTGGTCTGCTGCACCAGGTTGAGGTTGCGGTACGTGATGTCGTTGACCGCCTTCGTGTACAGGCCCTCGACGGTGGCGACGAGGCCCAGCACCGGGAGCTGCTGGTCCACGGCCAGGTTCGAGCGCCACACCTGCGGGAACTTGAAGTCCGGGTCGGTGATGTTGATCTCGGCCGTCGTGATCGGCACGAGCGGCGAGCCGGGCTGGCCCGGGCGCGGCTGCTGGAGCGGGTCGGCCGAGGGGTTGAAGAAGCCCGCCGTCAGGCCCGAGCGCGCATCGACGCGGGCGATGTCCACGCCCGTGTTGGAGTACTGGTTCGAGATCCACACGAACGGCGTGCGGCCGGTGAACACGCCCGAGCCGCCGCGCACCTGCGTCGTGCGGGCCCCGCCCGAGGCGTCCCAGTTGAAGCCCAGGCGCGGCGAGAAAAGCCACTTGCCGCCGGGCAGCTTGGCCGTGCTGTAGCCGAAAGCCTGCTCGCCGGCCGCGTTGTAAAGCGGATCGTCGAGGAAAAGCGGCACGTCGGCGCGCAAGCCGCCCGTAACCGTCAGGTAGGGCGTGGCGCGGAACTGATCCTGAAGGTAAAAGCCCAGCATGGCCGTGCCGAACTTGGCCTCGGGCGTCGGGTTATCCGGAAGCTGCGAGTAGCTCAGGTAGTACCGCGACGGCTTGCCGATGGAGAAGTCGTCGATGCTGTTGAACTCGTAGGCGCCGTAGTAATCCTGGATGAACAGGTTGCGGAAGTCGAAGAGCTGGTTGCTCGTGCCGAGCGTCAGGTTGTGCTTGCCGAGCACGTAGGTAAAGTCGTTCGTGAACTCGTAGAGCACCTGGTCCAGCTCGTTGGCCTGCGAGAACCGGTCGATGCCGAGGTAAGCGCGCTCGCCGGTGGAGGCCGTGTTGATCTGCACGAACGGGAACGGGTCCGCCTTCACGTCGCGCTTGAACAGGATGCTCGTGCGCACCAGCCGGAGCTGGTTGAACATGTTCTTGCCGAGGGTCGAGCGCAGTTCGGCCACCGTCGAGTTGGTGACCTCGTCGCGCAGGAACAGGCGGTTCGAGAGGTCGTAGTTGCGCGTGCTGCGGCTGATGCCGTCCTCGTCGAGCGCGTCGATGAGGCTGTGGCGGAGCGTGAAGCGGTGGGCGTTGCTGATGTTCCAGTCGAGCTTCGCCAGCAGCTTCTTGTTGTCGCGCGCCAGCGAGAGCGGGTCGTAGCCGCCGGCGTTGTAGCCGTACTTGTCGCGGGCAATCGTGATCAGGCGCTGCAACTCACTCTCCGCGACCGGGTAGATGTTGCCCGCGCCGCTGCCGGCCAGACCGGCGTCTACGGGGGCGTCTTCCTTCTCCAGCTCGGCGTTGACGAAGAAGAACAGCTTGTTCTTGATGATCGGGCCGCCGAGGCTGCCGACGAGGTAGTATTCCTTGAAGTCGGCCGGCTTGGACTCGACCATCGACCAGGTGCGGCTCGACGCGCTGTACTGCGGCACGTCGATGGCGCCCTGGAAGGCTTCGCTGCGCGTGAGGTAGCGGAACGAGCCGCTGAAGCGGTTCGTGCCCGAGCGCGTGATGGCGTTGATCGAGCCGCCCGTGAAGCCGCTGTAGCGCACGTCGAACGGGGCGATGTCCACGTTGAACGACTCGATGGCGTCGAGCGAGATCGGCTGCGCGCCCGCCTGCCCGCCCGGAGCGCCCGTGCCCGAAAGGCCGAACACGTCGTTGAGCGTGGCGCCGTCGATCTGGATGTTGTTGAAGCGGTTGTTGCGCCCGGCCAGGCTGCTGCCGCCGCTGGAGTTGGGCGAGAGGCGCGCGAAGTCGGAGATCGACCGTGAGATCGTCGGCAAGCGCTCGATCTCGACGCGGCTGACGCTCGTCGAGGCCCCGGTGCGGTCGGAGTTCAGGATCGCGCTGCCCTGCCCGAGGATTTCGACCTCGGAGAGCTGCGCGGTGGACTCCTGGAGCGTGAACGGGAGGGTGCGCGTCTGGCCGAGCGAGAGGTAAACGCCTTCCTCGACGAGCGTGGTGTAGCCGATAAAGGAAACCGTGACCGTGTAGGGGCCGCCCGGCTGCATGTTCAGCAAATCGTAGCGCCCGTCCTCACGGGTGGTGGCGCCGTAGCGCGTGCCGGTCGGCTGGTGCACGGCCACCACGTTGGCGCCCGGCAGCGACTCGCCGCCGGCGTCCGAGATGATGCCCGTCAGCGAGGCCGACGTGAGGCCCTGCGCCTGCGCCAGACCGGCAGGCGCGAGGCACAAGCACAAAAGCAACAGCCATCTGGTAAAAGAAGGCTTCATGATGAGTACCTGATCGTTTGACAAGTGGGAAAGCGTTCCGCTTCCGGAAGCGTGGGAGGACTTCGGGAAACGTCCGCGAAGGAGGCGCCGCGCCCGGCCCGGCAGGAGCTGCCGCAGCAAAGGGGGTGCTGCACAGGCGAAAACAGGAGCCACGGAGGTAGGGCGTGGAGACTGAGGGCGGGCCTGGCGACCCGCCGGCCGGCGGCGGCCTACGCGGAAATATACCACCCTCCCGCCGGCGGCTTGGCGCGCAGGAGGCTTTATAAAGTTTTCTTAATTTACGGCGCAGCCGCCTGCGCGCCTTCCGCCTTTGGCGCAGCTTTTCGGCCGGAAGCGCTTGTATTCCGGGCAATTTCCGCTGCCTCGTCCATCACGCGCAGCACGTTGCCGCCGAGGATCTTGTAAAGCTGCGGCTCGGTGTAGCCGCGCTTCAGCAGCTCGTACGTGATCCAGGGCAGGCGCGTGGCGTCCTGAAGGCCCGCCGGCAAATCGAACACTCCGTCGAAGTCGGAGCCCAGGCCCACATGGTCGATGCCGGCCACCTGCACGGCGTGGTCGATGTGGTCCACCACGTCGGAGAGGCTCGCCCCGGGGATGCCGCGCTCGCGGCGCACCTGGTACACTACGTCCCACAGGTTGTGATAGTCGCCGCCGGGCAGGCGCGCGTATACCTCCTTCATGACCTCGGGGGTCAGGCGGGGGTTGACCATCGGGTCGAAGTAGTTGATCATGAGGACGCCGCCGTTTTGCGCCAGGCGCCGCAGCATGGCGTCGTCCACGTTGCGCACCCCGTCGGTGAGGGCGCGCGCCGACGAGTGCGAGACGATGACCGGGGCGCGGCTGACGCGCAGGGCGTCGTAGAACGTCGCGTCGGAGACGTGCGCCAGGTCCACCATCATGCCCAGCCGGTTCATCTCGCGCACCATGCGCTCGCCGAGGGCATTGAGGCCGTTCCAGCGCGGCGGGGCCTGCGAGGCGTCAGCCCAGGCGTTGGGGTAGATGTGCGTCAGGGTGACGTAGCGCACCCCGGCCGCGTAGAGTTCGGCCAGCACCGCCGGCGAGGCCGCCAGGCCGTGCCCGCCCTCCAGGCCCATGAGCGCCGCCTTCTTGCCGCTGCGGGCGGCGGCGCGCACCTCGTCGGCCGTCGTCGCCAGCACGAGGCTGTCGCCGAGCGCCGCCCGCACCGCTTCGATGAGGCGGCGCGCCCGCGCCGTGGCCGCCGGCCCCTCGGGGTGCTGCGGCGAGATGTAGAGCGAGAAGAACGCCGCGTCCAGGCCCCCCTCGATCATGCGCGGCAGGTCCACGTGCGCCTCGGCGCTGCGGTGGCGCGCCCCGAAGTCGTACCCTTCGTCGAGCATCAGCGACGGCGTGTCGATGTGGCCGTCGATCACGATGGCGTTGTAGTGGATGCGGAGGGCTTCGCTCCAGAGCGAATCCTCGCGGGCCAGCAGGCGCTGCCGCACGGCGGGCAACCGGATGGCGCCGCCGTCGGTCATCCGCGCGGTGCTGTCCACGGGCGGGCGCGGCGCGGCGGCGCGGGCCTCCCCCACGAGCGGCTCGCGGGGAGCCTCGCCTTCGGGCGCCCCCGTGAGGGCGTACACGGCCAGGGCCGCCGGCAAAACGACGAGGAGCAGAAGAAAAAGCTTGCGCATGCGCCGGGGCCAGAGAAAGGGGCAAAGCTCGTGTATGGGCCGGGATGGCCTCAGGTTCCCCCCGCCGCCTCGCGCACGGCGTCGCCCACGGCGATGCGGCCGGTCTCCAGGATGCGGCAGCGCACGCCGCCCCGGTCCCGCAGCGCCCCGACGAGGTCGGGGCGGCCGGTCAGCCGCGCCAGGTATTTGCACGGTTGGCATAGCCGCACACCCTCGAAGAGGGCCTCCCCGATGCGGAACCGCCGCCCGACGAGCGCGCGCACGTCCAGCCCGGCCGTGAGGATGTTGCGCCGCGTATGCTCGGGGGCAAGCGGCGCGCCCGTCTCGGCGGCAAGCGCCTCCAGCGCTTCGGCGGCGATCAGCGTCGCCTCGCGGTGCGAGCCCGGCCACCGCGAAAACGAGCCGTTGCCCTCGGCGTAGCGGTCGCCCTCAAGCCCGCGCCCGGCGACGGCCTCGGCGGAGGGCCGCGCGACCATGGGCGCGCCCGCACGGGGCGCCGTATAAATTGCAAGGACCTTGCCGTAGCGCATACGCAGGGGCGATAGGGGCGACGAGCAGCCCCCCTGAAACGCAGCGCGGCGCCCCGCGATCCGCAGGGCGCCGCGCTATCTTGGCTCTTGCCGAACCCCTTTCGATACGGGATCGTATAAGACGCTCAAAGGCTGAATCCTCCCATGCCCACCGTGCTGCTTGGGAAGGCCCCTACCAGTTCCGATTCGTCAGCTTCGACTGCAACGAGCCGCCGCA
>CBDTTW010000112.1:0-9965 GCA_965363675.1 uncultured Rhodothermaceae bacterium
TCCGCCTCTCCGTCCAGCCCCGCCACCCAGTAGCCGCGCTCCTTGAGCGCGGCGAGCGTATCGGCCAGGTTGCCGACGCGCGCAATCGGAATCTGCAACGCCAGCCCCGCGCTCGCTTTGACGGCTACCGCCGAGAGCGGCGCCATCTGGCGGATGGGCACGATCACGCCGGCGGCCCCCGCCGCGACAGCGCTGCGCAGAATGGCCCCGTAGTTATGCGGGTCCTCGATGCTGTCGAGCACGACGAGCATCGGCTTCTGCCGCCGCACCGCGTCGGGATCTTCGGCGATGGCCGCCAGCATCTCGTCTACGTCCAGAAAGCTCACGAGCGCCGCCAGCCCCACGATGCCCTGATGGGCGCCGCCCCCGGCCAGCGCGTTCAGACGCGTCTGAGGCGCGTACTGCACCTGCACGCCCGCCGCCTGCGCCAGCCGCCGAATCTCCTCGATGGAGCCGCCGGAAAGCCCCTGCTGCACCATGATCTTCTCCAGGCGCGCGTCTCCCCGCTCCAGGGCCTCCAGCACCGGCTTTCGCCCGAGGATGATGGTGTTCTCTGAGACTTCGGCGGGTCCTTTTTTCATGCGTCGTTTTTCCAGAGTTCTTCTGCCAGCCCGGCGATGCGCGCATGGAGCGCGGGCGCGTAGGCGGCATGTTCAGGTTTCATGAGCACGCTGCGCAGGATGCGCGCGCCCTCGGCCGCAGGCTGCACGTCGGGCCAGCGGGCCGCCAGGTGCGCGCCGGTCACGCGGAGCACGCTCAGGAACACCGGGTCCTCTGCGTCGTGCATGGCCGCCGCAAACAGCGCCCGGCACATCGCGTCGATGGCCTGCGCCGAGCGCCCGGCCGCGCGCGGCCCGAACGTCACGATGTCCAGCTCCGGGGCCGTATACGGCCGCAGCACGTCCGACGCGTCGAGCAGGCCGTGCCAGGCGCGGGCTGCGCTCCGGCAAGCCGCCAGGATCGGCCCCAGGCCCTCGTCGGCCGCCGGCGGAAACACCTGTAACGTCAGCCAGAGCGCCCCGGCCGCCGCCCCGGCCCGCGAGCACTCCAGGCTGATTTCGCCCAGGTGCAGCTCGTCCGACGTAAAGTAGGTGTACGGGGAGTCGTGCCGGTAAAAGCGCCCCACCGAGGGATCCTTGAACAGCACGCATCCGCAGCCGTAGGGCTGCAACCCGTGCTTGTGCGGATCGACGACGATGCTGTCGCAGCCGGAGAGCGCCCGGAGGTGGCGGGCCGTTTCGGCTTCGAGCGCTCCTTCCCGCAAGGCCAGCAGCCGGAAGAAACCGCCGTAGGCCGCGTCGGCGTGCACACGAAAGCCGTAGCGGGCGGCAAGCTCCAGGCAATCGGCCACCGGGTCTACGGCCCCCAGCCCCGTCGTGCCCGCCGTCACGACGAGGGTGCCGATCTTTCCGGCGCGCGCCAGCCGCTCTACGGCCTCCAGTTCCAGCGTCCCCCGGGCGGCGGCAGGGATCTCCACGCTCGGCTGCCCGAGCACGGCGCACATGCGCGCGTGCGTATAGTGCGCCGCCTCCGAGTGCACGACCGCCTTGCCGGGGTGCAGATGCCGCGCCGCCCACAAGGCTTCGAGGTTCGCCACGGTTCCGCCGCTCGTCAGGTGCCCCAGAAACGGCGCTTCGTAGCCGAACATCTCTCCGAGAGTCTGGGTCGCCTCCTTTTCCATCCGGCTCGTCGGAGGGCCGCCGTCGAGCGCGTGGTTGTTCGGGTTGATGAGCTGGGCCGCAAGGTAGCCGAGCGTCGCCACGGGGTGCGGCGGCTTGAGCATCTGGCCCGCATAGCGCGCGTGGAAAAACGGGTAGTTGCCGCCGAGCCGGTCCAGGTAACTCTCCAGCGCCCGGCGCAGCCGCTGCGGATCCGGCGTCAGGGCCTCGTGCGGGGGCTGCGGTCCCCAGGCGGCCCGCCATGCGGCATGGCGCGCCAGCACAACTTCGAGCAGCTCGGAAAAGGCGTCGGGGGGCATAGGCTCCGGGGGGATGAGTGGGCGGGCCTAAGGCCGCCGCGCCGTCGCCGCCTCGGCCGGAACCGCGCGGCGGCGGCTCGCTACGGCCAGCCCGACGAGGCCCGCCAGGATCAGCAGCGCTGAGATGATTTCCGCCTGCGTCACCTCGAAGCCGGCCACGAGGAACAGGTTGTTCACGCGGATCTGCTCGATGAGCATGCGCTCTGCGCCCGCGCATACCAGGTACGCCGCGAACAACCACCCGTCGCGGAACGGATGCCGCCGGAGGGCCCACAGCAAACCGAACAGCGCCAGGCACATGGCGAACTCGTAGAGCGGCGTCGGATAAACGCCCGGCGGCGGAATCACGACGTTCAGGATGTTGCGCGGGTACGTCTCGGCCCACAGCCACACGGGCAGCCACTCCGGCTTGAGCGCCAGGTTGCTCGCAATGCCCCAGTCGCCGTCGCCGGCAAGGTGGCACCCGATGCGCCCGATGCCGTAGCCCAGAATCAAGCTCGGCGCGACGGCGTCGCCGAAGGCCCACGGCCGCAACCCATGCCGCCGCACATGCCGGGCCAGGGCCGCCGCCGCCGTAAGCAGCCCCCCGTAGAACGTAAAGCCGCCGCTGGAGAAAAGCATCGAAAGCGGCGCACGCAGAAAGTCGTCCAGGTTTTCGAGAATATGGAACACCTTCGCCCCGGCGAAGCCGGAGACAAGCGCCAGCACGGTCAGCGTGCCCACGAGGGCCGAAGGCGGCGCCGGCTCCGTCGCGCGGCGGGCGGCCTTGCCGACCGGAGCCTTTCCCTGCGCCTTCACCCGGACCATCCCGATGCGGCCCTCCGCCAGCATGCGGTCCAGCTCGGCGCGCGTCACCCACGCGGCCGTCAGGATGGCCGCCGCCACCATCGCGCCGAACGAGTAGATCGGCAGCGGCAGTTCCAGCCCGAACAAATCGTAGAAAAGGTCGCTAAGCCGGGGATACATGCTCGGGCGCCGCCGCCGCTTTAAGGACGTCTGCCAGCTCTGCCAGGCGCGCCGGGATCTCGGCGCCCGTCGCCATGTTCTTGACGGTCGCCGCCCCGCAAGCCAGCTCGTTTTCGCCGATTACGACGGTAAAGCGCGCTCCGAGTTTGTTCGCCTCGCGCAGTTGCGCCTTGAGCGAGCGCCCCAGCACGTCGAAGGTCGCAGCCAGCCCTGCCCGGCGCAGGCGCTGCGCCACGCGAAACCCTTCCTGCGCCCCTTGCGGGCCGAGCGCCGCTACGTACACCTCCGGCGCGTCGCCCGCAGGCATGGCGCAACCGGCGGCCCCTAGAGCCAGGAACAGCCGCTCCATGCCGGCCGCGAAGCCTACCGCCGGAACCGCCCCCTTCGCGCCGATCTCAGGCGCCAGCAGATCGTAGCGTCCACCCCCGGCAAGGGCGCTCTGCGCGCCCAGGTTGGGGCTTTCCAGTTCGAAGGCCGTGTGCGTGTAGTAGTCGAGGCCGCGCACCAGGAACGGATCTTCCTCGAACGCCACCCCGATGCCGGCGAGCAGCGCCTTGACCTCGGCATAATGCGCGCGGCTCTCGGGCGAGACGAACGCCGGCAGCGTCGGCGCGCCGTCGAGCAGGCGGCGCTCCTCCGGGTTCTTCGTATCGAGGATGCGCAGCGGGTTCGTTTGCAGGCGCGCGCGGCTCGTCTCGGAAAGATCGGCGGCGTAGGGCTCCAGATAGGCGCGCAGCGCCTCACGGTAGCGCGCGCGGCTGTCGCCGTCGCCGAGCGTGTTCAGGCGAAGCGTCGTCTCGGGGATGCCGAAGGCGGCGTACACGGCCATCATGACGGCGATCACCTCGGCGTCGGCCGCCGCCGCCGGCGCTCCGATCAGCTCGCACCCGAACTGGTGAAACTGCCGGTAGCGCCCTTTCTGCGGGCGCTCGGCGCGGAAGCATGGGCCTATGTAGTACAGCCGTTGGGCGCCGCCCGACTGGCCCAGGTGGTGCTGCAAGTACGCCCGCATCACCGGGGCCGTGACCTCGGGCCGCAGCACGTAGTCCGTATCGCCGCGCACGAAGGCGAACATCTCCTTGCTCACGATGTCCGTCGTCTGCCCGACGCCCCGCGCCACGAGCGGCGTAGGCTCCAGGATGGGAGTGCGGATTTCGCGGAAGTCGTAGCGCGCGAACACCTCCCGCACCGTCGCCTCGACCCAGCGCCAGGCCGCCGAGCTCTGGATCTCAGCGCCGTCCACGGAGGACGCCTCGGGCAAAATGTCGAACGTGCCCTTGATATTTTGAAAGGAAGCCTTCAATGCAATCTGTGGAAAAGACGAATCCGGACGGGGCGGCGGCTCAGGCGAGCATGCTCGACTCCCCTTCCTCGAACAGCCGCAGCACCTCCTCGGCGTCGGCGGCCTTCATGAGCTGCTCGCGCAGCTCGTCCCGGTTCATGAGCCGCGAGACCCGGCTGAGCAGCTTGATGTGGTGCGTCTTGGCGGCTTCCGTCCCGACGAGCAGAAACACGAGTTGCACCGGCCGGTTGTCGATGGCGCCGTAGTCCACGGCGCGCGCCGTCGTAGCGAAGGCCGCCACCGTCTCGGAAACCGCCGACGTTTTGGCGTGCGGCAGCCCCAGGCCCTTGCCGACGCCCGTGGACATCACCCGCTCCCGGTCGAAAACGGCCTCCCGCACGGCCTCCAAATCCAGCACCGCCGGATGGCCGCGCAACAGGTCTACCACGCTGGAGAGGAGTTCCTGTTTGGTATCCACCTTGCAGCCTACCCCGATGGTTTGACGCGTCAGAAGCTGATGGATATCGGTCGGAGTCGTCATCGGGGGCCTTTCTTCCGGCGCGCCGGCGCCGGGTGCAAACGTCAGTAACCTGAATGCCGGCCGTCGGGGGCAGGCGCTGGAAATATAAGGCCGCGCCCTTGCCGCGCGCACGCGCAATCCCCGCGCCCCCGATTATTGCGCCGCGCCGGGCCGCCCTTCCACCTCGCGGATGCGGTCGATGGCGTGCTGCATGTCCGGCGGCGGCGGCGCCGAGAAATGCACCTCGGCGCCGGTGGCCGGATGCACGAACCCCAGCGTGTGCGCGTGCAGCGCCTGGCGCGGCATCGCCTTGAACAGGTTGGCGTAGAACGCCCGCCGCGCCGCCGTATGCGGCCCGCAGCGGATCTCCTGGCCGTCGTACACCGCGTCGCCGACAATGGGGTGGCCCATGTGGCGCGCGTGCACCCGGATCTGATGCGTGCGCCCCGTTTCCAGCCGGAACGTCAGCAGCGAGGTGTACAGAAACGCCTCGCTCACGGTGTAATGCGTGACGGCGTGCTTGCCCGCGCCCTCCGGCAGCACCGCCATGCGCTTGCGGTCGCGCGGGTCGCGCCCGAGCTGCGTCCGGATCGTGCCCATGCGCTCGGCGGGCGCCCCCCAGACCAGCGCCATGTACCGCCGCGAGATGGTGTGCCGCTCGAACTGCCGCCCCAGCATCCGGTGCGTGTGGTCGTCCTTGGCGATGACCAGCAGCCCCGAGGTGTACTTGTCGATGCGGTGCACGATGCCCGGCCGCACCACCGGGTCGTCGGCGTCGCGCGGGGCGGCGTTGACCACCGAGAGGCCCACGGCCTCGTCGTCCAACTCCTCCGCCGTCTCCCAGCCGACCGCCCGGCCGCCTACATGGTGCAAAAGGGCGTTCACGAGCGTGCCGCGCTGGTGGCCGTGCGCCGGGTGCACCACCATTCCCGCCGCCTTATTGACCACGACCAGGTAATCGTCCTCGTACACGATGTCGATGGGCAAATCCTCCGGGACGGCCTCGGTCGGCGGCGGTCGGAGCAGCGTGCACCGCACCACGTCGCCGGACTGCACCACGTAGGAGACCTTATCGGCCACGCGCCCATTGACGAGCACCTGCCCCGCCCGAATGCCCTGCTGCACTTTGGCGCGCGAAGCGTTCGGCAGAAAGCGCGTGAGGTACACGTCCAGGCGCGCCGCCTCCTTGTAGCCGGGCGGCGCCTGGAGCGTGATGACCCACGTTCCTTCCTCCATCCCCTGCTCCATCATAACGCCGCGCCCTGCACGATTGCGTTGCCGGCGTACGCCGCCGCCGCTTCGACGGCGCGCTCCAACTCGGCCGCGTCGTTGTAATACGTCGGGGAGAAGCGCAGCAGGTTGTTGCGCACCGAGATCGAGATGCCCGCCGCCTGTAGCTGCGCGTATACGGCCGGCGCCTCGGGATGCCGAAACGAGACGATGCCGGAGGCGTGCTCGGCCCCGGCTGCGCCGTAGCGCTGCCACCCGAGCGCAGCCAGTTCTTCGCCCAGGCGCCGCGCGTTCGCCAGCACCGCCGCCTCGCACCACGCCATGCCCGCCTCCAGATACAGCCCCAGGGCCGCCCACAGCGCCGCGATCCCGATGTCGTTGGCCGTCCCCGCCTCGAAGCGCCGCGCGTCGCGGTAGGGCTGCATGTCGTAGTCGAGCAAATCGTCCCAGTTGACCGGGCCGTGCAGCCAGCCGACCGACGGCAAAAGCTGCTCGGCGAGCGAGGGGGCGGCGTACACGAACCCGATGCCCTGCAACGCCATCATCCACTTCTGCGCCCCGCACGCCAGGAAGTCGATGCCGAGGGCCTCCACGTTCATCCGGAGCGCGCCCGCCCCCTGGATGGCGTCCACGCAGAGCAGCACGCCGCGCTCCTTGCATAGCGCCGAGAGCGCCGCCAGATCAGCGCGGTAGCCCGAGAGGAACTGCACCCAGCTCACCGAAAGCACACGCGTCCGGGGCGTCAGGCTCCGCGCGACGGCCTCCAGCGTAAACGTCGACTCGTGGTGCTCGATAAAATCCACGGCCACGCCCCGGCGCTCCAGATGCAGAAACGGATGCACGTTTGCCGGAAACTCGCACCGGGGCACGGCCACGCGGTCGCCCGGCCGCCAGTCCAGCCCCTCGGCCAGCAGGCTCAGCCCCTGCGAGGTATTCTGCACAAAACCGATCTGCTCGGCCCGCGCGCCCAGCACGGTCGCCAGACGCTCGCGGGTTTGCTGCACGATGGGCGCAAAAGCAAAATAGTTCTCGATGCACGTAGACTGCCGCTGCTCGGCGTACTGGGCTACCGCCTCGGTCACGGCGCGGCTGAGCGGCGCCGTAGAGGCATGGTTCAGGTAGATGCTGCGCCGCGTATGCGGAAACTGCGCCCGCAATGCGTTCAGTTTGTTTTCCATTGCCATAACGGGCTAGGCGCGGAGGAATTGCATCCCCGCCATTTGGGTGACGAGCCCCTTGAACTCCAGGCTCAGCAGGTACACCAGCGCCGACGACGCATCGACGCCCGCCGCTGCGCAGAGCGTGTCGATGTGCACCGGCGAGGAGGTGAGGGCGTCGTAAAGCCGCTGCTCGATTTCGTTCAGATCGGCCGGAGGGGCCGCCGGCGGCCGCGCATGCTGCGCCGGGTCCACTTCTTCGAGCATGTCCGCCACGCGCATCACCAGCTTGGCGTATCCCTTTTGGATGAGCTGGTTGCACCCCTCCCCTGCCCGCGCGTTCCACGCATGAGGCACGGCGAACACCTCGCGGTTCTGCTCGTTCGCCACGCGCGCCGTAATGAGCGCCCCGCCGCCGGGGAACGCCTCCGTCACCACAACGCCCGAGGCCAGGCCGCTGATGATGCGGTTGCGCCGGGGGAAGTTGGCCGCGTCCGGAGCCGCCCCCAGCGGGTATTCCGAAATCACCGCCCCCTGTCCCTCGGCGATACGGCGCGCCATGCCGATGTGCCGCGAGGGGTATACGCGGTCCACGCCGGAGCCGAGGACGGCTATGGTCCGCCCTCCGGCGTCGAGCGCCGCCTGGTGCGCCGCCGCGTCGATGCCGTAGGCAAGCCCGCTCACAACGGCGTACCCCGCCTCGACGAGGCCGCCGGCGATCTCGGCCGTCACGCGGCGGCCGTAGTCAGTCGCGCGCCGCGTGCCGACCATCGCCAGGGCGGGCTCGTCCGGAGCGATGTCGCCGCGCACCCACAGCAGCGCCGGAGGGTCGTAGATTTCGCGCAGCAGCGCCGGGTAGCGCTCGTCCCACGCCGCAAGCAGCCACGCCCCGCAGGCGTCGGCCCGCGCGAACTGCTCGTCCACGGCGGCCCACCCGTTGAAGCGGCTGATCGCCTCGGCGGTGGTTGGCCCGATGCCGGCGATTTGCTCCAGGCGCCGCCGGCTCGCGCGCAGCGCCGCCGCCGCTCCCCCGAGCCGTGAGAGCAGCACCCGGATGCGCCCGGGGCCTACGCCCGGCGTCATCGAGAGCGCCACGAGCGCCCGCTGCTCCTCCTCCGGATCCACGCCCTGCCCCTCAAAGAGCGGCAGCGTGCCTTCATGCGTCTGCATCGTCTCCCGGGCTCGCTTGCACCATCTCCCAGAGCCGCCACTTGAGCGGCTCCAGCCCGAGGCGCGCCACCGCGCTGATCGGGAACAGCTCCTCTCCGGCGGGCAGCGCCTTCCGCGCCTTCGCCAGCGCCTTTTCCGCTTCGTCCCCGCTCACGAGGTCCATCTTGCTCAGGGCCGTCATGCGCGGTTTCTCGACCAGTTCGGGGTTGAACTCCCGCAACTCGTTCAGCAGCGTTTCATACTCTGCCGCAAAATCTTCCGTCGTCACCGGAATCACGATGAGCAGCATGGCATTGCGCTCGATGTGCTTCAGGAACCGCGCGCCCAGCCCTTTCCCCTCCGAGGCGCCCTCGATGATGCCCGGCAGGTCGGCCATCACGAACGACTGAAACTCGCCTACGTACACCACTCCGAGCGCCGGAACGAGCGTCGTGAATGGGTAGTCGGCGATTTTCGGCTGCGCGGCCGACATCGACGCGATGAGCGTGCTCTTGCCTGCGTTCGGGAGGCCCACCAGCCCCACGTCCGCCAGCAGCTTCAGCTCCAGCAGAATCTCCTTCTCCTCGCCGGGCTCGCCGGGCTGCGCGAACTTCGGGGCGCGCCGCGTGGGCGTGGCGAAAAACGTATTGCCCTTGCCGCCGCGTCCGCCTTGCGCCAGCACCAGGCGCTGCCCGGCCTCGACCAGCTCGCCGACCATCTCGCCCGTCTCGCGCAGACGCGCCGTCGTGCCGACCGGCACGCGGATTACGATGTCCTCCCCGTCGCGGCCTTTCTTGTTGCTGCTGCCGCCGGGGCTGCCGTTGCCGGCGAAGTGGTGACGGTTGTAGCGCAGGTCCAGCAGCGTATACAGCTGCGGGTCCGCGACGAGCGTCACGCTGCCGCCCTCGCCGCCGTCGCCGCCGCTGGGGCCGCCTCGGGGCTCGTACTTCTCGCGGCGAAAGGCCACCGCCCCGGCGCCGCCGTTTCCGCTGCGCACCGTAATGGTGGCATGATCTACGAATTTCATAAAATCGGTTTCATTGCAGCGCCCCGCCCGGAGCGTCCGGCCGGGTGCATGGCTAATTTAGGGCCGCCCACCGGCGGAGGCTCCATCCGCCCGGCCCAACGCGCGAATATACCGGCGCCCAGTTCATCCCGGAGGCAAGCGGTTGAAAGAAGTGACCATCTACACCGACGGCGCGTGCAGCGGCAACCCCGGCCCCGGAGGGTGGGCCGCCGTGTTGCAGCACGGGGCCTCGGAACGCGAGTTGCACGGCTCGGAGGCCCATACCACCAACAACCGCATGGAATTGCAAGCGGCCCTGGAGGCGCTCGCAGCGCTAACCGAGCCCTGCCGGGTGCGCCTCTACACCGACAGCGCCTACCTGCACCGCGCCTTCAGCGAAGGCTGGCTGGCCCGGTGGCAGCGCAACGGGTGGCAAACCGCCGCCAAAAAGCCCGTCGAGAACCGCGATTTGTGGGAACGGCTGCTCGCCCTGGCGGATCGGCACGACGTGACGTGGTGCAAAGTGAAAGGCCACGCCGACGATGCGCTCAACAACCGCGTGGACCGTCTGGCCGTCGAGGCCGTGCGCGAGGCGCGGAGCCTAGCCGGGGGCCGCTGAGCCGCGCCCGCCGAGCGCCTCGGTGAAGGCCGCCCGAAACGCCGCCGCCTCGGAGCGC
>CBDTTW010000113.1:0-9963 GCA_965363675.1 uncultured Rhodothermaceae bacterium
GCGCCTAGCGGATGCGCGTGCGCTCGTCCCAGATAGGCTCTTTGAGCTCGTAGTCGCCGCTGCCGGTGCGGTCGATGAAGATGAACTGGCGGCGGATGCGGTAGTAGAACCACACCTCGTAGGGTTTGGCGTCCGCGGCGGCGGGGCGGCGCTCGACGTAGTCGGGGGCGCCGAAGAGGATGGCGACGTGGCCGCGGTCGGTTTTCCAGCCGTCGCGGGGACCGCCGTACTGGCGGTTGGCGTAGTTGATGCGGTAGTAGTACTCCTCCATGCGCTCGTTGCGCGGCGTGCCGGGGGTAGGGTCGCGCTTATCCCAGAACGCCCGGAAGCGGGCGAGGCGCTCCGGCTCGGAGGCGGCCGTCTCGATGTGCTTGAGGTCCTTGCTCTTGGCGATGTAGCTGAGCTGGGCGATGGCCTGGTCGAGGTCGCGGATGTGGTTGTCCAGCCCGTCCCAGTCGAGCGTGAAGGACATCTCGGCGCGGTCGAGCAGGCGGCCCTGCTCGTCCTCGGCCACGACGCGCAGCACGTACTCGCCGGCGCCGAGCCCGGCAATCGGCACGTCCACGATGACCTGGTTGCGCCCTACGCGTAGGGGGGCCGCCTCGACCTGGGCAAAGGCCACCTCGGCTTCCTGCTTGCCGCCCCGGTTGAAGATGGAGAGCATGCCCCGGCCTTCGGAGGTTTTGGGCCGCCGGACCAGCTCGCGGGTCACCTTAACGCGGTGCGCGCGCCGCGCGAAAATCTCGTAGAACACCGAGAGGTTGTTCGAGCCGGCGGCGATGCGGCTGGAGATGCGCGGCGTGATGCTGCTGCGCTGCGCGTCGTAGCCGTCAAGCAGCACCAGGTCGCTGATGGCGACGATGCGGTTGAGGTCGCGCACCACGAGGGGCAGGCGGCGGCTCAGGGTCTGGCCGGCGTTGCGGTCGCGGAGCTGCACGTCGAGCACGTAGGCGCCGGGCTTGAGCGTGAGGCTCTCCAGGGCGCGCTCGTACATGCGGTCGGACTGCGTGGCGGCGTAGGTGGACGCCTCGGCGGTGTGCGGCCAGGTGCGCGTCAGGGCGACCTCGCGGGGGCGGCCGTTGCGGTCGGCGGTGTGCACGGTGGCCGTGACCTCGTAGGCGGCCGAGAAGCCTCCGGCCGCGCTGACGAAGCGCAGCCCCGAGTACGGGATGCGCGTGTACAGGTCTACGCGGGTCTCGGGCGAGCCGCCTTCGCTGCGCGTGCTGACGGCGTCCACGTCGAGCGCGGGCGGCGCCTCTTGCGCGCGCCCCGGCGCAGCGCCCAGGAGCAGCAATAGCGTCGCCAGCAGAACCGATCGTCTATGGTGCCAATGCTTCATGCGTGCGTACTCACGGCCCGGCGTCGTGCGGGCAGGTCCATGATTTCCCCAGCATCAAGATAGCCTGGCCCGGCGCCCGGCGCGCGCCCGTGTGGGCTGTACCGTCGGCAGGGCCGCCTGAACCGTCGAAAACAGCGCCCCGGCGGCGCCCGCTAGCGGAAAAGCGCCTCGACGAACCGCTGCCGGTCGAACACCTGGAGGTCTTCGATGCGCTCTCCGACGCCGATGTATTTTACGGGGATCTTGAACTCATTGGAAATACCAATCACGATGCCCCCCCGGGCGGTGCCGTCGAGCTTGGTAAGGGCCAGCCCGGTCACCTCGACGCTCCGCGTGAACTCCTCGGCCTGGCGCAGGGCGTTCTGGCCGGTCGAGGCGTCGAGCACGAGCAGCACCTCGTGCGGAGCCCCGGGGGCCTGGCGCTCCATGACGCGGCGAACTTTCGACAGCTCGTCCATGAGGCCGCCTTTGGTGTGCAGGCGCCCCGCCGTATCGATCAGCGCCACCTCCGAGCCGCGCGTGCGCGCCGAGGCAATCGTGTCGAAGGCGACGGCGGCCGGGTCGGCCCCCTGGCCCTGCTTGACGATGGGCACGCCTGCGCGCTCGGCCCAGATGTCGAGCTGTTCGGTGGCGGCGGCGCGGAACGTGTCGGCGGCGCCGAGCAGCACCGAGCGCCCGGCTTCCTTGTAGCGGTAGGCGAGCTTGCCGATGGTTGTGGTTTTGCCGACGCCGTTGACGCCCACCACCATGACGACATGGGGGCGGTTGGGCAGAGGCGCGTCGAATTCGGCGGGCTGCTCGGGGTTGGCCTTGAGCAGCAGCCCCGCAATCTCGGCCCGGATCAGCCCGTTGAGGTCGGCGGTCGAAACGTAGCGGTCCCGCTGGACGCGGGCCTCGACGGCGCGGATGATGTCCACGGTCGTCTTGACGCCCACGTCGCTCGTGACGAGCACTTCCTCCAACTGGTCGAGCACGGCTTCATCGACGGTGTCCTTGCCGCGCACCATTTTGTCGAGTTTGCCGAAAAAGCTCGACCGCGTTTTTTCGAGTCCTTCTTCCAGGCGTTCCTGGTCTTGCTGCTTGAAACGGTCAAAAAATCCCATGGGGTCTATACAGAGCTCCGGAGCGGGTTGCGGGTGCGCCAAGGGTAGTAGGCTCCGCCCGGCGCTAGGCTTCGGCGGAGCCGGCTCCGCGCGCGCCGTACATCAGGCGGAAGAAACGTACAAGGTATTGCAGAAATGAAAGCACGATGAGCACGCTCGTCGCGGCGAGGCAAAAGCGCATCACGTCGGGGTCGGCCTGGAGCAGCGCGGCCAGCACGGTGAGCGCGGTGGCGCCTACGGCGATTTTGCCCAGCCACAGGCTCATGGCGACCGTCGCGGTTTTGCGCGCCATCATAACCCCGCCCAGCACGATGAGCACGTCGCGGCCGACGACGAGGGCGAGGAACCAGCCCGGCAGGCTGTCGCGGTCGCGCAGCACGAGGGCCAGCAGAATGACGGCCGCGGCCACCTTGTCGGCCAGCGGGTCGAGGACCTTGCCCCACTCCGAGACCGTGCGCGACCAGCGCGCCACGCGCCCGTCGAAGAAGTCCGTCACGACGACGAGGCCGATCAGGCCAAACAGCCAAGCGCGCGGCCCCTCGGTCAGGATGAGGTAGGCGATGGGAAACACGAGCACGAGGCGCAGCAGGCTGAGCCCGTTCGCCAGGGTCCAGAACGTGCCCAGCATGCGGGCAAGGGGAGCCTTTTCGACCTCCTGAGCCATTTCCGAACCGTGGGTCATTGGAGTCACCGGGGGTCAAGATACGCACGCCGGCCGGGGCGCGACGCCCCGGGGCCTCAGGCGGGCGTGTGTTCGGCGGGCTCCTCGGCTTCGTCCCAGTGCTCGATGGCCTCCAGGATGGCCTCGACGATGTTTTCCTCGGGCACCGTCCGGATGATCTTGCCGCGCTTGAACAGGTGGGCGCGCCCCCGGCCGCAGCTCACGCCCAGGTCGGCCCCGGCGGCCTCGCCGGGCCCGTTGACGGCGCACCCCATGAGCGCTACGTTGAGGTCGCGGCCGAAGTTACGGGCCTTGACGGCCGCCTCGACCTCCTCGGCCACCTTGAACAAATCCACCTCCAGGCGGCCGCAGGTGGGGCAGGCGATGATGTTGACGCCGGGGCGGCCCAGGCGCAGCGACTGGAGGATCTGGTGCCCGATCTCGACCTCGCGCACCGAATCCGTCGTGAGCGAGACGCGGATCGTGTCGCCGATGCCGTCGGCCAGGAGCGCGCCGATGCCGATGGCGCTTTTGATGGACCCCGTAGCGAGCGTGCCCGACTCCGTAACGCCCAGGTGCAGCGGGTAGTCGGTGCGCTCGGCCAGCAGGCGGTACGCCTGGATCATGTAGTATACGTCCGAGTGCTTGACCGAGATGATAATGTCCTCGAAGTCGTGGCGGCGGCAGATGTCGATGTGGCGCATGGCGCTCTCGAAAAGCGCCTCGGGCTGCGGATAGCCGTACTTGTCGAGGATGTCGCGTTCGAGCGAGCCGGAGTTGACGCCGATGCGGATGGGGATGCCCTTGTCGCGGGCGGCCAGCAGCACCTCCTGCTCCCACTCGGGCTTGCCGATGTTGCCCGGGTTGATGCGCACCTTGGCGACGCCCGCCTCGATGGCCTTGAGGGCGTACTGGTAGTTGAAGTGGATGTCGGCGACGATGGGCACGGGGGCGCCCTGCACGATGTCGGGGAGGGCGGCCACGTCCTCGGGGCGCGGCACGGCCACGCGTACGATGTCGGCGCCGGCCTCGGCCAGGGCGCGCACCTCGGCCAGCGTGGCCGTCACGTCGTGCGTCTTGGAGACGGTCATCGACTGGACGGAGATCGGGGCTCCGCCGCCGATCTGAATGGGGCCTACGTGTACGGCGCGGGATATCCGGCGGGGGCGCTGCATGGCGGTGGTTGCGGGTGCGGGTCGGGTAGGGGGCGCCCATGAAACTGCCGGGGGCGGCAAAGGTGCCCCGTGGGGGCTCAGCTTTCTTTCCAGCGCAGGCGCGCCACGAGCGCGCGGTGGTCGGAGGGGTGCTCCTCAGGCACGTGCGCTCCGAGCGCCTCCCACTCCCGGCCGACGAGCACGTAGTCGATGCGCACGAGCGGGTAGCGGGCGTGGTACGTCGATCCCCAGCCGCGCCCGGCCTCCTGGAAGGCGTCCTGAAGGCCGAGGTCGTGCTTGAGGCGGTAGTAGGCCGAGTTGTGGGGCGTGCTGTTGAAGTCGCCGCAGACGATGACGGGCACGCGCTCGGCGCGGATGCGCTCGACGATGAAGGCAGCTTCCTGCGCCCGGAAGCGGAAGGCGCGCTCGTAGCGGCCGAGGTAGGGGCGCCAGAAGTCCCGCGAGAACAGCTTCAGCGTGTCCTCGCGCCAGGGTTTGGCGCGCCCGAAGCTGCGCAGGTGCAGGTTGTAGAGCACCGCCGGGCGCCCCTGCCACTCGAAGGGCACGCGCACGAAGCGCAGGCGCGAGGGGTCGTCGGGGCTGACGGGCAGCTCGATCTCGTCGAGGGGGCCGAGGGGGATGCGCCCGAAGACGGGCTGCTCGGTGTAGGCTCCCCGGATGCGGCCGGGCGGGGCGGCGTGGTAGCCGAGCGAGTCGGTGAGCACGCGGAGGTGGGGCCGCCCGCGCAGCGCGCCCGCCTCCAGGAAGGCGTGCGCGTCCTGGAAGGCCGCCAGGTCGGGCTGCTCGGCCTCGATGAGGCGGCGCATGCTGCGGCGCTGCTCGGCGAGGGTGTAGCCGGCGGCTTTCTCCGGGGCGTTGAAGGTCATTACCGTGAGCACGCCCGTCGTGTCGGTGGACGCCTCGCGCAGCAGGCGCTCGTGCGGCGAGAAGCGCGCCAAGGCCAGCGCCAGCGCCGCCGCGTGCAGCCCTGCGAGCGCCCACCGCCGCCCAAGAATCGCCGCGAGGCCCGCCGCCGCAACGGCCAGGCTGAGGTAGGGCAGCCCCACGGCCGCCAGTTCGAGCTGCCAGAAAAAGCCGGGTTGCAGGTAGCGCGCGGCGTAGGCCCCGGCGAACAAAGCCAGCAGCGCCCCATCCAGGGCCAGAAACAGCCACCACCCGAGCCGCCTTACGTTGCGCATACGCTCCGACGCGAGCCGCTACTTTTTGCTGGCTTCGTAGAGGATGCGGCGTTCCTCCTCCGAGAGCGCTTCGTAGCCGTGCGCGCTGATCTTGTCGAGGATGCGGTCCACGTCCGAGGGGGTGTAGGCCTCCGGCGCCGGAGGGGCGGCCGGCTCGGTGCGGCGCAGGCGGTGCACCGTAGCGGTGCGGCTCGTTTCGGACGGGCCGTCGGCGCTGCGCCAGGCATCGGCGCGGCGGGCCCACACGTCGGCGCGGCCTCCGCGCCCCGAGGCGGCGCGGCTGCGAGCCGGGCGCTCGAAGAACACGCGCGCCCACCCCGTCAGGTCGATGCCGCGCTGCTCGGCGCGGGCGAACAGGAAGCCGAAGAGCGCTCCGCCGAAATGCGCCGAAACAGAGGTGCCGCCGCCCGAGAGAAACAGCAGGTCGAGCGCCAGAAAGCCGAGCACCACATAGAGCAGCCGCACCGGCCCGATCAGGAACAGCCCTACGCTCTTGTACGGGTACAGAATCGCCACGGCCATCATGATGGCGAGCACCGAGGCCGAGGCGCCGTGCACCGGCCCGCCGAAAAACCCGAGCGTCGGGAAAAGGTTGTGCAGCGCCACCGTGAGCAGCGCCCCCCCGACGGCCCCCAGCACGTAGAGCGCCAGCAGGCGGTGCGAGCCGTGCAGCTCCTCGTACTCCTTGCCCATCCAGTACAGCCAGAGCATGTTGAACAGCAGGTGCAGAAACCCGCCCAGCCCCGTGCCCATGTGGATGAAGCTGTACGAGAGCAGTTGCCACGGGTGCAGCAACACGTCCGGCCACGCCGGGTTGAGCGCAAGCTGCTGCACCACGAAGGCGCGCGTCGCCGCGATGTAGATGAGCGCCAGCGACCAGAGCACGTAAAAGACGACGTTGATCGTCAGCAGGGCGCGCATGGCCGGCGGCTGCATCCGGTACCAGGACTGAAATCGGTTCACGGCGTACGGGTTGAGCGGACGAGGCGCGCGGGCGGCCCGAGGCAGGCGGCCCGCGCAAGGGCGTCGGACGCTTTCTGATACGTCAAGGCGCGCACAAGGTTTTGCAGCGCCTCCGTCACCAGAGCATCTCGCGGCGGGGCCGCAGCGGCAGCTTGCCGCGCCAGTACTGGATGAGCACGAAGCCGATGACCATGCCGCCGAGGTGCGCAAAGTGCGCCACGCCCGGGCTTGTGTTCGCCAGCCCCGCCCATAGCTCGATCACGCCGTAGAAGATCACCATGTACTTGGCCTTGACCGGCAGGAAGAAGTAGAAGTAGATCTCCTGGTTGGGAAACATCATCCCGAAGGCCAGCAAAATGCCGAAAACGCCGCCCGAGGCGCCCACCGTCGGGTAGGGGCGCAGGCTCATCGAGGCCACGACGAGCTGCGCGACGGCGGCCCCGATGACGCAGGCAAAGTAGAACAGCCCGAAGCGCCGCGAGCCCCACGCGTTCTCGACCTGCACGCCGAACATGTAGAGCGCGAGCATGTTGAAAAACAAGTGCCCGAAGCCGCCGTGCAGAAACGCGTAGCTGACGAGCTGCCACGGGTAAAACGACGGGTACCCCGACGGCTCGAAGCTGAGGGGCCAGAGCGCCAGCCACCGCAGCAGCAGCTCGTTGGTCGAGGGGACCATCTGCGCCAGAAAGAACAGCCCGTTCAGGATGAGCAGGTTCTTGATGACCGGTGGAAAGGCCGAGAAGCCGGTCGTCGGCTGGTATGCGTATTGGGCCATGAGCAAAAGGCGCAGGTGGGCGGAGGGCAGCGCTGCTAAAATAGGGCGCGAAACGCCGGTTGCCGCTTCCGGGGCCGGCGGGCCGCAAACGGCGCCCTGCGGCCCTCGGGCGTAATGATCCGGTTACCCCCGGCGGCGGCGGGGATGAACCGGCGTTCCGGCGCGTTTGCTGTAGGAACGCGCGACCGCCGCGCCGCCTGACCCCAACCGCCTTGCCCATGCCTTCACACGACGCCGATAGGTCCCGCGCCGGGCGCCCGCCTTTTCGCCGCCGCTTCCGGCGGGGGTGGTTCGCGGCCCTGGCGCTGCTGGGCAGCGGCCTGCTGACGCCGGCGGGCGTGGCGGCGCTCTACGCGCTCACGCTCGCGCCCGAGCTGCCCCGTCCCGGCCAGGTGCGCAACCCGGACCTGAACCTGGCCGCGGTCGTCTACACCGCCGACGGCGTCGAGATCGGGCGGTTCTTCCACGAGAACCGCACCTGGGCGCCGCTCGAACGCATCTCGCCGCATGTGGTGCATGCGCTCGTGGCGACCGAAGACCACCGGTTCTACCGGCACTGGGGCGTCGATGTGCAACGCATGATCAGCTCGGCCTATTTCACGGCGCGCGGCGACGTGCAGGGCGGCTCGACGATCACGATGCAGCTCACGCGCAATCTCTACCCCGACATCGGCCGGGCGCCCTCCCTGGAGCGCAAGGTCAAAGAGATCCTGACGGCCTTCAAGATCGAGCGGGCGTACTCGAAGGACCACATCATCGAGATGTACCTGAACACGGTGCCTTTCGGGCGCAACGCCTTCGGCATCGAGGCCGCCGCCGAGACGTACTTCAGCAAGTCGGCGGCCGACCTCGACCCGGCCGAGAGCGCGCTGCTCGTCGGGATGCTCAAGGGCACGACGCGCTACAACCCGATGCGCAACCCCGAGCCGGCGCGGGCGCGCCGCGACGTGGTGCTGGCGCTCATGGCGGCGCGCGGCGGCCTTGCCCCGGCCGACGCCCGCGCCTACCGCGCCGAGCCGGTGCGCCTGCGCCCCCGCAGCCACAGCATCACGCGCAGCATCGCGCCGCACTTCGCCGAGTACGTGCGCGAGTGGCTGGAAGGCTGGGGCGCCGAGAACGGCTACGACGTGTACGGCGAGGGGCTGCACGTCTATACGACGCTCGACGCGCGGATGCAGGCGCAGGCGCTGGCCGCCGTCGAAGCGCAGGGGCGCCGCCTTCAGGCCGTGGCCGACTACGAGTGGAGCCGCGCCGCCGGCTACCATCTCGGCTCCGACGCCGACGCCTACGCGCGCCGCTCGGCCAACGCCTTCGGCTACTTCTGGAACGCGCACCCGCGCCTCGTAGACGAGTACCTCCGCGCCGACGCCGCCTACGGCCGCCTCCGGGCGGAGGGCCGCGCCCCCGCCGACGCCCTCCGCCTGCTCCGCGCCGACGCCGCCTTCATGGACTCGCTCCGCGCGGCGCGCACGCGCCTGGAGACGGGCCTGGTCGCCATCGAGCCGGGCACGGGATACGTCCGCGCGTGGGTGGGCGGGCGCGACTTCGAGGCCGACCAGTTCGACAAGGTGGGCCTCGCCCGCCGCCAGCCCGGCTCGACGTTCAAGCCGTTCGTGTACACGGCCGCCGTCGATTGGGGTTACACGCCCGACCACCGCTTCCGCGATACCCTCACGACGCTCCAGATCGCCGGCTCGGACGAAACCTGGACGCCCCGCAACGCCGGAGGCCGCTACTCAGGAGCCGAGATGACGCTGCGCGAAGGGCTGGTCTACAGCAAGAACACCATCACGGCCCAACTCATGGCCGCCATCGGGCCGCAGGGCGTGGCCGCGTATGCCCGCCGCATGGGCGTGACGAGTCCGCTGGAGGAAGTGCCTTCGCTGGGCCTGGGCACGAGCGAGGTGACGCTGCTCGAAATGACCTCGGCCTACGCCACGCTCGCCGCCGGAGGCGTGCGCACGCCCCCCGTCATCGTCACGCGGATCGAGGACAAGGAAGGCCATGTGCTGGCCTCGTTCGACCCGCACCCCCGCAAGGCCATCTCGATGCATACGGCCTACACCGTGCTCGACATGCTGCGCGACGTAGTGCGCCGGGGCACCGGCTCGCCGGTGCGGTGGATGTTCGGCATCGACGGGGACGTGGCCGGCAAGACCGGCACCACGCAAAACGGCGCCGACGGCTGGTTCCTGCTGATGCACCCGAACCTGGTGACGGGCGCGTGGGTGGGCTTCAACGACCGCCGCATCACGTTCCGTTCGAGCTACTGGGGCCAGGGCGGCCACAACGCCCTGTACGTGGCAGGCGGCTTCGTGCGCGGCCTGCTCGGCGAGGGGCTGCTGCCGCGCGAGGCGGTTTTCAGCCCGCCGCCGGGCTATGCGCCGCCCGCACCGTTCGAGGAGCCCGAGGTGCAGGACGCCTACCTGGAGGGCTGGTCTGACCCGTTCGCGCCCTACGAGGCCGCCTACGATACGGTGGGGGCCGCCTCGCCTTACGGCCGGCCGCGCCCCTCCGACGCCGACTCGGTGCGCGCCTTCCCGGCCGAGGCGACGCGTGCGCCGAAGGCCGCCGCCGAGGCGCTTCCCGCCGCCGAAGCCGTTCCCCTCCCGGCCGAAAGCGCGGCTCGCCCCGCCGAGGCGCTGCCCGCCGCCGTGGCGCCCGCCGCCGCTGCGCCCACCGAGGCGGCCCCGGCGCCGCTCAAGCCGGCGCCTTCGGAAGGCGCCCCCTCCGAAGGCGCCCCCTCCGAAGGCGCCCCCTCCGAAGGCG
>CBDTTW010000114.1:0-9856 GCA_965363675.1 uncultured Rhodothermaceae bacterium
CTAGCGGCAAAAAGCCCTGAGTTGGATAAACTTGCAGCTTTTGATTTTTGGAGGTTAGAGCAATAAATAACAAGAAGAAATCGCTTCCGGGCTGCTCCATGCAGGCATCAAATGGGCCGGCAAAACGCTCCCGTTCGGATCCCGGAGACGTTTGCGTTCGTTGTCGCTTCGGTTCGCACGCTATCCCACATTTCATGACCGCACTGCTCATGCCTCCTGTCGAAATCCCTCACGCCTGGCGCGATCATCCCATCATCAGCCGGGCGCTCGAACACGGCCTCACCGACGAACAGTACTGGGAAATCTGGGAGGCCGCGGGCAGGGCTTCGCTGGAGGGCCTGGACAAGGAGGCGCGCAAGATGCATTACTACGTCCGCTATAACCTGGAGCGGGGGCAGACGACGCGCGCGCAGTATGCGCCCTCGGAGGCTCTGGCAGAGGCCGCCGCACGCATCAGCCGCCCGCAGGCATGGGTCGTGATCACGGAGAGCTGGTGCGGCGACTCGGCCTTCGGGTATCCGGTCCTCTCGCGGGCGGCCTCGCTCAGCCCGCACGTCGTGCTGCGCGTGCTGCCGCGCGACGCCCACCTCGACGTGATGGACCAGTATCTCACCGGCGGCGCACGGAGCATTCCCAAGCTCGTCGTCTTCGACGAGGCGGGCGCGGAGCGCTTCGTGTGGGGCGCGCGGCCCGAGGAGGCGGCGCAGCTTTTCCGGTCGCTCGCGGCGCAGGGCATGGACAAGGCCGACATCATCCGCGAAGTAATCGCGTGGTACGAGGCGGGCGGGTTCCGGCAGGTGGACGCGGAACTTGCGGCGCTGCTGGCCGAAGTTGTCACGCCTGCGTAAATACAGGGCGGCGGTTCGCCGGGCGGTCGCGCGGGGCGCAGGGCGGCGTTAAGTTTGCTTCGTCGCCCCCCTCTCTAACCTCCCCGGATGCTTTCCCATGCCCGAGCAACACGCCGAAAAGAACGGCTGGACCATCGTCCACGACATCGCCCTGGTTTTCATGGCCGTAGCCTACGGCGCCGACCACCGGCTGAGCGATGAAGAAGTCGGCGCCCTCTCGGCGGCGATTTCCGGCTGGGCCGAGCGCTTCGACCAGCCCAACCCGCAGGAGATGGCCGTCGAGGCGCTGGCGGTCTACATGGAGGAGGGCGCGCGCGATGAGGTGGTGCACTCCATCCGCTCGCTCAAGCGGACGCTGGACAAGGCCGCCCTCAGCGACATGCTGGAGGACATTGTCCGGATCGCCGCCGCCGATGGCGTCCTGCTGGCCAGCGAGCGCAGCCTGATCTCGGTGCTCTCCGACGAGTGGGAGATGAAGGACGCCGGCGATCTACTCATCGAGCGCACGGCGTTGCCGCACCGGGGGTCCCCCAACTGGTCGATCCTGCACGACATCAGCATGGTCTACCTGATCTTCGCGCACAGCACCGACAGCGAGCTGAGCAAGCCGGAGATCGAGACCATCGTGGCGCGCCTTCAGGATTGGCAGCCGCGCCTGAGCCCGGAGGAGGTGCAGGAGATCGTGCGCGAGGCGCTTCAGTTCTACGCCGGCGGCCCGGAAGCCGCCGCGCTCCAGCAGTCCGTCGAGGCGATCCGCGACCGGCTGCCGCTCATGCAGCGGATTGCGCTGCTGGACGATCTGGCGGAGATCGCCGAGGCCGACGGGTCGTTCAAGGACCAGGAGCGCGAGCTGATCGGCGTGTTTGCCAACGCCTGGCGCGTGCACATCCGGCTCAACGGGCGGCTGCACCGCTAAAGGCGTTCAGGAGGCGTCGGGGGGCGTGCGCTGATGCCGGGGCTGCTCGGCGGGGGCGCCCTGCCACCCGGAAGGCTCGGGCGCGGCGCCGGGGAAGCCGGCTACGCCGACCCGGACGCGCCCTTTCAGGAAGCGTTGCAACTGCCGCCGCAAAGGCGCGCGCGTCGCCGGGATGAGGCCGGCAAGCCCGGCCAGGTCGGTCAGCACCCCGGGCGTGATGAGCAGCGCCCCGCACACCAGCACGATCAGCCCGTCGAGCAGTTCGTCTCCGGGAAGCTGCCCCTGCCGAAAGCGGGCGTTAAAGCGCCCCCAGACGGCGAGGCCCTCGCGCTTGAGCAGCACGGCCCCGGCGAGGGCCGTTGCGAGGATCAGCGCGATGGTGGGCCAGAAGCCCAGCCACTCGCCGACCTGCAACAGCAGCAGCAGTTCAACGACGGGTACGACGAGCAAAAAAGCCAGGATGCGGCCGAACATAGGGTCTCCAATCCGAAAGGTCCAGGGTCTGGTGGATTGGACGAGGCCGCCGGAGAAAAGATTCGGGTTAGCGGCGCAGCGCGCCCTCGGCCGCCGCGACGTGTTCGAGCAGACGGTTGATAATGTCCACCGGCCCGACGCCGTCGGCCTCGGCGTTGAAGTTGGTCACGATGCGGTGGCGCAGCACCGGCGCGGCCACGGCGCGCACGTCCTCGATGAGCGGCGTCAGGCGGCCGCCGAGGGCGGCGCGGGCCTTGGCCCCGAGGATCAGGTACTGCGAGGCCCGGGGGCCGGCGCCGTAGCTGAGGTAGTTGTTTACGAAGTCCGGAGCCTCGGCGCGACCGGGGCGGGAGCGCGCCACGAGCGAGACGGCGTACTCGATGACGCTGTCGGCGACGGGAATGTGGCGCACGAACGCCTGAAAGTCCAGCAGCTCCTGCCGCGACATCACCGGTTCGGGCGTGGCGGTGCGCCCGCTCGTGGTGTTGCGCACGACCTCTACTTCCTCCTGGAACGAGGGGTAGTCCAGCCAGAGGTTGAGCATGAAGCGGTCGAGCTGGGCTTCAGGCAGGGGGTAGGTGCCTTCCTGCTCGATGGGGTTCTGCGTGGCGAGCACGAAGAAAGGCTCCTCCAGGACGAACGTCTCGCCCGAGGCCGTGACATGGTGCTCCTGCATGGCCTCCAGCAGGGCCGCCTGCGTCTTCGGGGGCGTGCGGTTGATCTCGTCGGCCAGGACGACGTTGGCGAAGACCGGCCCGCGCACGAACTTGAAGGCGCGCCGCCCGGTCTGCACGTCCTCCTCGATGATCTCGGTGCCGGTGATGTCGCTCGGCATCAGGTCCGGGGTGAACTGGATGCGCGAGAAGTCGAGCTTGAGCGACTGGGCGAGCGTGCGGATGAGCAGCGTCTTGGCCAGGCCCGGCACGCCTACCAGCAGCGCATGCCCACGCGAGAGCAGGCAGACGAAGATCTGCTCGATGGCCGTCTCCTGCCCGACAATCACGCCGGCGACCTGCCGGCGCAGGCGGTGGAAGGCTTCCTGAAGATGATCGACCATTGCCGGGTCGTCGGGGCGGAGCGAGGGTTCTGAAGCCATAGCGAGGCCGGGGGCGTATGAAAAGGCTGCCGGACCTCCGCAGAGAAAGCCCGGCAGCAGGCGCAAGGTGGTGATACGCGCATGCGGGCGGCGCGTTCGGTCGGGATGCGCCGCCGCTCAGGGATTCTGCGCCAGGGTAAGCTCGCGCGCCGTGCCGCGCAGGTCCACGTACACGTCGCGGCGCAGGCCGTTGAGCCACTCGCGAAGCTCGCGGGACTGCTTGTCCTGGAGGGCGATCTGTTCGATGCGTTCGTAGTCCGTGAGGATATCGACCTGGTGGCTGGGCACGCGTTTCTGGAGCAGCAGGATGTGAAAGGCGCGGCGCCCGTCGAGCAGTTCGACTTCGGCGGGCAGGCTGATCTGGCCCTCCTTGAGTTCAGCGATGGTGGCCTGCCAGGTGGGCCCGAGCGCTTGCAGCGGCAAATCGCGGCTGCCCGAGCTGGGATCTACGACGCGCCCGCCCCGGTTGGCGGTGGCCGCTTCCTGCGAGTGCCGGCGCGCCATGATCTCGAAGGGCATCTCCTCCTGGAGCAGCGAGTCGCGGACCGTATTCAGGTAGCTCATGGCCTGCGTGCCCTCGACCTTCGAGTCGTCGAACTGGATCAGGATGTGGTTGTAGTCGATTACGTCGCCCTTACGGTCGTTGATGCGCAGGAAGTGCAGACCGAACTGGGTCTCGAAGATCTGCGAGATTTCGCCGATGGGGATGCGCGAGGCGATGGCCGAGAACTCGGGCACCAGCTCGTTCAGCCGCCGCCCGCTGTCACGGCCGCCGCTGCGCGCCGAGGCCAGGTCGTCGGAGTACTGCTCGGCAAGCTGCTCGAAGGTGAAGCGGCCCGTCAGCAGCGAGTCGCGGATGGCCGTGATGATCTCGGCGGCCTCGGCGCGCGCGCCCTCGCCTACGTCGGGGTAACGGACGATGTGGGCCAGGCGCACCACGTCCGGGAGCGTCGGCAGCGAGTCGGTCGGGAACTGCGAGAACCACTCGCGGACCTCGCTGGGCGTGACGCGGATCTGGCGCAGGCGCTTGCCCTGGTACTGCTCGGCGAGCATCTGGTCCTTGAACTCCTCGCGGAGGTCGTCCTTGATCTGGATGGTGCTTTTGCCGTAGAGCTCTTCGAGGCGCGCCTGGCCGCCGAGCTGCGAGACGAGCTGGTCGATGCGCCCGTCGAGGGCCTGCTCGACCTGCTCCTCGGTGACCTGGAGCGTGGTGTCCTTGCGCGCGTGCACGGCCAGCACCTTCTGGTCGAGGATGCGTTCGAGCGCGGTCAGCCACAGCTCTTCGTTCATGGCGGCCCCGCGCTGCTGCGCAAGGCCCACCGCGAAGCCGTCCACGTCTGACTTCAGCACGATCTTGTCGCCGACGAGCGCCACCACTTCGTCGATGACGGCGTTGCCGGCGATTTGCGCGGAGGCCGGCGCGGCGGCGCCGAAGGCCAGCAGCGCCGCGATGAAGGCCGCGTGTCTCAGAAGTCGTCTCAAGAAAGGTCCTCGCAGGGAGTATGGAAAAAGCAGTTCGTAGGGGCGGGCCGCCGCGTGGGGCGCGCTCCGGAGATAACGCCGCAGGCCGCCCGGTTCGTACAGGCCGCCGGTCAGGGCATGCCCGCGGTCTGGGGCGCCGCGTCGCGGAAAACCTCGGCAAGGCGCTCGGGGAAGGTGCGGGCGTGGTACCGGGCGCGCAGGCGCTCCACGAGGCGTTCTTCGAGCACTTGCTGGTAGGCCGCCGTTGCTTCCGGGCGCGCTTCCTCGAAGGTCTTCGGGCGCGCCGGCTCGGCGCCGTCGTTGAGGAGCACCACGAAGCGGCTCTGGTCGATCATCGGCCCGACGATGCCCCCGACGGGCAGCCCGAGCGCTTTGTCAAAGGCCCCGCCGGTCGGGCCGCTGACGTAGACCGTGTCGACGGTGATGGTGAACTTGCGGGCGCCGTTCATCTCCAGCCGTCCGATGTCGGTGGGCGTCGCGCCGCTCTTCAGCTCCGAGACGGCCCGGGCAAGCAGGCTGTCGGAGGTAGAGGCGAACGTGATGACGCGCGTGCGGTCGGGGAAGCGGAAGGAGGCCGCGTGCGCTTCGTAGTAGGCGCGCACCCCCGCCGAGTCGGCGGGCGCGGCGTTCCAGACTTCTTCCTCCATCAGCTTGAAGAGCACGAGGCCGTCGCGGAACTCGTCGAGAAGGGTTTTGAACTCGGGGTTTTCGGCTTCGAGCGTGCGGGCCTTGTGCGCGATGGCGCGGTCGTTGAGGAACGCGTCAGCGGCGGCGAGGGCCTGCCCGGCGTCGTCGCCGCGCCGCACCGCCTCGGTCTCGCGGAGGTAGGCCGCCAGGTCGCCGAGGGTATAGACCGAGTCGCCGAGGGCGGCGAACGTCTGGGCGTAGGCGTCGCGGGGGAGGGCGCCGGCGAGGTAGAAGCCGCGCGCCGAGTCGGGGCCGGCCGCCGCGACGGCGCGGCGCACGACGCTCGAATCGAGGCGGGCGCCGAGGTTTTGGCGGACCGACTGGGCCAGCCGCGCCTCGGCCTGGCGCGCCTGCGGAAGCTGCGCGGCCACCGGGCGCAGCTCCTCGCGCACGGCGTTGTAGTTCGTCAGGTCGCGGCGGCGCGTTAGCTGGAGCACATGGTACCCATAGTCGGTGCGCACGACCTCCGAGAGGTCGCCCACGTTCTTTAGGGCGAAGGCGGCGTTCTTGAACGACTCGGGGACCTGCCCGAACGCGTTGTAGCTGAGCGGCCCCACGACGCCCCCACGGTCTACGGTGGCCTGGTGCATCGAGTGGCGGCGCACCATCTCGCCGAAGTCGGCTCCGGCGAGGATGGCCGTGCGGATGCTGTCGATGCGGGCCAGGGCGCGCGTGGTGTCGCCTTCTTCGGGGGCGATCATGATGTGCGCCGCCCACACCTCGGGGACGGCCGGCTTGCGCTCGTGGACGTAGAGCGCGTGGTAGCCGAACTGCGTCCGGATGATCGGCGAGACCGACCCCACGGGCGTGTTGTAGGCCGCCTCCTCGAACTCGCCGACCATCTGGCCGGGGCCGAAGAAGCCGAGGCGGCCCTTGTAGCCGAGCCCGCCGAGGTTCTTGGCCGAGGGGTCCTCCGAGTAGCGCAGGGCCAGCGTCCCGAAGTCGGCTCCGGCGCGCACCGAGTCCAGGAGGGCGGCGAGGCGGTTATAGGCGCGGAGGGTGTCGGCGGGGGAGGCCGTCGGTTCGACGCGGATCAGGATGTGGCTGGCGTCCACGTTCTCCTGCATGCGCTCGTACATCTGCCGGATGAGCGGCTCGATCACCTGCTGGTCGAGTAGGAACGGGCGCGCCAGGTTGGTCTCGTAGGCGGCGATTTCGCTCTGGATGGTCGAGTCGCGGCGGTAGCCGGCGGCTTCGCCGGCCTTGACCTTGAGGCGGAAGTTGAGGTAGCGGTCCAGAAACTCGCGGTAGGCCCCGACCGAGTCGCCGATGGCTTCGGCGCGGCCGCCGACCGACTTGGCGTATTTCTGCTCGAACTCGGCGCGCGTGATGACGCCGCCGTCGAACGTCGCCAGCGCCTGAGGATCGGCGGCGGCCCGGGAGGCGGCCGTCTCGGCGGCGCCCCGTGCGCCGGCGCAACCGGCGAGGACGCCTGCGCCGAGGGTCAGCAGAAGAAAAAACGTGCGCGTAGAAAACATGGGGATGTGGGGACGGATAGGCTAAACTTTAACGTCGGAGCGGAGGGCCGGGGATTTTTTCAGCCGCAAGATAGATAACTTATGGCGCTGCGCCGTGCAATGCAATTTTGCGCGCGCCTTGCCTTGCTCAACGCGCCGGCCTCTACGGATCGTATCCGCCGGCCCGGCGCTTCTTTCTGCTTCCGACCGACGGATCATATCATATGGCCCTGCCTTCCGACGCGCCTGTGCGCGTGCGTTTTGCTCCTTCGCCGACCGGCCTGCTGCATATCGGCGGGCTGCGGACGGCCTTGTACAACTACCTGTTCGCGCGCCGCCTCGGCGGGGCGTTTCTGCTGCGCATCGAGGATACCGACCAGGAACGCTTCGTGGCCGAGGCCGAGCCGGACATCCTCGGCGCGCTCGCGTGGGCGGGCCTCGCCTACGACGAAGGCCCCGGCGCCGGGGGGGCGTACGGGCCGTACCGGCAGTCGGAGCGGCGGGCGCTCTACGGGGAGGCCGCCGAAGCGCTGCTGGCGGGCGGCCACGCCTACGTCGCCTTCGACACGCCCGAGGAGATCGAGGCGATGCGCGCGCGCTTCCAGACGGACGACAACCCTTTGCCCAAGTACGACGCCCAGACGCGCGCCGGTATGCGCAACGCGCTCACGATGCCGCCCGAGGAGGTCGCGGCGCGGCTGCGCGACGGCGCGCCGCACGTGGTGCGCCTCAAGACGCCCCCGCGCGAGACGGTGCGCTTCGAGGATATGATCCGAGGGTGGGTGACCTTCGAGACGACGGGCCTCGACGACCAGGTGCTCATCAAGTCGGACGGCCTGCCGACCTATCACCTGGCGAACATCGTGGACGACCACCACATGCGCGTCACGCACGTCATCCGGGGCGAGGAGTGGCTGCCCTCGACGCCGAAGCACCTCCTGCTGTATGCGGCGCTCGGGTGGGAGCCCCCGCGCATGGCGCATCTGCCGCTGATTCTCTCGCCCAGCGGCGGCAAGCTGAGCAAGCGCAATGCCGACCAACTCGGCATCCCGGTGTCGGTGCGACAGTACCGCGAGGCGGGCTACGATCCGGGGGCGCTGCTGAACTTTCTGGCCTTCCTGGGTTGGAACCCCGGCGCCGAGCAGGAGCTGTTCAGCCTGGACGAGCTGGTCGAGGCGTTCCGCATCGAGCGGGTGGGCTCCAGCGGGGTGCAGTTCAACCTGGATAAGCTGAACTGGTACAACCAGCAGTACGTGAAGCGCATGCCCGCCGAGGCGCTGGCGGCGGCGGCGCGCCCGGCCGTCGAGGCGCGCGGCTTTGCGCCGGCGCCGGACTACCTGGCGCGCGTGGCCGACCTGATGCGCGAGCGCATCACGTTCCCGAAGGAGTTGGCCGAGGCCGCCTACTTTTTCGAGGACCCGACCGCCTACGAGGAGGCGGCGCGCGCCAAGCGCTGGAAGGCCGACGCGCCGGCGCTCGCGGCGGCCTATGCCGACGCCATCGAGCGGCTCGAACCCTTCGATGCGGCGCATCTAGAGGCGGCGCTGCGCGCGCTCGCCGAGGCGCAGGGGGTAGGGGCCGGCAAGATTATCCACCCGGTGCGGCTGGCCGTCAGCGGCGTCTCGTTCGGGCCGGGGCTGTTCGAGCTGCTGGAGACGCTGGGGCGCGACTGCTGCGTGCGCCGCCTGCGGGCCGCCGCCGCAGGGCTGGCCCCCGCCTAACCGGCGTGCAGCGCCCGCCAGCGCCGCACCAGGTCGTAGGCCGCGATGCCGAAGGCGACCGAGGCGTTGAGCGACTGCTTCATGCCGTACTGCGGGATTTCGAGCGCCAGGTCGGCCCCGGCCACGATCTCGTCCGCAACGCCTTCGACCTCGTTGCCCACGACCAGGCACAGGGGAAAGTGACGGGTCTGCACTTCGGCCGCCGAGGAAGGCCGGTCGGTGATTTCGAGCACGGCGATGGTGTAGCCGCGCGCCCGGAGCGCCGCCACGGCGTCGGCGGCGCGCTCGTGGTAGGACCAGGGCACGACGGTTTGCGAGCCGAGCGCGGTTTTATGAAGAGCCGGGTGATCGGGGGCGCCGCTGATGCCGCACAGGTGCAGATGCTCCAGGGCGGCGGCGTCGGCGGTGCGGAAAAACGACCCCACGTTGTGCAGCGAGCGGACGTTGTCCACGACGACTGAGATGGGATGCTTGGGTAACGAGACCAGCGCGGCCGGATCCGGGCGCGGTATTTCGTGGTGCTGTAGCTTCCGCATATCAAGCAAGAGGAAACGGACATGCAGGGAACGCGCCGGGGCCGGATCGGGGCGGCCATACTCATCGTCGCCGCGCTCGTCGGCGGGGGCTGCCAGACGCTGCAAGAATTCGCCAACCTGCGCAACGTCGCCTTCGCCTTCGAGCGCGTGGCGGGCGTAGAACTCGGCGGCGTAGACGTGAGCCGCTACCGCTCGTCCTCCGACGTGGCGCCGGCCGATTTGGTCAAGATAGGGCGGGCGCTGGCGCAGCGGACGCTGCCGACGCAATTCGAGGTGCAACTGAGCGCCGAGAACCCCCCGGAGAACGCCGTCCAGGCGCGGCTCTTGCGCATGGAGTGGACGCTGTTTCTGGACCAGAAGGAGACCGTCAGCGGGGCCTACGACCGCGAAACGCTCATCCCGGCGGGCGGGCGGGCCAACATCCCCATCCGGATCGAGATGGACTTGGTGCAGTTCTTCGGGTCGAACCTGCAAAACCTCGTGGACGTGGCCCTGGGGCTTTCGGGGTACGGCGGCAAGCCCGTCGAGGTGATGATCCGGGCGCGGCCGGTCATCGAAACGCCGGTAGGGCCGATCCGCTACCCGCAACCGATTACGCTCGTGCGCAAGTCGGTGCAGGGCGGGGCGGCCGGGCGCTAG
>CBDTTW010000115.1:0-9813 GCA_965363675.1 uncultured Rhodothermaceae bacterium
GGCGGCCTCGTCCGCGAGCTGCTGCGCGCCGTCGATCCGGCGATGCCCGTTTCCGTCGTGCACGCCTCGCGCGGCAAGGCGGCCCGCGCCGAGCCGGTCTCGGCGCTCTACGAGCAGGGCGGCGTGGCGCACGTGGGCGCCTTCCCGCTGCTCGAAGATGAGCTGGTCGGGTGGGCGCCCGGCGCGCCCAGCCCCAACCGCCTCGACGCGCTCGTGTGGGCCGTCACGGAACTCATGCGCACGGCCTCCGGCGAGGTCGCCGCCGAAATCTTCTAACCTTTTCGTCCCAACCCTCAACCCGCACCGCACATGGAACCGCTTGCCGAAGTCTCCGCCACCCTGATCGAAGCCGAGGCCCCCGCGCGCCGCCGGCGCTTTGCCAAAGCCTCAGCCGCCGCGCCCCCGGCGGCCTCGCAGGCCCCGCCGTGGGCCGCTCCCCGCGTCTCGCCGGACGATTTGCTGTACTTCTACGATACGAACGTCTGGCACCGCCGGTGCGTGCTGCTCAAGGCGCTGTGCGTGGGCGGCCTCGGCTGCCGCGTCGCCGGCGAAGAGGGCGCGGCCTACCCTGCCGTCGAGGCGCTCGTGCGGCGGCCCAACGGAAACCGCGCCGAGGCGCTGGAAGACGTGCTCTTCCGCGCGCTCGTGGATTTCTACGCCACCGGCAACGGCTACCTGGAGGTCGTGCGCGGCGCGCGCGGCCTGCCGGCCGAGATCTACCACCTGCCCGCCCGCGACGTGCGCCGCGCCGCCGACCTGACCGGCTACTGGCAAATCAAGGCGGGCCGCCGCGTCTCGTTCGCCAACTACGGGGCCGACGACGGGCGCTCGGAGCTGCTGCATTTTGCGCTCTACGACCCCTGCTGCGATTACTACGGCCTGCCCGACTGGTACGCCGCGCTCGGCGTGATGGGCCTCGACCGCACGGTGCTGGAGTTCAACACGCGCCTGTTTGCCAACAGCCTCATGGCGCAGATGGCCGTTGTCGTGGAGGGCGGGCGGCTTTCGGCGGCGGGGCGCGAGGCGTTGCGCGCGTTCCTGCACGAGCGCGCCACCGGCGTCGGCAACGCCGGGCGCCTGCTTCTCCTGGAGGAGGACCGCGAGCAAGCCAAAGTGCGCTTCGAGAAGCTGAGCCTGGAGGTCAAGGACCTGCTCATCGTCGAGGCGCAGCGCCACTTCCGCGACGTGGTGCTCGGGGCGCACGGCGTGCCGGCCCGCGTGCTCGGCATTGCGGCTCCCGGCCACCTCGGGGGCGCCGGCGAAGTCGAGGGGCAACTGCAAACCTTCGCCGAAACGGTGCTGCGCCCCGGCCGCCGCATGGCCGAGCGCCTGCTTTCGGCTCTCGCCGACGACGTGGCGCCGGGCGCGCGCCTCACGCTTGCCGCGCTCGACATCACCGATCAGCGCGTCGATGCGGCCTTTTTCTCGGCCATGCTCCAGCACGGCGTGCTTACGCCCGAAGAGGTGCGCCGCGCCCTCGGCGACACGCTCCGGGCCGCGCCCTGAGGGCGCCGCCGCCTGCCCCCGCGCGGCGTCAGGGCTGCGCGGGGCGCCGGGCGGCGTCAGGGCTGCGCGGGGCGCCGGGCGGCGTCAGGGCTGCGCGGGGCGCCGGGCGGCTACAGCGAGGGTTCGGGCTACAGCGAAGGCTCGGCGGCCTCGGGCAGCAGCCCCCGGTGTTCCAGCAGCGCATCGACGGACGGCTCGCGCCCCCGGAACGCCCGGTACATGTCCATCGCGTCGGCCGTGCCGCCGCGTTCGAGCACGTTCACCCGGAACGAGCGCGCCGTCTCCCGGTCGAAGATGCCTTTCTCCCGGAACGCCGTGAAGCCGTCCGTGTCGAGCACTTCGCTCCAGATGTAGGCGTAGTAGCCCGCCGAGTAGCCGCCCGAGAAAATGTGCTGGAAGTACGCCGAGCGGTAGCGCGGCGGGATCTCGGGCAACAGCCCCAGTTCCCCGAGGGTGCGGCGCTCGAAGGCCCCGGCGTCGGCGGGCGCCTCGCCGGCTTTCAGGGTGTGCCAGGCCATGTCCAGGTACGAGGCGGCCAGGTACTCCACCGTCGCAAAGCCCTGTCCGACTTTCGCGGCGGCCAGGAGCCGCCCCATCAGCTCCTCGGGCAGCGGCTCGCCCGTCTGGTAGTGCCGCGCGTACACCTTCAGCATCTCCGGCTGCGTCGCCCAGTGCTCCATGATCTGCGACGGCAGCTCCACAAAGTCGCGCGGCACGCTCCCGAGCGAAGTGTAGTGGATGCGTGAGAACAGCCCGTGCAGCCCGTGCCCGAACTCGTGGAAGAGCGTCTCGACCTCGTCCATCGTCAGCAGCGCCGGCGCCTCGGCGGTGGGCCGCGTGAAGTTGCCCACGTTGACGACAATCGGCCGGATGTCCCGGCCGTCTTCGATCCGCTGGCTGCGGTAGTTGCTCATCCAGGCGCCTGCGCGCTTGCCGGGGCGGGGGTGATAGTCCAGCAGAATCAGCCCCAGGTGCGAGCCGTCGAGGTCTTTCACTTCGTACGCCTGCACCTCCGGGTGGTACACCGGCGCCTCGGGGCGCGCCTCGAACGTGATGCCGTAAAGCTGCGTAGCGGCGTAGAAGGCGCCGTCGCGGACGCGCTCCAGCGGGAAGTACGGCCGCAGGGCGTTGTCGTCCAGCGCGTACTGCGCCTTCTTGTAGCGGTCGGCGTAGTAGCGCCAGTCCCACGCCTCCACCTTCAGGTTCGGGTCGTCCGCATGGGCGAGCGTTTGCAACTGCGCCAGCTCGCGGCGCGCCCGTTCGAGCGCCGGCGCCCAGAGCCGGTCGAGCAGCCCGTAGACGCCCTCGGGCGTGCGGGCCATGCGCTCCTCCAGCACGTAGTCGGCGTGCGTGGCATAGCCGAGCAGGCGCGCCCGCTCGCCGCGCAGCGCCGCGATCTCCGTCAGGACGGCGTTGTTGTCGTGCGGGCCGCCGTTGTCGCCGCGCCGGAGGTAGCCCGTGAGCAGCGCGCGCCGGAGTTCGCGGTTTTCGGCGTAGGTCAGGAAGGGCCAGATGCTCGGCGCCTGGAGCGTGAACACCCACTTGCCGGTCAGCCCGGCCCGCGACGCTTCTTCGGCCGCCGCCGCCACCGATGCGGCCGGCAGCCCCGCCAAATCCTCGGCGCGGTCCACGACCAGCCGAAAGTCATTGGTTTCCTTGAGCACGTTTTCGCCGAAGCGCAGTTGCAAGAGCGCAAGCCGCTCGTTGACGGCGCGCAGCCGCGCCTGCCCCGCCGCGTCGAGGCTCGCGCCGCCGCGCACGAACCGCTTGTGCGTCTCCTCGACGAGCCGCAGTTGCTCCGGGCTGAGCCCCAGGGCCGCGCGCTGCGCGAACACCGCCTGCACGCGTGCGAAGAGCGCTGCGTTCAGCACGATCTCGTCGGCGAGGGCCGTCGTGAGCGGCGTCACCTCACGGGCAATGGCCTGGCGCTCCTCGCTCGTCTCGGCCGAGTTGAGGTTCGAGAACACGCTGGACACCTTGTCGAGCAAAGCGCCGCTGCGGTCGAGCGCCTCGATGGTGTTGGCGAAGGTGGGCGCTTCGGCGCTGCCGGCGATGGCCTCTACCTCGGCCTGCTTCTGCCGGATGGCTTCGCGGTAGGCGGGGGCGAAGTCGGCGTTCCGGATCGCGCCGAAGGGCGGCGCGCCGAACGGGGTGTCCCAGTCGTTCAGGAGGGGGTTCATCGCAGGGCGGGGCTGCGCCGGGGAGGTCAGGACGAAGCTGAGGCAGAGGCTGCCCAGAAGGAAAAGGCGTCGCATGGGGCCGGCGGTTTGGGTGGGTAGGGCGCAATTTACGGCGCCGGAAGCGCCGCCTCCGTATGAATACCCCGTGGGCCGCCCGAAACGAAAGCGCCCGGAGGCCGTGATAGCCCCCGGGCGCTTCCTGACCTGCCGATGAGGCCTCCCGGCGCCGCTCAGGCCGCCGGGAGGGGCGCGCCGACGGCTAGTCGCCCTCGAAGTCGCTGTCGATCTTCTTCATCTTCAGGCTCTTCTTGGTCGTCCCCGAGGGCGACGACACAAACGCGTCGCCTTCCTTGACGAGCCAGGCTTGCACCTGGGCCGGGGTCATCCGGGGGGCTTTCGTCAGCATCAGGGCTACGGCGCCCGTCACCCACGGGGCGGCGAAAGACGTGCCCGACGTGTAGACGAGCTTGCCGGGGGTGTTGAACAGCCCCTCGACCTCCTCGCCCGGCGCCAGGATGTCCACGACGCTGCCGCGGTTCGAGAACCACGAGAGCTTCTTGTCCTTGTTGTAGGCTCCTACCGTGATGGCTTCCTTGACGTGCGCCGGCATGTAGGTGCTCGCGTCGCGGCCCTCGTTGCCGGCCGCAATCACGTACACCACGCCCGCCGCAATCGACTGCTGGATGGCCTCGTCGAAGGCGTTGTACTGCGTCGTGCCGATGTCCGCGCCGAAGCTCAGGTTGACCACCATCGGGCGCGACGGGTTGGCCTTCTTGCGCTTCGTCAGGAACTCGATGGCCGCGATCAGGTCCGACGACTCGGCTTCGCCGAGGTTGTTGAGCACGTTGAACGCGTGGATCGGCGCGCCCGGGGCCGTCCCGACGCTGCCGAACTTGTTGTCCATGGCGGCCGCAAAGCCGGCCACCTGCGTGCCGTGCATCGTCGGGTCGCCGGGGTTCTTGCACGCGGCCACCTGCCCGGCCGCCAGCTCCAGGCACTCGACCACGTTCAGGTCGGCGTGGCTTACGCCCGAGTCCATGATATACACGTCCACGGTGGGCACGCCGCGCTCGTTCTTCTCGTCGCCGGACTTGGCCCAGCTATCATCGGCCTTGACCAGCCCGATGCCCCACGGCTTGTACTGCGAATTGCCCGTCGAGACGAAGCGGGGCGCGGGCTCGGCCTGCGGCACTTCGATGTCCGGCTCGACCCAGCCGATCTCCGGGTCGCCGGCAAAGTCCGTCAGCAGCGAGTCGTACTGCTCGAACGGCACCGTGATCGCCATGCCGGGGAAAACGGTGTCGTACTCGTAGCGCGTCACGATCTTGTAGCGCGTCACGATCTTGGGGGAGGCCGCCAGTGCGTAGCGCGTCACGATCTTCTGCGCCGTGACGGTGGGGTTGGAGAACCCGACGAGCAGGCGCACGCTGTCGGCCGCGCCCACCTTGCCCGGGTTCGAGTAGACCATCGCCCGTTCCATCAGATGCTCGTGCCGAAGCTTGCCGTTCGGAACCACCTTGGAGTCCTCGGAGATGCTGTCGGTCGGCATGTCCGAACAGGCGGCGAGGCTCAGCGAAAGCGTGAGCAGGAGGAGGAGCGATGCGTGTGTGAAGCGAGATGTACGTTGAAACATCAGTACCTCAGGGGGTAAATACAACGATTTAGTGAAGCGCCGGAGCCGTCCGCCCATTCGCGGTGAGGCGGTGGACCCCGACGCTGTTGGTTATCGCCTTAAAACCGGCATGCTTTAATTCCCTGAAGATCAAGTAACAACCACGTCACGATTTTCCAAAAGGAGGAAATTTTTTCCGCTATGCTTGTTTCTGTACAACTTTATACTGTTTGTAAATATTGATTTTGCTTGTTTAAATGCGCCTGCCTGGGTAAAAAGGCATAATGTGTGCTAGGGGCCGCCTCCCCCGCCGCATACCCTCCAGAAGGCGAACTTCGGAGTTGGATAGGCAAAAAAAGTGCGCAGGAGCATTTAAGTCCCCGCCCTCGGCGGTAAACCCCTTCTCTCGGCCGCTCCGCGCAGGCCCCTGCAACAGGAAGTTGCATTCCCTCGCCATGGGGGCTATGTTTGGCAAGTCGTTGACCTGCAACGCCATACGATGCGCTGATATGTGTCTAGGGGAAAGTACCTGTTCGGCGCTCGGGGAAATCCCGGCTTTGCCGAAAGCTTTCCCCGGGATGCTCTCGGCGGCGCCTCGGGCGCCGGAGGGCTACGCGAGGGCCCGACTGCTCGGACGGGGCGCGCGTCCGCTCGTGTCCGCTCCTACCAGACCGCCTTCGTAGGCTCAGGGCCCCTAAAACAACCCGTTTATGGCTGCTGATTCGTTGATGCACTTCGCCGGCAAGTGGAGCCCTACCGAAACCGTCCTCGTAGCGACGGCCATTGCCCAGCTCGAAGCGCGCATGGCGGCATGCGGCGTCACGAAACGCCCCTGGACGCTCGCCTCCCACACCGAGTACGCGGATTCACGTTTGTACCTCGCCATGCGCGAGGGCACGGCCGGAGCCATTCAGGGGCGCTCGGCGCGGCAGCTTGCCCGGCAGCTCAGCGCGCTCGACGCCCCCGAGCACGGCCCGAGCATGGCGCTTTCCTCTGTCCTGGGCGCGCTCCCGTAGCCCGGCTCTACGCCGCCGGGCCTGCCCCGTGCTTCTCGATCACGGAGGCCAGCACCGGCACCAGCTCCGAGCAGTCGCCGACCTTATGCACGAAGGCGTCGCCGCCGGCCTCTAGGCACTGCTCGCGCAGGCGCGTCTCCTCGGAAGCGCTGTACAGCACGAACGGCAGGTGAGAGGTGGCCGTAAGGCTGCGCAGCCGCAAGAGCACGTCCAGCCCCGAGAGGCGCGGCATACACGTGTCGCAAAGCACTACGTCCGGGGCTTGCCGCTCGACGGCCCGCAGCGCCTCGTCGCCGTCGAGGGCGCGCACCACCGTAGCCCCGAAAAGCTCCAGCATCTCGCTGACCGTTTCGAGCACGATCTCGTTGTCGTCTACGACCAGCACGGTCCGGTTCTTCAGTTTCTTCGTAATCATCGAACGCGTCGCCTTTCCATGAATGAACAGGGATGGCAACGGCTTTTACAAAGCCTGTGCCGTTAAGCAGTTGTAATATATAATGATGCCTCAAGACACGTCGCGCGCCCCAGGCCCCTTGCGCGGGCTTCAGGGTGTCTACGAAGCTGGACGCCCGTCAAGAATTCTCATATTTACCCCGGCGCCGGGGGCCCCGGTTTACGCTTGGGTCCACGTTTGCAACGTACCTTAAGCCCGCCGGCTCCGGCTGCGTCCGGAACGTCGCCGTCCCTCTGTAGCGTTTGCGCCGGAGAAGGCGCCGTCGTTTATCTGAGCGAGAAGTTCCAATCCGTATATGAAGGCTCTGATCGTAGAGGATAACGCGCTCAACACGCTCGTGCTGCGGCGCGCGCTGGAGCGGCTCGGCTTTAGCGATCTCGTCGTCGTAGAAGGCAAGCAGGACAACCTCTCCGAGTACCTGAAGCCGTCCTACGATCTGGCGCTCGTCGAGTGGATGCTGCCGCAAACCTCGGGGGCCGAGGTGGTGCGCCAGCTCAAGAGCTGCCATGCCGGGGCCGCCTTCCCGATCATCGTCATCAGCGAAAAGTTTCAGCACGAAGACGTGCTCGAAGCGATGGAACTCGGCGTCGAGGCGTTCCTGGTCAAGCCGATCCGCCCGGAGGTCCTCATGGACCGCGTCCGGAAGGTGATGAAGCTAGCCTAGCTTCACGCTCCGGCCGCCCCCGGCAATCGAGGCGTAGACGGCCTCGACGACGCGCAAATCCCGCAGCCCTTCCTCGCCGGGCACGCGCATGGGCCGGTTCTCCCGGATGCACAGCCCCACCTCGTCCATCTGCGCCGCCTGCTGGTTGATCTCCGGGAAGCGGATCTCGCCTTTGGAGCTGCGGCCTTTGATGCCGCCGTACGCCGAGAACGGATCGAGCCCGTACCACCCTTTAGCGGCCGTCACCCGGAGGTAGTTCATCCCGATGCCGAAGCTGGTTTGCAGGTTCGCCACGGCGCCGCTCGGGAAAAGCAGTTGGAACGTGGTCGTCTCGTCCACCCCGTCGAAGATCTCGGGGCGCGTGGTGTAGGTCTGCGCCGTCACGAGCGTCGGTTCCTCGCCGGTGGCGTAGCGCGCAGCCTGGAGGGCGTAGACGCCCATATCCATCATGGCCCCGCCGCCGTACGCCTGTTTGACCTTCCAGTGGTCGGCGCGGGTTTCGGGGTAGCCCGCGGCGGCCGTCACGAAGCGCACCGGCCCGAAGTCCTGCTCGCGCCCGAGCCGCATGATCTCCTGCGTGTGCGGCTCGAAGTGCAGGCGGTAGCCTATCGAAAGGGCGCGGTTGGCCCGGGCGCACGCCTCGATCATGGCGGCGCACTCGGCTACGCTCGTCGCCATCGGCTTTTCGCAGAGGACGTGCTTGCCGGCGCGCGCCGCCCGGATCGTGTACTCGGCGTGCATCGAGTTGGGCAGCACGATGTACACGATGTCGATGTCCGGGTTGTCCGCCATCCGGTCGAAGGTGTCGTAGCTATAGACGTTGGCCTCGGGGATGCCGTACTTGGCCTGCCAGGCGGCGGCCTTCGAGGGCGTTCCGGTCACGATGCCCGCCAGCCGCACGTGCTGCGTCTGCGTGAGCGCCGGGGCCAGCACATCCGTAGCGTAGTAGCCCAGCCCCACGAGCGCAATGCCGAGCGTGTCGGCGCGGCGGGGGGCGGCGGCAAAGGCGGAGGGCGCGAGCGCGGCGGCCGTCGCGCCGGCGGCGCACTGCTTCAGAAAGCGGCGGCGGCTCGCCGGCAGGGGATAACGTGTGGACATAACGTGGGTAAAATGAAGCTGCGGGGTTGTAGAATATACATCGTGCGCCGGTCCGCCGAAGCGCCGCACGCCGTGAAGTGGGGGGCAGCCGTTTTTGTGCGCCGTGAATCCCGGCGTGCGACGCCTCAAAGATTGAGGCAACGCCCCCGGGCTATTTCCCGGTTTCTCCATGAAGCGGCGTTTTTATATTCCGATGAGGCTTTTTATTCTTAAGCCCATCAGAGGAGTTCCGAAGGGCTGGTCGTTCGTCTGGTCGCGCATTCTGGCATATTCGTTGCGATAGTCGGCAGTCATGATGAGATACTTCTTCTTGGCATCGATTTTAGCGGCGTTTGCCCTTGTTGCGGTCCTCTCCGGCCGCCGCCCGGAGGCGGAGCGCCCGGCTGCGACGGTAGTTTCTACCCCTGTACGCCCCGACTCGCTCTGGCGGCGCGCACGAAAATTTCCGGACGCTTTGCGCCGGGAGGGGGCGGTGCGCTACAGGAATGCAGCCGCCCGCCGCGATGCCGCCGGCCAGGCCCTCGGGCTGGAGCAGCTCGGCGTGGCGCGCCTCGCCGCCGGCCGCCCGGCCGAAAGCCTCGCCTTCCTGCGCCGCGCCGCCTTCGTATACCGACGCCTTGGCGACGGCTACGGCCTGGCGCGCGCCCAGTACTGGCAAGGCTCCGCCTATCACAAGGCCGGCGCCCTCGGGCTTGCCGAGCGCGGCTTGCAGGCCGCCATCGCCCGGGCCGCCGAGGCGCGCACGCCCTACGTGCAGGCGCTCTCCGAGAAAGAGCTGGGTTCGCTGTACTTGCAGCAGGGGCGCTACTCCGAAGCCCTGCGCCGGTACGAAGCCGCGCTGCAAGGCTACGAAAGCATCGGCGATACGCTCAGCATGGCCCGCTGCCTGAACAACATGGGCATCGTGCATTACCACTGGGCGGCCTACAACCAGGCCCTTGCGTACTACCGCCGTTCGCTCGACATCCGCACGCAGTACGGCGACCGGCTCGGGCGCAGCCTCGTCCTGAACAACATCGCCGAGATCTACGCCGACCGGCAGCGCTACGACGACGCCCGCCGCATGCTCTCGGAGGCGCTCGGCATCACGCAGCAGCTTCCGCCGGACGTGGTGCAGCCCTACACCCTGCTCAGCTTCGGCCGCATCTACCAGAAGGAAGGCCGCTTCGAGCAGGCGCTGCCCTACGTGATCCGCTCGCGGCGGGAGTACGCGGCCCTCGCCGACGCCCCCGGCGTCATCGAGTCCACGACGGCGCTGGCGGACCTCTACCGGGACATGAACC
>CBDTTW010000116.1:0-9643 GCA_965363675.1 uncultured Rhodothermaceae bacterium
GTCCACTGGCGCGCGTCGGGGTACTGGGCGGCGAGGCGATTGTAGGCGTCGAGGGCGCCGCGCTGGTTGCCGGCGGCTTGATGCATCTGACCGAGGCGGAAGAGGGCTTCGGCGCCTACGTCTTCGCGGTTGCCCGCGGCGACCTGTTCGTAGAGCCGGGCGGCGGAGTCGTAGCGATCCGTGGCCTCGTGCACGCGCGCCAGCCCGAGCACGGCGGGCAGCACATCGTCGGGATTGCGCGCCCCGTCGATGATATCCTGGAGGAGTTCTGCGGCTTCGTCGGCCCGGCCCAGGTTCAGCAGGGCCATGGCTTGGCCGTAGCCCGAGAGGCTCAGGATGCGCGCGTCGCCTCCGGCGAGGCCTTCCAGGTTACGATAGGTGGCCAGGGCCTCGCCGTACTTCTTCTGCGACAGGTAGAGGTCGCCGAGGCGGCGGCCCGCGTCTATGCGGCGCGGGTGCCCGACGTACGAATCCATGACGCGCCGGAACATGGGGATGGCGCGGTCGAGCTCGCCGAGTTCGGCATAGGCGCTGCCGAGGTAGTAGTACGCCGTACCCAGCAGCGAAACGTTGCGGCCGTTTTCGACGAAGGCGGAGAGGTCGTCGATGGCCGGGCGCAGCCGTCCGGTCTGGAACTTGACCTCGGCCTGGCGGAAGCGGATCTCGTCGCTTTGTTCGGACTGGGGGTTGGAGCGGGTGTACGCCTCTATCTGAGAGGCGCCGCCCGAGGCGTCGGCCTGGGCCAGCACGAGCTGGATGCTGGAGGCCGCCTCGGCGGCGATGGGGCTTTCGGGGTAGTACTCCACGACGCGCCGGTAGGCTTCGGCGGCGGCGTCCATGCGGCCGGCGTTGAAGTGCGCGTCGCCGATGCTGTACTGGGCGCGGGCGGCGAGCGGGTCGCGCGGGATGCCGCGCACGACGGCCGAAAACGCCTGGATGGCCTGGTCGTAGTTTTGCTCCTGCATCCGGAGCATGCCGAGTTGATAGCGGCTCTCCCACTGCCAGGCGCTTTCGGGGTGGCGGCTGATGAGCTGCTCGTAGGCGGCTTCGGCTTCGGCATCGCGGCCGGCGTTGGCGTAGGCTTTGGCGACCTGGAAGAGGGCGTAGGCGCCCCGGATGCCGGCGGCTTCGCGGTAGCGGCGCACCGCCTCGTCGTAGCGTTTGAGCCCGAAGTAACTGTCGGCCAGGCGCAGTTGGGCGTCGATGCGGTAGGGGTCGTCGGGGCCGCCGTCGTAGGACTGCACGAAGGCGTCGAAGGCTTCGGCGGCGGCGGCGTAGTCCTTCCGCTCGAAGCTCATCCAGGCCAGGGCGAAGCGCACGGCGTCGGCGTGCTTGCCCCGGGGATGGCGGCGCTGGTACTCCGAGAACAGCTCGGCGGCGCGCGTCAGGTCGCCGGTTTGATAGCGGCTGTCGGCGGCCCAGAACAGGGCTTCGGCTGCGCGCGGGCTTTTCTGGTCGGCGCCGTTGTAGTACGCTTCGAGCGCGGGGGCGGCGGCCGCGTAGGCGCCTGCATTGTAAAGCAGCATCGCGCGCTGGTAGGCGATTTCGGCCTTCAGCTCGGGCGGAGCCGTGGAAAAGGCCGCCGCCCTGTCGAACATCTCAAACGCCTGCACATATTCTCCGAGGGCGGCGTGGGCGTTGCCGTAGAGGTAATAGGCTTCGTCGAGAATGGGCGATTGGGGGAACTGCTCGATGAACCGGGCGAAAGCCGCGCGCGCGTCAGCCCACCGCTGCTGTTCGTAGTACGTGACGGCCAGCTCGTAGGCGGCGTACTCCGCAAGGGCTCCCTGGGGGGCGCGCTCCAGCGCCGCCTGGAACGCCTCGATGGCCGCCGAGGGGTCGCCGGCCAGCTTGTGGTTGACCCCGGCGTAGTACCCGGCCTTCTGCGAAAGCGTGTCGGCGCTTGCGGCCGCCGCGCGCTCGAACTGCTGGGCCGCCTGCCGGTATTGCCGGTCGAAGTGCAGGCTCCAGCCCATGCCGTAGTAAGCGGGGGCGAGGTAAGGGTTGCCCTCGGGCGCGGCGATCACCTGGGCGTAGATCCGGCGCGCCTCCTCGGTGCGGCGCAGTTGCGTCAGGGACTCGGCCAGCAGAAACAGCGCCCGGTTCCGGAGCGCTTCGGGAAGCGCAGGTTGCCGCAGGCGTATTTCCTCGGCGGCGCGTTCGTAGTCGCCGAGGTCGTAGTAGGCTTCGGCGAGCGCGAGGCCGACGTTCTCGGCAAGCGGCGAGGCGGGGTAGTCGCGGGCGAGGCGTTCGAGCGTGGCGGCGGCCTGCTCGGTGCGCCCCAGCCCCAGCTCGGTTTGCGCCAGCGCGTAGAGCACGACCGCGGCCGACTCGGCCTCGGGGAAGGCGTCGGCGGCGCGCCGGTAGTAGTCGGCTGCGTCCTCGGGGCGGCCGAGCTTCAGGGCCGACTCGGCCATCCAGTAGTAGGCTTTGGCCCCCACATCCTGCGTTGGATCGTCCTCGGCGAGCGCCTTGAACGCGTCGAGGGCGCGCGCGTAGTCCTCGCGGTCGTAGAAGTACTTGCCGAGCGCCAGGCGGGCGCGCGAGGCCAGCGGATGGGCGGGGTAGCGCTGGTAGAATTCGACGAACAGGGCGATGGCCTGCTCCTCGCGGCCGAGGGCCAGCACAGACTCTGCTTCGTAGTAGAGCGCTTCGGCGGCGTCGGGATGGTCGGGGTAGGCGACGCGGAAGTTGGCGAAGGAGCGGGCCGAGGCTTCGTACATCTGGTCGGAGAACGCCTCGAAGGCTTCCACGAACGCCTTCTCGGGCGTCCACGGCCCCGGCTGCGCGGCTGCGGCGAGGGGAAGGGCGGCCGCCAGCAACCCGGCGAGCAAGGCCGCTCCGGACCACCTGAAATGCAATATCCGCAGCACCATACGAGCGTCCTCAAAGGGTTCGCGCGCCGCCGCGTACGTGGGCGGCAAAACGTAATGATCGTAGCAAAAACGCCGGTTTTGGCCCCTTTGGTATGTCGCCGCCGGATACATTACGGGGTCGGCGGGGTTACGTTAGCAGGACCGGGGGCGCGCCGGACGCATGGAAGCTAAGGTACGGCCGGGGCGCCGCCTTTGCGCCCGCCGCCCGCGCTTCCGGCGAAGGGCGGTAAGATAATACCACCCTCCGCGCCGAAAGCACGCCGCACCGTCGCAAATCCTCTTCACATACCGCAAGCAGAAAACCGATATGGCAACGAACCGCAACCCCGAAGAACGATCCGCCCACTCGGGCGACGACAACCCGCAGGGCGTCAGCCCGCACCCGACCGGCGAGGAGTCGTTCGAGGCCACGGCCGAGACGGCAGCGGCTCCTGCTGAGGCCGCCGCTGCAGCGCCGGAGGGCTTCGGCGAGGCCGAGATGGAGCGCGTGCAGGCCGGGGCCGCCGCCCTGCTCGAACGCCTGACGCAGTCGGCCAACCGCGTGCGCGAGGAAGCCGAGCAGATGCTTCAGTCCAGCCGGTCGCTGGCGGCCGAGCATCCGATGCCGCTCATCGGGGCGGCCTTCGTGGCCGGCGTCGCCATCGGCGTGCTGCTTCCGTCCCGCTCGTAAAACCGATCCTGCCCCCATGGAACCCAAAGACCCCGTGCGCCCCGGACCCGAGGACGAGGCCGCCGCGCGCGTATACCCGATGCCCGGCGCCGAGCCCGCTCCCCGGGCGCACATTCCCTACGTGGCAAGCCCCTACGCCGAGGACTACGTAGCCGCCGAAGCGCAAGAGCCGGCCGAGCCTTACGAAGCCGTTCGGGAGGTCGCCGAAGCCTGGATTCGGGAGAATCAGTGGCTTGCGGCGGCGGGCGGCTTTGCCCTGGGCGTCGCCATCGGCGTACTGCTGCGCCGGTAAGCGGCCGCTGCACCCTTAACCCCCTACGAGAGGTCACCGTGAACGACAATACACAGGAAATGGAACAGGAAACCCGCTCCACGCCCGACGTGCGCGACCGCGCGCGCGAACTCGCCGAGGAGGCGAACGAGATTTACGACCGCGCCAAGGTCGAACTCCAGGACGCCATCGCGCGCCTGCGCGACGAGATGGACCGCCTCGACGTGGAGCAGGCGCGGCTGCAAGCGCAGCAGTGGGTCCGGGATAACCCCGGCCTCGCGGCGCTGGTCGCTCTCGGCGGCGGCGTGCTCTTCGGCCGGTTGCTCCTGCAGATGTTCCGCGACGCGTCGGACGACGCGGCCTTCTACGAAGCGCCGCGCAGCACGTCGCTTTCCGCCCGCGTCAAGGACCGGGCGAGCGAGTTCGGCGAGAACCTGGCCGAGAGCGCCGGGGAAATCGGAGCCGTGCTGGGCTCGCGGGCGCGTTCGCTCGGCGACGACACCGCCGCGCGCGTCAGCCACGCCGTGGACCGCCTGCAAGAGGCCGCCGACGACTTCGCCCGGCAGGTAGGGCTCAAGAAGAAAAAACGTCTCGACCTGGGCGACGTGATTGCGGACGCCGTCAAGGCCGCCTTTGCCGGGGCCGCCGTGAAGAAGTTCACCGACTTTACGCAGAAGCTGACGTAAGGCGGGCATAGGCGCGCTGAGAGAACAAAGGCGACGGCTGCTGCCGCCGCCTTTTTCTTTTGCTCCTGCGGGCAAGGGCATGCTTTCCGGAGGCTTTGGCGGCGCGGCGCGTATTGGCCTTCGGAGCGGGCGTCGTATCTTCAGGCCCGGCGGCGCAGCCTTGCGCCGCTGCAAGCGGCTCTTCGCTTGTCTACATGCGATTTGCATCGAGAGGGCATCAGGGTTGAGTATTCTGGCAGTCGGGACCGTAGGGCTGGACAGCGTCGAGACGCCTTCGGGCTCCGCGACAGGGGTGCTGGGCGGCAGCGTGCCGTTTATCGTGCTGGCGGCGCGCTATTTCTGCGAGCCGGTGCGCCTGGTGGCCGTCGTCGGAGGCGACTTTCCGCCGCAGTACCTCGACGTGCTGCGCCGGAGCGGCGTGGATCTGGAAGGGCTGGAGCATAACCCGGAGGGGCGCACCTTCGCCTGGGAGGGCCGTTACCACGAAAACATGAACGACCGCGACACGCTCGCAACGCACCTCAACGTGCTGGCGACGTTCTCGCCGGTGCTGCCTGCGCACTACCGCCGGTCGTCCATCGTGTGCCTGGGCAATCTCGACCCGCGCGTACAGCTAGAGATCCTGAACCAGGTCGAGCGGCCCGACCTGACGATCTGCGACACGATGAACTTCTGGATCCGCGAGACGCCGGAGACGCTGCGGTCGGTGCTCGGGCGCGTGGATTGCCTCATCATCAACGAGAGCGAGGCGCGGCAGCTTTCGGGCGAGCACAACCTGATCCGGGCGGCGACGGCCGTGATGCGCATGGGGCCGCAGATTCTCGTGCTCAAGAAAGGCGAGCACGGAGCGCTCCTGTTCTACGGCGACCGCGTGTTTTCCGCCCCGGCCGTGCCTCTGGCCGAGATCGTGGACCCCACCGGGGCCGGCGATGCGTTTGCCGGAGGCTTCTCCGGGCAGCTTTCCCGAGAGGCGCGCCTTGACTTCGACGCGTTCAAGCGGGCCGTAGTCTACGGAACCGTGTTCGCTTCGTTTTGCGTAGAGAGCTTCGGGCCGGACCGCTTGCTCCACCTGTCGGAGGCCGACATCGAGGGGCGCGCGCAGCAGGTGCGCGAGGTTGCGGCGCTGCCTGAGTTCGAGCGGCACTACCGTCCGGTCCTGTAGCCTCTGCGCCGCCCATGACCGCCTCCCCGCTCAGCACGGTCCGCCTCATCAACGCCGTTTTCTACGCGCACCACGGCGTCATGCAGGAGGAGCACCGCATTGGGGGCCGCTACGAGGTGGACGTTTCGATGGACCTGGACTTTACGGCCGCCGCCGCGTCGGACGATCTTTCGCAGACGGTGGACTACGAGCGCGTGTACCGCCTTGTGGAGATGGTCATCACGCGGAATCAGTTTTTCCTGATCGAGCGCTTGGCGTACCTGATTGCGCACGACGTGCAGCAGGCGTTCGGAATGCTGGAGGCGGTAGAGGTGGTGGTGCGCAAGACGAACCCGCCCGTGGGGGGCACCTGCGACCGCGCCGAGGCCGTCTACCGCCTCCGGCGCCCTGCCGCCGAGCGCCCCTAAGGGCGCCGGGGGATTTGCTGCGTGAGGCAGTGCATGGAGCCCAGCCCCCAGATGACCTCGTTGCACCGGATGGGCGCGATGCGCCGGCCGGGAAATACCTCCGCCAGGATCTCGGCTGCTCCGGCATCCTGCGCGTCGCCGAAGGCGGGCATCAGCACGACCTCGTTGGCGACGTAGTAGTTGACGTAGGTGGCAGGCATGCGTTCGCCGCGCAGGTAGAGGGGCGCAGGCATCGGGAGCGGGGTGATGCCGAAGGGCCGCCCGTCGAGCGTGCGCAGATCCCGGACGCGCTCCAGGTTTTCGCGGAGCAGCCCATAGTTGGCGTCGCCGGGGTCGTTTTCCAGGGCCGTGACGATGCGGCCGCCGGGGGCGAAGCGGGCCAGGTCGTCGATGTGCCCGTCGGTGTCGTCGCCGACGATGCCTTCGCCGAGCCAGAGCACCCTGGAGACGCCGAAAGCGGCGCACAGCGTCTCCTCGATGGCGGCGCGGCCGAGATGGGGGTTGCGGTTCGGATGGAGCAGGCACTGCTCGGTCGTGAGGAGCAGCCCTGCGCCGTCTACCTCGATGGAGCCTCCTTCGAGCACCATGGGATAGTCGATCCGGGGGGCGCCGAGGGCCTCGGCCATGCGGGCGGCCGCCGCGTTGTCGTCGTCCCACGGAGGGTACTTTCCGCCCCAGCAGTTGTACTCCCAGACCGTCGCGGCGCGCTCCGGGCCCGCCCCGGCGTCGGCGTAGACAAAGATGGCCCCGTGGTCGCGCACCCAGGCGTCGTTCGTCGGGATGAGGTGGAAAAAAAGCTGCTCCGGAGGGGCCGAGCGGCCCAGCAGGCCGCGTATGCGCTGCTCGTCGGCGGGCGTGCGCACGTTGATATGCACCGCCTCGTGCGGCGCGAGCGCTTCGACGACGGCGGTGAAGGCCGCCTCGACGTAGGGCAACTCCTCGGGCCAGGTTTCGACGTTGTGGGGCCAGGAGAGCCAGGAGCCTTCGTGCGGCTCCCACTCGGCAGGCATACGATAGGTCGTTTTCGCGGCGGCATCATCCCGAGAGCTACTCATCGATAAAGCGTTGTGTCAGATCGTGGTAGGCGTCGATCCTGCGGTCCCGGAGGAAGGGCCACTCGGTGCGGAAGTCGTTGATGCGGCGCACGTCGAGGTGGGCTACGAGCACGGTTTCCTCGTCGGCCGACGCCTGGGCGATGAGCTCGCCGTCGGGGCCGGCGATGAAGCTCTGGCCCCAGAACTCGATGCCCGCCGAGCCGTCGCCGTCGCCGGCGGGCTCGAAGCCGATGCGGTTGACGGCGGCGACGTAGCAGCCGTTCGTGACGGCGTGGGCGCGCTGCACGAGCTGCCAGGCGTTATGCTGCGCGGCGCCGCGCGCGGCCTTTTCCTCGGGCAGCCAGCCGATGGCGGTCGGGTAGAAGAGCACGTTGGCGCCGCGCAAGGCGGCCAGGCGGGCGGCCTCGGGGTACCACTGGTCCCAGCAGACGAGGGTGCTGACGTGCCCGTTGGAGGTGCGGAATGAGCGGAACCCAAGGTCGCCGGGGGTGAAGTAGAACTTCTCGTAGAACTGCGGGTCGTCGGGGATGTGCATCTTGCGATACTTGCCGACATACCCGGCCTTGCCGTCCAGGACGGCGGCGGTATTGTGGTAGAGCCCCTCGGCGCGTTTCTCGAACAGGCTGACGATGACGGTCACGTTCAGCTCGGCGGCCAGCGTCGCAAAGGCGTCGGTGCTCGGGCCGGGGATGGCCTCCGCCAGAGCGAAGCATGCGTGGTCTTCACGCTGGCAAAAGTAAGGCGTGCGGAACAGCTCGGGAAGGCAGATGACGCGCGCGCCCTGAGCGGCGGCGTCGCGCGTCATGGCGAGGGCTTTGCGCAGGTTTTCCTCGGGGTCCGGGCTGCACTGCATCTGGACCAGCCCGACGGAGATCGTGGACATGAGCGCGGGGTTCGTTGGCGGGATTCGGCGTCGGCTTGTTATCCCGGCGGGGGATTAAGTTCCGCGGGAGCGCTCAGGCTTCCGAGAGGATCAGGTCGGCGAACCGCTCGTGGAGAGTGCGGTACAGCCGGTGCAGGGGCAGCCCGACGACGTTGTAATAGTCGCCCTCGATACGGGGGATGAACAGCGCGCCCCGGTCGTCCTGGATGCCGTAGGCCCCGGCCTTGTCGAGCGGCGAGCCTGTAGCAACGTAGGCGGTGATCTCGGCCGGGCGCAGCGCGCCGAAGGTCACGGCGGTGTTTTCGACGGCCACGGCCTCGCGCGGCCCGGCGGGATAGACGAGCGCAATGCCGGTATACACCGTGTGCGTGCGGCCGCTGAGCAGCCCGAGCATGCGCGCGGCGTCGGCGGCGTCGGCGGGCTTGTTCAGGATGGCTCCCTCCAGCACGACAATGGTGTCGGCGCCGAGCACCAGAGCCTCCGGGCGCCGCCGTGCGACGGCGCGGGCCTTGCGCGCGGCCAGCTCGGCCACGACCTGCTCCGGGGGGGCGCCCGGCGCCACGTCCTCGTCGGCGCTGGAGGGCAGCACCTCGAAGCGGAAGCCGACCTGTTCGAGAAGCTTTTTGCGCCGGGGCGACTGCGAGGCAAGGACGAGCGGAACGGAAAGCTGCATGGGAGTCTCCGGGCTTGGGTGGGGGCCGGAAGTTAACCCCCTGCGCCCGAGATTCCGCAAGGCGGGCGCGGCCGCAAATGCCGCCGGCGGCCTGCGTAGAAGGCTGCGGCGCCCATGCCCGCCAGGGCAAAGGCGAACGCGAGATCGACCCAGCCGCCCCAGCGCACGTAGGGCGTGGCGCCGGCGTACAGCGGGACGCGGGCGCGCAGGGCGGCGCGCTGCATCCAAGCCGTTTCATAGCGGCGCGCGCCGGTGGGCAGCACGACGGCGGTGCCTCCGGAAACCGTAGCCTGGACGACGGCGCGCCCGGACTCGGCCGCCCGCAGCGCGGCATGCCGCAAGTGCTGCCCGTACGCCGCGCTGCGCCCCCACCAGCCCGTTTGCGCGACGACGACGATCAGTTGCGCACGGCCCCGCGCCAGTTCGCGTACGGCGTCGGGGAAGATGCTCTCGAAGCAGATCAGTACGCCGACGCGGGCGCCCGCTACGTCGAGCAGCCCGGGCGCGTCGCCGGGGGCGTAGCCGGGCGCCCCCCCGGAGGGCAGACGCAGCCCTTCCAGAAGCGGGAGGGCGCCGGCGAACGGCGAGACCTCGGCATAGGGCACGAGGCGCTGCTTCGCGTACCACTGCAACGGGCGGCCCGGACCGGATTGCGCCACAACGACGTTGTACAGCGCGCCTCCGGCGCCCGCGAGCACGGCCCCTGCCAGCAGCGGCGCGCCCGCAGAGTCGGCGGCGGCGGCGAGGCGGGGGAGTTGGGCGCGCACGCCCAGGCCGAGGCGCAGGGCGGTCTCGGGCCATACCACAAAGGCAGGCGGCGGCCCGGCGCGCAGGAGCGCCTCCGTGAGCGCCCCCAGCGCGCCCAGCCGGAGCGCCGAGGCGCCTTCCGCCCATTCGAGCGGCGCGAGCCCCGGTTGCGCCAGGCCCACCACGATGCTTCCCGAGGGGGCCGCCGGGGTC
>CBDTTW010000117.1:0-9579 GCA_965363675.1 uncultured Rhodothermaceae bacterium
GCGGGCGCCTCAAAACGCCCGCACCACGCCCACGCCGAAGGCGCCGCCGGGGGCGTCGAGACGCACCGCCGCGTCCACCCGGAGCAGCCGGAACAGCCCGCCGACCGACGCGCCCACCTCGTGATGCAACCCCCGGCCGAGCGTGGGCGCCGCCGGCCCGAGCGGGGCGCGGTATGGCATGTCGGTCCATGCGCCGGCATGCCCGCCGTGCAGGCTGAGCGTGTAGCCCCGCCGCGCGAGCCCATACCACCCCAGGCGCTCCCACGGAGCCGTGCGGAAGCTGTGCTCCCAGAACAGCCCGGCCGTCCGCGTGCCCTCGTAGGGCAGGCCGGGGCGCGTGCGCAGCCCGCCGAGCGTTTGCAGCGGCCCCAGGCTCCCGTCAATCGTCAGCGCCCGCGTCGCCGGGAGCCGCCCGTGCGAGAGGCCGCCCACGAAGCGCACGTCGAGCGTGTTGGGCGTGAAGCGCCGGCGCTGCCACGTCGGGATGCGATAGTCGGCCACGACGGCCAGACGCGCGTACTCCTGCGAGCGCTCGGCGCGGCCGTACTCGGCCTCCAGGCGCACGCCCCGGCTGCCGGAGACGCCCGGAAGGCCGCCCAGGCCGCCCGCCGAAATGCGCGCCTGCGCCGCCCACAGCCGCCCGATGCCGATGCCGGGGTTGGGCCGCCCGTCGCGCGCCGCGCCCACCACATCCCAGCCGGTGCGCACCGGCAAGCTGCGCGGCCGCCCGGCGATGCCCTGCACCCGCACTTCGGGGCCCCGGGGCCCCGGCCGGACGCTCGCCCACAGGCGCGCCTCCCGCCGCAGGTAGTAGTCGAAATAGTCCTCGCCGCCCAGCAGCCGGTAGGCCGACGTGAGCGCCTCCGGGTAAAGCGCCGAGGCATACCGGGCCGCTGCGCCGCGCGCGTAGGCTCCGCCGAGCGCCCACCGGCGGCCCAGCCCGAGGCGCACCCCGCCGCCGTATTGCAGGCGCGCGGCCTCGGCGGCGTGCGTGGCGGCCCCCACGCGCGCCCATCCCGACGCCCGCGCCCCCTGCGCCGCAAGTCGCGCCTCCGCATAGCCTCCCTCGACGCGGTTGTACCGGGCGTCCGGGCGGAAGCGCAGCCTCGCGCCGCCTGTGCTTCCACCGGAGCCTGCCCCCGCCGAGCTGCCTTCCCCGTCCGAGCGCACTTGAAGCCGCGCCAGGCGCGCCAGCAGCCCGCGCGGCGCGAACGCCGCTTCCAGCGTGCTCAGGCTGTCGAGCGTGGCGTAAGCCCGCGCCTCGGCCGCCTCCAGCGGCGCCCGAGCGGCGCTGCGGGCCAGCAGCGTGTCGGCCGCTACGGCCGCCGAGTCCAGGCGCACGGCGCGGCTGCGCTTCTCGTAGAGCGAGTCCGGCGTCGGCGCGTTCACGGCGTAGTTCGTGATGCGCGCCGTCTGCCGAATGAAGATGGGCGGCAGCGAGAACAGCCCGCCCGCCCCGATGCGAAACTGCATCTGCGAGCGAAAATCCACGGGCAGCCAGTACTCGGCCCCGAAGTCCGAGAACTGCTGCTGGAAGGCCGCCTCGACGCGCTCGAAGGGCGGCGGAAACAGAAACGCCTCGCCCGGCGACAGGTTGGCCTCCAGCAGCGCGAATGCCTCGTCCAGAACGGCGATGCGGCCCCGGAACGCGGCGCTCAGCCGGTCGCGCGGCTCCACGTCGAGGTCGTATACGGCCGCGCCGTCCAGGCTGCGCACCCCCGCGATCCGGAAGCGGTACACCTCGAGCGCGCGCGGGTGCGTCACGCCGACGAACGTGAAGCCCATGAAGGCGATGTCGTCGTCGTAGAGGTTGACGACGAAGCCGGCCGCCGGCAGCGCCCCTTGCAGGGGCAGGTTCGCCGTTTGCCGCCGCGCCGTCACGACTTCGCGCAAGCCTCCCTCCCGCCGCCAGTACACTCGGCTCAGCGACTCGGCGACGGAGACGATGCCGGTGTCGTTCGCCACGGTGAAGCGGTTGTACGCCTCCGCCTGGAACGTGCGCAGCCGCTCCTGCTGCTCGGCTTTGCGCGCAATCACGCGGCGCATGAGGCGCACCGCCGGGTCCTCGCCCGAGACGACGACCTCCCCAAGGCCGATGACGGAGGGCTTGAGGGCGATGTTCTGGAGCGTGTCGGCGCCCACGGGCAGCGCCCGTACGGCGCTCTCGTAGCCGATGTAGCGCACCGCCAGCCGCGCCGGCAGCGACGGCACGAGCAGCGCATACGCGCCCTCCGCGTTGGCGATCGTCCCGAGGTAGGTTCCCTCGATCTGCACCGTCGCCGCCGGCAGCGGCTCGCCCGTCTCGGCGCTCGTCACGACGCCGCGCACCAGGGTCTGCCCGGGCGCCGGCAAGACCGCCAGACCGCATACGAGCGCCGCAAGAGCGGTTTTCAGGGAGCGCATACGGGGCAAAGCTTTAGCGGGCCGGGCGCGCCCTCCCGCCGGGGAAAAGGCTACACCTGCGCTTCCTTGTGCGCCTGAATCCACTGCACGGCGAAGTGCAGCAGTCCCGAGACAGAGGTAAAGCCCAGCTTCTCCTTGGCCCGGCGGCGGTACGTCTCGACCGTCTTGCGGCTGAGTTGCAGCTTCTCGGAAATGGCCTCGATGCTTTCGCCCCGACCGAGCAGCCGGAAAACGGCGATCTCGCGGTCGGTGAGCTGGTCGATGGCGTGGGGTTGCCCGTAGCCCGCCTCGTTGCGCTGCACGACCTTGCTGATGATCATGGCGGTCATGCGGTGGCTGAGGTAGATGTCCCCCCGCGCCACCGTGCGCACGGCATCGACGATGTTCCACGTCGGCTCGCTTTTCATGACGTAGCCCGAGGCTCCGGCGCGCAGCGCCCGTTCGGCGTACACGTCCTCGCCGTGCATCGAGAACACGATGATGCGCATGCTCGGGAAGTGGAGGTGCATCCGGTGCACCAGGTCCAGGCCGTGCGCGTCGAGCAGCGAGAGGTCTACGATGGCCACGTGCGGCTGCGTCTCGCGGGCCAGGCGCATGGCCTCCTCCGAGTCCGACGCCTCGCCGGCAAAAACGAGGTCGGGGTACGGCAGCAGGCTGTCGCGAATGGCTTCTCGGATGGCCGGGTGGTCATCGACGGCGATGATGCGAATGGGTGCGGGCGCGGCGTCGCCCCCCGGATGCTGTCGTGATGAGCCCTGTTCAGCCGCCATGCTTGCCGCGTCGAGAGAATCGCAGAAACCCCGCCCTGCCCCCTTCGGGGTTGCGCAGCCCGGACCAGACGCCTTTGCGCCGGGGGCGCTCTCGGAAAGAGCGCGCTCGGGAGCGGGAATACACCAGGGGAAGTTAACCGATTAAGCGGCGCGCGCCGACGCGCTTTAACTTATTCGGGCAGGTAGGTCTAGCGCACCGCAGGCGGCAATGATGAGCCATTTCGCCGAGCCTGACGGGCGGGCCTACTTGCTTTTGCTGCTCTGCCCGTGCGTCCACTGCACGGCAAACTGGAGCAGCTCCGACACGCTGTCGAAGCCCAGCTTCTCCTTGGCCCGGCGGCGGTACGTCTCGACCGTTTTGCGGCTCAGGTTGAGCCGGTCCGTAATCTCCTCGATGGTGTAGCCCTCGCCCAGCATCTGGAAGACGGCCATTTCGCGGTCGGTGAACTCGTCCACGGCGAAGCTCGGGCGCGAGGACTGGCCGCGCGCCACCTTGCTCAGGATGCGGCTCGCCATGCGGTGGCTCAGGTACACCTCGCCGCGCGTGACCCAGCGCACCGCCTCGATGACCTTGTGCGTAGGCTCGCTTTTCATGAGGTACCCCGAGGCCCCGGCGCGGATCGCCCGCTCGGCATACACATCCTCGTCGTACATCGAAAACACGATCACGTGCACTTCCGGAAACTGCACCCGGATGTTCTGCACCAGGTCGAGGCCGTGGGCGTCTTCGAGCGAGATGTCCACGATGGCGACGTCCGGCTTCGCCTGCTCTACGGCGCGCATGGCTTCAGAGGCCGTGCCGGCCTCTCCGCAGAGGTCTATGCCCATCTTCGTGCCGATGGTTTCCTTGAGCGCCTCCCGAATGGCCGGGTGGTCGTCCACGATGAGCACGCGAATGTTGCCGTCGATGCTTTTGCGGGGCGCGCTCGTTTGGGTCAGGGAGTTGCTCATACGCCTCTTATTCGCCGTTTGGAAACCATGCTGAATGTATCAACTGCGCGGAAGGTAATATAGTCCAATTTGGAATGCGCGCGTAGGCCCCGGCGCTACATGGGGTCTATGAGGGCGATGCCGTGCAGCGAGGCCCGCTGCTGCTCCAGGCGCGGAAACCGGACCGTGACGCAGGTGCCCTTCTTCGGACCCTCGGTGTGCGCGTCGATCTCCAGCGTCCCCCCGACGGCCCGAGCGCGGTAGAACATGCTCTTGAGCCCGAGCGAGCGCGTCTTGCTGCGCGAGGACAAATCGAAGCCTGCCCCGTCGTCGCAGATTTGCAACTGGTAGGCGCCGGGCTGTTCGTCGAGGCGCACGGTGATCTTCGAGGCCCCGGCGTACTTGAGCGCGTTGTTGGTGGCCTCCTGCGCAATGCGGTACAGGTGCAGCTTGATGTCGGTCGAGGCCGTAGCCGGCTCGCCGGTTTGCTCGTACACGCAGTGGATGTTGGGCAAGAGGTTCAGGTTGTACACCAGCTCGCGCAGCACGATCGGCAGCTCCTCGTGGTAGAGGTGCAGCGGCGCCATGCCGCTGTGGATCTCGCGCACGCGCACGCTCGCCTCTTCGGAGAAGCCCACCACTTTTCGCGCCAGGCTGTAGCCCTCGTCGCCCTCGCGGAAGAAGCGGTCGGCGAGGTTGCTGCTGAGCATGCGCACCGCCGTGAGCAGTTGGCCGACGCCGTCGTGCAAATCGCGCCCGAAGCGCTGCTGCTGGTGTTCGAGGGCCGCCACCATCTGCTGCTCCATCTCGACGCGCTCGGTCACGTCCACGCAACTGCCCCAGATGCGCGCCACCGCCCCGCCTTCGCACGCCCCGACGACGTTGAGCAGCAGATGCCGGGCCTTGCCGCCGGCCGGGTGCAGCACGTACTCCCAGTTGCGCAGCCGGTGCCCCGCCCGCACGAACTCCTGCACGAGGTCGCGGTGCAGGCACTGCACGAGGTCGGCCATAGGGCGCCCGACCACCTCGGCCTCGGTGCGCTCGCCGGGCAGCATCGCCAGGAAGGCATGGTTGCACTCGGCCACGACGCCGCCGGCCAGAAGCTGCTCGGCTTGCGCCTCGGCCGGCTGATCCGTGCGTACGGGTTCCGCCAACTCGATGCGCCAGATCGCTTCGGAGATCGTTTCGATGAATGTGCGGTAGCGCTCCTCGCTCTGCTTGAGCGCCCATTCGGCCGCCTTGCGCTCGGTGATGTCGCGGAAGACGATTTGCGAGGCGCGGCCTCCGTTGTGGCTGATCGGCGCGGAAAACCACTCCACGACGCGCTCCGAGCCGTCGAACCGGATGATGGTTTGCTCGGCCGGACCGCAGTTTTGCCCGGCAAGGTTGGCCTTGAGATAGCTTTCGATGCGCTCGTAGTCCTGCGCCGACACGAAGTCATAGGGCGCGTTCCCGATCACGTCGGCAGGGTCGCCCTGGCCGAGCAGCCGCCCGGCGGAATGATTCGCGTAGACGATCAAATCGCTCACGACGATCAGAATGGGCTCGGGGTTGCTCTCGACGAGCTTCCGCCAGCGCTCCTCGCTCTCGCGCTGCGACTGCTCGGCCAGGCGCCGCCCCAGGTACGCCGCCAGAATGTCGCTGAACATCTGGAGCATCCGGTTGTCGAGGTCGAGGTCGGCCTGTGCGCCTTCGCGCTCGAACCCGAGATAGCCGTAGAAACGGCCTGCCGAGGAAATCACCGGGATCACGGAAAGGCGGCTGCCGGCCGCTGCGTGGTCCGTCAAGCGTCCGCTCGTGTCGCGCGCGAGTTCCTGCACCCACAGCGGGCGCGCCTGATGCCCCGGGCGGCACCACGAGACCACGTCGCCGAGGAGTTCGCTCACGCCGTAAGGCAGCAGCTCGCCCCGCGCCTGCGACCATGCCTGAAGCAGTTCGGTGCGCTCGGAAGCGCGGCTGGTCTCCTGAAAAACGAGCTTCTCGTCCGAAGGCGTCGGAATCAGGTACACGCACGTCGAGTCCGTCGCCTCGCCGACGACCCCGAGCACCGTCGTGAGGTCCACGTCCACCTGCGAGAGCAGCAGCCGCGATGCAGCCAGGAGCGCCTGCTCCCGCTGCTGCGGGGGGGCGGACCCGGCGCCCGCCTTACGGCGCGCACGGTTGCCGTCCGGCGCCGCCTCGCGCTCGGCCTCTCGGTGTGGTATGGCAGCGTGTAGCTTCATCGGCGCGGCGGGACGCACCCCGCGCGCCCCCGCAATCCATTCTCTGTAAACGTTGTCCGCCGGGTTCTCCTCACCGCCTTCCCTCCCCACGCCCTACGGTTCACGCCATCGTATCCGAGGTAGGATCGGCGCCAAACCCCGATTCTTAACTCGGAACTACTTTTTCCGCATCCGCCGCCGGCCGATCCGGGCGCGCTCGTTATCTTGACAACCTAAGATGCATGCGCGCACGCGGTTGCAAAGCTAAGCCGGATTGCCCAAAGTCGCAACCCGTGCAAGTTTTGCGCATATGCCTTACCTATTATGCACTTAGGTATTTCAAAAACGACGCGCCGATTGTGAATCCCGCCGTCGCGCGCGCACTCGTCACAGCCTGCCATTGTCATGCCAATTACGTTTGCCCTTATAGGTCCCGGCACGATTGCAGATTTTCATGCGCGCGCCATCGCCGCCAACCACGACCGAGGCGCGCGTCTGGGGGCCGTCGTGCACCACAACCCGGCCCGGTTCGCCGAGTGCTCGGCGCGCTACGGCGTCCCGTGCATGGCCTACGCCGAAGCGCTCGCCCGCCCCGAGATCGACGCCGTGATTCTGTGCACGCCCTCGGGGCTGCACGCCGCGCAGGCCGTCGAGGCGGCGCGCGCGCGCAAGCACGTCCTCGTCGAGAAGCCGATGGCGCTCACGCTCGACGACGCCGACCGCATGATCGAGGCGTGCGCCCAGGAGGGGGTCAAGCTGGGCGTGGTGCTCCAGCGGCGCGCCGAGCCGACGTTCCGCCGGATCCGCGCCGCCCTCAGCATCGGCGACCTGGGCGACCTCACGCTCGGCGTCGTCACGCTTCCGTACTACCGCCCGCAGGCTTACTACGACTCGGCGGCCTGGCGCGGCACGTGGGAGCTGGACGGCGGCGGCATCCTCATGAACCAGGGCATCCACCTGATCGACTTGCTGGTGTGGTACTTCGGCGACCCGAAGGAAGTCGCCGCCTTTGCCACGACGCGCCACCGCAACGTGGACGTGGAGGACGTGGCCGCCGCCGCGCTGCGCTTCGAGAGCGGCGCCATGGCGACCATCACCGCCACGTCCACCGCCGAGCCCGGCTTCCCGCACCGCCTCGAAATCTACGGCACCCAGGGCGGCATCCAGATCGAGGGCGAGCGCATCATCCGGGTGGAAATGGCGGACCCGGTGCGCACGGCAGGCTCGCCGCTGGCCGCCGAAGGCGCCGAGGCCGCCGGGGGCGCCGGCGCGAGCCCCACGGCCATTCCCTTGTCAGGCCATACCCACATACTGGCCGAATTCCTGGACGCCATCGCTCAGGACGCGTCGCCCATCGTGGACGGGTACGAAGGGCGGCGCAGCCTCGCGGCGGTGCTCGCCATCTACAAAGCCGCCGGTTTGCGTTAGGCGGGCGCGACGGCGCGGCCTTCCGCGGCGCTTTGGTAGGCGGCCTCGGTCATGCGCGTCGCCTGGAGGCCGTCTTCGCCCGGCAGCGGGTTCGGCTCGCCTCGGCGCAAGGCGTCCACGAACGCCTGCACGAGTCCGAGGTGCGTAATGGCAGGCGCGGGCAGACTGAACGTCTCGGTCTCGGCGCCGCGCGTCCACTCCAGGTGTCCGGCGGCCAAATTGCGCGCCCACAGCCGCCCTTCCGTACCCGAAAGCTCCACCTCGTCGATGGCGGCCCCCACGTTCCAGTTGAAGGCCGCCGTCGCCAGCGCCCCTTCGGCAAATTGCAGGGCCAGGGCCGCGCTGTCGTCCACGGCCGCTTCCAGCGTGAGCGTCGCCGTGAGAGCGTGCACGCGCACCGGCTCGCCGAGGAAGTAGGCCAGCAGGTCCAGGCGGTGCGTGCCTACATCCGTCAGAAAGCCGCCGCCGGCCGTTTCGGGCTGGGTGAGCCAGGCGCGCCGCCCATCCGGGCGCGGGCGGTGCCGGTCGGCCGTGCGGACGTGCGCCTGCACGAGCCGCCCGAGCCGCCCTTCCTCGACGAGCGCCTTCATGCGCCGGATGACCGGCCAGTACCGGCGGTAATACGCGATGCTGAGCCGCACCCCGTGCGCCCGGCACGCCTCGATCATGGCGCGCCCCTCAGCCACGGAAAGCGCCATCGGCTTTTCGCAGAGGATGTGCTTGCCGGCGGCGGCGGCCTCCAGCGTGAGCGCCGCGTGCGAGCTGGGCGGCGTGGCAATGTACACCGCGTCCACGTCGGGGTCGGCCAGCAGCGCCCCCACGCTGGTATAGGACCGCCGCGCGCCGTGCCGCTCGGCAAAGTCGGCGGCGCGCCCGGCGTCGCGGCTCATGACGGCCTCCAGCGAGGAGCCCTCGGCCGTGTACAGGGCCGGACCGCCCTTATGCTCGGCCACGTCGCCGCACCCGATGAGGCCCCACCGCACCGATTCCATAGTTTTTGTCAGCTTTGAGGAGCAGGCCCCGCCTCCGCCGCAAGCCACGCCCATACGTCGGCCTCGACGGGGAGGCCGCGCGCCGTGTTCTCGCGCCGCGCCGCAAGGACGCCTTCGCCGGGATAGCGCGCCGGGCGACCGGGTTCGGCAGGCTCGGCGGCCTGAAGCGCCGCCACGATGCCCTCCACGAGCGCCGCCTGCGCCTCGGCGCCCGGCAGCGCCCCCAGATCAAAGGCGAGGAACACCTGCGACAGGCGCGTTTCCTGAAGGCTGTCGGGGGCGATCTGGTGCGTCGCCAGCCCTCCGGCCAGCGACGCCGCCAGGGCGTCCAGCACGAGCGCCAGCCCGGAGCCTTTCCAGAGCCCCACCGGCAGCGGCCGCCCCGACGCCTCGATAGCCGCCGGGTCGCGCGTAAGGCGCCCCTCGGCGTCGAAACCGCCGTCGTAGGGCAGCGGCTCGCCCCGGCGCCGATGCCCGGCGAGGGCGCCGTAGGAGTACTGCGAGAGCGCCATGTCGAGCACGACGTGCCCGCCCGCGCGGGGCAGCGCCGCCACAAACGGGTTGTTGCCTACGGCCGCACGCCGGGCGCCCCACGGCGGCATATTGGGCATCGTGTTCGTCCAGCAGAGCGCCGCAAAGCCCGCCTCGGCGGCCTGCCAACCGTAGGCGCCGCCGCGCATCCAGTGGTTGGTGTTCGCCAGGGCCACACACCCGACGGTGTGCGCCCGCGCAAGGGCCATGGCGCGCGCCATCGCGGCCCACGCGTTCAGGTTGCCCGGCCCGCGCCGGCCGTCCCAGCGCTCCAGCGCTCCGGCGGCGTGCACGCATACCGGCTCGGCGTGCACGTCCACGACG
>CBDTTW010000118.1:0-9337 GCA_965363675.1 uncultured Rhodothermaceae bacterium
CAGGACGCCTTCCGTAAACCCGCCGCCATGACGGCCAAGATGAACCAGCACATCTCCATGAGCGGCCAGGAAATGGACATCCCCGTGGAGTACGCCGTCGTGATGGGCGCCCCCGGCGAGCCGCCGATCCGCCGGATGCGTCTGGTGCAGCGCACGCCCATGGGCGACGTGACGATCTACCTCGACGGGGCCACGGGCATGGTCGACAGCCCGCAGGGGCGGCAGCCGCTCCCGGAGAGCGTCGTGCAGGAGATCCGGAACGGCGTCGTCCGCAGCGTCAACTTCCTCAGCCGCGACCCGGACGCCTTCGCCTACGAGGACCTAGGCCGGGAAACCGTGGACGGCCGCGCGCTGGACGTGGTGCGCGCCACGCACAAGGGCGGCAAGCCCTTCTCGATCCTGCTCGACCCGGAGACGGCCATGCCGGTGCGCATGCGCTATACGGCCGCCAACATGATGACCGGCGCCCCCTACCAGGGCGAGGACGTGCTGGAGGACTTCCGCGCCGTGGAGGGCATGATGCTGCCCCACAAGGTGACCACCTACCAGGACGGGCAGAAGGTGGCCGAAAGCATGGTCACCGAGATGAACTTCGGCGTCTCCCCCGACGCCGCCGTGTTCCAGGCCCCCTAAGCGCGCCCGCCGGCGCCACGTGGAAAAGGGGCGGCCTCGGTCGCCCCTTTTTGCTGCCGCCTCTGCCAGATTGGCGCCCCCAAGCGGCCGGTACGCGGCTTGCTCCCCTCCCGGACGAAACCACACCCCCTCAACGCAACCCCACCCCACTGCATATGCCGCCTGAAACGACCGAACAAAGCCAGGAGTATGCCTACAAGGCAGAGATGAAGCAGCTCCTGCACCTCATCGTGCACTCGCTCTACACGCACCCCGAAGTGTTTCTGCGCGAGCTGATCTCGAACGCCTCCGACGCCCTCAACAAAGCGCGTTTCTTCGAGCTTACCGGCGACGGCGCGACCGACCCCAGCGTGGAGCCGCGCATCACGATCACCCCGGATGCCGAGGCGAAGACCCTGACCATCGAGGATACGGGCATCGGCATGACCCACGACGACCTCGTGGCGCGCATCGGCACGGTGGCAAGCTCCGGCACGCTCGACTTCATCGAGCAGCAGCGCCAGTCCGGCAAGCCGCTCGACGCCAACCTGATCGGGCAGTTCGGCGTCGGCTTTTACTCGGCCTTCATGGTCGCCGATGAAATCGTCGTCGAGACGCGGCACGCTGCCCCCGGCAGCGCCGCCTACCGGTGGCGCTCGCGCGGCGAGGGCACGTACACCATCGAGCCGGCCGAGCGCGCAACGCGCGGCGCGACGATTACGCTGCACCTGAAGCCCGACGCCGAGGAGTTCGCGCAGGAATACCGGCTCAAGCAGATCGTGCGCAAGTACTCGAACTTCGTAGACTTCCCGATCTACATCGGCGGCGAGCAGGTCAACACGGTCAAGGCGCTCTGGCAGAAAAGCCGCGCCGAGGTCACCGACGAGGAGCGCCAGGCGTTCTACACGTTCCTCACCGGCGACCCGGCCGAGCCGCTCGGGCATCTGCACCTGAGCCTGGAGGGCCGCGTCAACTTCCGGGCGCTGCTCTTTGTCCCGGCCACGGCGCCGCCGGGCCTGTTCCGCGAGGACTTCCGGCGCAACTTGCACCTCTACGCCAACAACGTCTTCATCCAGGACGACGCCGACGAACTCTTGCCGGAATACCTGCGCTTCGTGCGCGGCGTCGTGGATAGCGAGGACCTGCCGCTCAACGTCTCGCGCGAGGTTACGCAGGCGTCGCCGGCGATGGCGCGGATGCGCACGGCGCTCACGGGGCGCGTACTCGACCTGCTGGAGGAATGGGCGCGCGCCGACGCCGAGAAGTACACGGCGTTTTTCGAGCAGTACGGCGCGCTGTTCAAGCTGGGGCTCGGCGCCGACTTCACGAACCGCGAACGGCTGCTCGAACTGCTGCGCTTCCCGTCGTCGCGCACGCCCGAGGGCGCCTACACGTCGCTGGCCGCTTATGCCGCCGCCATGCCCGCCGACCAGCCGGACATTTACTACGTCCTGGCCGACCACCGGGAGGCCGCCGAACGCTTGCCGGCGCTGGAGTACTTCAAGCAGCGCAACCTCGAAGTGCTTTACCTGCTCGACCCCGTCGATGCCTTCATCCTGCCGTACCTCGGGACGTACCAGGATAAAACCCTGAAGAGCATCGAGCAGGCCGATTTGAAGCTGGAAGAGCCCGCGCAGGAGGCCCTGCCGGAGGCGCAGCGCACGGCGCTGCTGGCGCGCTTCAAGGCGGTGCTCGGCGACGCCGTGGCCGACGTGACGGCTTCGCCGCGCCTGGTGCAGTCGGCGGCCACGCTCGTCGTGCCGGGCGGCGGGCTGGACCCGCACCTGGAGCGTATGATGAAGGCGTTCGGGCAGGAAGCGCCCGTCTCGAAGAAGGTGCTCGAAGTGAACCTCGGCCACCCGCTGATGCAGCAGCTTGCCGCCCGGCTCGACGCGCCGGAGGCCCCGGTGGACGACGTGATCCGGCAGGTGCACGAGGGCGCGCAACTGCTCGACGGTTCGCTGGCGCAGCCGGCGGCCTACGTCGAGCGCATGACGGATCTGCTCGTGCGCCTGACGCGCGCCTGAGCCGGCGCCAAAGCAAGCGGCGGCGCGCCCGCCCCCCCCGGGCGCGCCCGGCCGCGCCGCTAGTAGATCACTACGAGGGTTACGGCGTAATCGCGGTCCTCGATAGTGACCGGCCCCGGCGAGTAAGGAATCAGGTAGACTTCCTTGCGCTTCGGAAGCTGGCTGACATCGTAGCGCTTGCCCCCGTCGGCGTCGTCGTTGCCGAAGCCCATGTCGAGCTGCGTCGAGCTGGCCGTGCGCGCCCGTTCCAGTTCGTAGTGGCGCACCTCCTTGCCCTTGACGTGAATGGCGACCTCCGACTCGCCGTAGCTGCGGCGCACGCGCACCGTGGCGGGCGCGGCGGCGCGGCGGCGCCCGTCGATGTAGACGGTGGCGCCGTTCTGGGCCGGCTGCGCCTTTTTCTTCTTGGCCGCGGCCGTCGTCGTGGCGCCGCCGTCAGCGGCTTCTTTTTTGGTGGCGCAGCCCGCCGTCAGCAGCAGCGCGCCCGCGACGAGCAAGAAAAACGGTGCCCTCCTCATGCGTATCCTCCCCCGGTGAAGCGGCGCCCCCGGCGCGGCGCCTGATGCAGCAATGGCCTGGTCTTAACGCGCCGCAGCCGCATTTTCGTGCGCAGCGCTTCCGGCGCGCAAAGGTCCAGCCGCCCCTTTCGGAATCCAACACCGCGCGCGGCCGAAGGTTCGCCGCGCGGCTGAAGGTTCGCCCGGCGCAAACGGCGGCGCCCCCCGGCCGTAAAGCCGGAGGGCGCTGCACAGAAGGTCGTCGCGAAACCTAGGTCAGAGGCAAGGCTTGGGTAAGTTGGTCAGTGGGCATGGGCGGTCTTGAGAGCCGAAAGCGTGACGTGGCGGACGCGGGCGTTGGACTCCGGGCGCAGCGAGCTGCGCAGGCCGGCGATGGCCTGGCGCGAGCCGATGGCGTGGAGCGCCGCCACCGCCATCAGCCGCCGGGCGTCGTCGCGGTCGTGGCGGTACACTTCCACGAGCGCCGCCACCGAGGGGTTGAGGTCGAGCTTGTCGCCGTGCATGGTCGCAAAGAAGATTACGTTCTGCAAGGCGGCCTCCGTAATGCGGCGGCTGCTCGCGGCCGGGGGCAGGTTGATCTCCGCCTCCAGCCGGCTCCACCACTCGGGCGAGCGCTCGGCTTCCGGCTCGGCGGCGTACTGCGCCGCGAGGCTCGCCGCTTCGACGGTGGGCAGGGCCTCGGCCGCAGCCAAGGCGATGTCCTGCGCACGGACGGCAAGCGGCATGCACAGCAGCGAGAGGGCAAAAAGGATAACGAGGTTGGTAGTCTTCTTCATGGTGTTTTACTCCGTCTGGTTCAGTCGTTGATTTTAAGGTTCACGACAACCCGGCGCTCGCTGCGTGTTGTCCTGTACGTCACCAACCCGCTTGCGAACACCGCTATGATACGCAGACAGCAAACACATATTTTGATCTAAAATCGCTTCCATTTTATTAACTTAACACAGAAAGGGCTTTCGTTGCCATTCCGTAATAGTCTAACGGAGTAAAAGCGCTTCTTTTTTAGGTGATTTTAAGAGCAACATCACGACATTTAGTCAATGTATAACGCAACATATTGATTAAACAACACTTAATGCATGAAAAGTCCTTCGGCGCCCCCCGCCTCGCTGAAAAAGCGCATCCGGCCGCAGAGGAATACGGGGTTGCCTTTGCGCGGAATTGCGGCGCAGGCAAACGCGCCGCCGGAGGCGGGTGCGACGTGCAAAGGCCCCGACCTGCGCGACGTGGGCGCAGGCCGGGGCCTTTGCAGATGGGGGCCGGAGCGGTCAGCCTTCGGCGACGGCGCCGGCTTCTTCCTCGGTAGGGAGACGCAGGGCTTCCTCGACGCTCAGGTCGAGAATCTCTTTCGGATTGTTGTAAGCGTCGGCGAGGACCACGCGGGGCCGGTGCGCGAGAGCTTCGGCGTGCGTCATCTCAGCGTAGGCCATCACGATCACCTCGTCGCCTTTCGCGGCGAGGCGGGCGCACGGGCCGTTGAGGCACACGATGCGGCTGCCGGCGGCGCCGGGGATCGTATACGTCTCGAAGCGCGCCCCGTTGTTGACGTTGACGACCTGGACCTTTTCGTAGGGCAGAATGCCCGAGGCTTCGAGCAGCTCCGTGTCGAGCGTGATCGAGCCCTCATAGTACAGGTCCGCCTCGGTTACCCGAAGCCGGTGCAGTTTGGCCCGAAACATCGTGATGGTCATGCGGAGCAGCTCTCTCTGGTTTTAGCGTGCGGGCGCGCCCGGCGCCCGGACGATCACGTTGTCGATCAGCCGGGTGTCGCCGAAGAACACCGCCAGCGCCACGAGCGCCTCCTGACCGGGCGCAAGGGCATGGACCGGCTTCAGCGCCTCCGTGTCGACGACTTCTACATACTGCACCCGCGCATCGGGAGCCGTATGCAGCGTTTCAAGTACGGTTTCTACAATCACTTGCGGGCGCTGTTCCCCTTCTTCGATGAGGCGCCGCGCCCGCAAGAGGGCGGCGTGCAGCACAGGGGCCTGCGCCCGGTGCTCCGCGCGGAGGTAGGCGTTGCGCGAGGAAAGCGCCAGCCCGTCGGGTTCGCGCACCGTGGGCGCCCCGACGATCTCGATGCCGAACAGCAGATCGCGGGTCATCCGGCGGAGGATGAAGAACTGCTGCGCATCCTTGAGGCCGAAGACGGCCACATGCGGCTGCGCCGCGAGGAAAAGCTTAGCGACGATGGTCGTCACGCCCCGGAAGTGGCCGGGCCGCACGGCCCCGCACAGATGCTCGCCGAGCCCCTCGACGGTGACCCACGTCAGCGAGGCGCCGGAAGCGTCGCCGTACATCTCGGCCACCGAAGGCGTAAAGACGGCGTCCGCGCCGGCCGCCTCCAGCGCCTGCACGTCGGCCGCGAGCGTGCGCGGGTAGCGGGCGTAGTCCTCGCCCGGTCCGAACTGCGTCGGGTTGACGAAGATGGTCGCCACGACCAGGTCGGCGCGGCGCGCGGCCTCGGCGACGAGCGCCAGGTGGCCGGCGTGCAAGGCGCCCATGGTCGGGGCCAGGCCGATGCGCTTGCCCTCGCGGCGGGCGGCGTCGGCGTAGGCGCGCATGGCGGCCACCGTGTCGAGTACAATCATGCGGAGGAGGGGGCGGGGTGCTTTCGGGGGCGGTAAGCTACAAAAAACGGCCGCCGCCCGCCCGGCGCCTTTGCGGGGCGGCCGCAGATCGCAGAATTAATCGTTAAGGCGCAGCCCGGCGGCGCTCGGCTCCGGCGGCGCTCGGCGGGGGCGCGTATATTGCCCGCGTGACGAAGCCCCCTATTTGCCCGCCACCAGCATTCAACCGACTATGGCTGACTTCCGCATCGAAAAAGATTCCATGGGCGACGTGCAGGTTCCTGCCGAAGCCTTTTACGGCGCCCAGACGCAACGCGCGAAGGAGAACTTCCCGATCAGCGACTTGCGCTTTTCCCGCCGCTTCATCGAGGCGCTTGCCATCATCAAGCAAGCCTGCGCCAAGGCCAACCGCGACCTCGGCTTGCTCGAAGCCGACAAGGCCGACCTGATCGACCGCGTCACGCAGCCCATCGTCGAGGGCAAGCTGGACGAGCACTTCGTGCTCGACATCTTCCAGACGGGCAGCGGCACCTCGACCAACATGAACGCCAACGAAGTCATCGCCAACCTTGCGGCCAAGGAATTGGGGCAGGGCTTCGGCAGCAAGGCGCTCCACCCGAACGACCACGTCAACATGTCGCAGTCGTCGAACGACGTGATCCCGACAGCGATGCACGTGGCGGCGCGCGTGGCCCTGGAGCGCGAGCTGTTGCCGGCGCTGAGCCGCTTCGAGGCGGCCCTGGACGCCAAGGCCCAGGAGTTCGACGACGTGCTCAAGAGCGGGCGCACGCACCTCATGGACGCCACGCCCGTACGGCTCGGGCAGGAGTTCGGCGGCTACGCGGCCCAGATCCGCGCCGACATCCGCCGGCTGCGCGCCGCCTCGCACGAGCTTTCCGAGCTGGCCCTGGGCGGCACCGCCACGGGCACGGGCATCAACTGCCCCACCGCGTTCCCGGCCAAGGCCATCGAGTACATCAGCGAGGCCACCAAGCTCGGCTTCCGCGAGGCCGACAACCACATGGAGGCCCAGGCCGCCAAGGATGCGTACGTGTCGGTCGCCGGAGCGCTCAACACGCTTGCCGTGAGCTGCCTCAAGATCGTCAACGACATCCGCCACCTCTCCAGCGGCCCGACGAGCGGCCTGGCCGAGATCCGGCTGCCCTCGCTCCAGCCGGGTTCCTCGATCATGCCCGGCAAGGTCAACCCCGTCATGGCCGAGGCCGTGATGATGGTGGCCGCGCGTGTGATGGGCAATCACCTGACCATTACGGTAGCCGCGCAGCACGGCAACTTCGAGCTGAACGTGATGATGCCCGTCATGGCGCACGCCATGCTGGAGAGCATCAGCATCCTGACCGGCGCGCTCGACGCGTTCCGGACGCGCGCGCTCGAAGGCATCGAGGCCAACCGCGAGCGCTGCCGCGAGCTGCTCGAACTGAACCCCTCCATCGCCACGGCCCTCAACAGCGTCATCGGCTACGACAAGGCCGCCCAGGTCGCCAAGAAGTCCGGCGCCGAAGGCAAGTCGGTGCGCCAGGTCGCCAAGGAGATGGGGCTGCTCACCGACGAGCAGCTCGACCAGTACCTCAACGTGCGCGAGATGACCGAGCCGGGCATTCCCGGAAAGTAACGTTCAGGGTTGCGCGGAAACGTGCGCGGCGTAAGGCGATTAGACCTTTAGGACGATCGCCCGCCGCCGAAGGCGAGGCGCGGGAATGCCGAGGCATTTCCCGCGCCTCGTTTTTGCCTCCGGAGCCCCGCCGGCTGCATCCGGAGGCGGCGGGGCTCGTATAACCGGGAGCCGCAATATCCGCCTCGGGCGACGCGTTTTTTGCAGGCGCAAGCCGCCCGGCGGCGGCCCCGCGACACGCGATCCTTACGTAACACCCCGACGCCAGAGCAACCATGAGCAGCAAGACCAAAACCTCCCTCGCCTTTGTGGTGGCCGCCGCCTTCATCGCCGGCATCCTGTTCACCACCCTGGGCGCCAACCTTTTCCACTTCGGCGATGCGGTCGGCATCCCCCTCTCGGCCAAGGATTCCCAGGTCGCGGTTTCGCAGAGCGCCCTCGAACTGGAAGAAGCCTTCGTGCAAGTCGCCGAGAACGTCAACCCGGCCGTCGTGCAAATCCTCTCGGAGAAGGTCGTGCGCAACCCGCACGGCAACATGGGGCGCAACCCATTCGAGGGCACCCCGTTCGAAGACTTCTTCGGCGGCGGGCGCGGCGGCAACGGCGCCCCCGAGGAGTTCCGCAGCCCCGGCCTCGGCTCCGGCGTCATCATCCGTGAGAACGGCTACATCCTGACGAACAACCACGTCGTCGAGGGCGCCGACGAGCTGAACATCCGCCTGCTCGACGGCTCGCGCTACGACGCCAAGGTCATCGGGACGGACGCCTACAGCGACCTGGCCGTCATCAAGATCGAGGCGACGGGCCTGCCCTACATCGCCATCGGCGACTCGGAGAATTTGCGGCCCGGCCAGATGGTGATGGCCTTCGGCAGCCCGCTCTCGACCGACCTCGGCAACACCGTTACGAGCGGCATCATCAGCGCCGTCGGGCGTTTGCAAAGCATGGACAGCCAGTCCGGCGTGCAGAACTACATCCAGACCGACGCGGCCATCAACCCCGGCAACTCGGGCGGCCCGCTCGTCGATCTGCGCGGCAAGCTCATCGGCATCAACACGGCCATTTACACCCGTACGGGCGGCTACCAGGGCATCGGGTTTGCCATTCCCGTCAACACGGTGCGCGGCGTGGCCGAGCAGCTCATCGCCTCGGGCAAGGTCGAGCGCGCCCGCCTCGGCGTCGAGTTCCGGCCCGCCACCGAAAGCCTCATCAAGGCGTACAAGCTGCCGCGCGGCGCCGCCCAGGTCGCCAGCGTCGTGGACGGCTCGGCCGCCAAGCGCGCCGGCATCAAGGAAGGCGACGTGATCGTGGCCGTAGACGGCCGGCGCCTCACCAACCACCTCCAGCTTTCGCAGTTGATCTCGGTCAAGCGCCCCGGCGACAAGGTCGAGATTACGGTCAACCGGGAGGGCCAGGAGCAGGTCATCAACATCAGCCTGGGCCGCATGGACGCCGCCGCCGAGACGGCCTCCGACGACCGCCCCGACGACGACGAGGGCGAAGCCCCCAGCAGCGGCGGCGCCGAGACGCGCGCCTACGACGAGCTCGGCTTTACCGTAAGCAACCTCACCCCGCAGCTCCGGCGCGAGCTGGAACTGCCGGCCGACGCGGCGGGCGTGGTGGTGCAGAACGTCCAGGCCGGCAGCGAGGCCGCCCGCGACGCCGGCATCCAGAACGGCCTGCTCATCACGGAGATGGACCGCAAGCCCATCAAGAACATCCGCGACTTCGAGCGTACGTACAAGGCCGTCAAGCCGGGCGCGTCGTTCCTGGTGCGCATGAAGATTCCGGGGCAGAACGGCACGCTCGTCACGGCGCTCTCGCGGCCGTAGCGCAAGCCCCAGAGGCGGCGCCTTACCCTTTGAACCACCGGCGGCCCGGAGCTTTCTGCAAGCTCCGGGCCGCCGCGCGTTTGGGCCGCGTCTAGGCCACTTGCAGCACGATTTTGCCGATGTTCTCGTTGGCCTCCATGCGGCG
>CBDTTW010000119.1:0-9320 GCA_965363675.1 uncultured Rhodothermaceae bacterium
TCAGGCGGCCCAGTCTGCGAGCGCCTCCTGCACGAAGCGCGTCACACGGCGGTCGAACGGCTCGCCCGAGGTGGCGTAGGCCCCGTGCCCCATCGCGGGGTCCACGACGACGCGCGCCCCGGCGATGCGGGCGGCGCAGCGCTCGGCGTCGTCGGGGCGGGCCAGCGTATCTTTGCCGCCGACGAAGAAAGCCGTGGGGCGCTCCGGCCCGACGCGGTCGGCGTAGGTCATCGGGTTAAACGCCTCGGCGGCGCCGCCGGCCCCGAGCCGGACGAGCAGGCAGGCCAGATGCAGCGCCCCGATGCCCGCGTTGCCGGCGGCGCGCCGCGCAAAGCCCTCGGCCAGGCCCATCATGCCGGGGCGGCAGATCGCGTCGAGCGGCAGGGGGCTGTAGCTGCTGAGCGTTTGGGCCATGCCGCGCGCGAACGTCGGCACGTCGGGGTGGCCGATGATCCCGAGCAGGCGCGCGCCCACGCCGTCGCGCATGAAGGCGAGCGCCGAGAGCAGGCAGCCGAAGCTGACGCCGAGGAGCGCCAGGCGCTCCAGACGCAGGCCGTGCGCCTGGGCGAGCAGCGCCGCGAGCGCGCCGTAGTCCGCCGCCACGCCGTCGAAGAGGCGCCCGGCAAAGGCGGCATCCAGGCGCACGCCGCGCTCGACGAGGGGCAGCACTTCGAGCGCGGCGTTGCTCGAAGGGTCGTTGCGCAGCCCGCGCGAGCCGGAGAGCGGCGTCTCGAAGAGCGCGCACCCGATGCCCGCCGAGACGAGCGCCGAGGCCAGAAAGGCGCTGCGCTGGTACGGCGCGCCGATGCCTTGCAGGCCGATGACGATTGGCGTGTGGGCTCCGGCGGCGGGCGGCAGGAATACCGCCGCCTCGAAGGTCGAGATGGCGCGGTCTACGGCTTCGTCGCCGGTGTATACGTGCGGGCGATGCAGGCGGTAGCGCCCCCCGCCGGCGCCGCCGACCGCGACGGGGCTTTCCTCGAGCACCGCGGCGCCGGGGAGCGTGCGAACGGGAACGTCGGGCATGGGAACAGGGCGTGCGGACGGAAAGGGGCAAGGTATCCTTATCCTTCGGCCGCCGCCGGGTTCCCCGGGGCAGACGCAGCGGGCCGCCGGAGCGTGACGCTTACCTCCGTGCCGCGCCCTTCCTCGCTGGCGATGCGGATTTCGCCGCCGTGCAAATCAGCGGCGCGCTTGACCAGGGCCAGCCCGAGGCCGCTGCCGCGCACCGCGCCGACGTTGGCGGCGCGGTAGAACGAGTCGAAGATGTAGGGCAAATCGGCCTGCGGAATGCCGATGCCCTCGTCGCGCACCGAGAGCGCAAGGGCGTCGTCGGGGCCTGCCGAGATGCGGATGCGCACCGGGGCTTCCGGCGCCGAATACTTGAGCGCGTTGGCGACGAGGTTGGACGTGATGAGCCGCAGCAGCTTGCGGTCCACGAGCACGGCCCCGCGCGGGCCGGCGTGCTCCAGGTCGATGCGCCGGCCGGGGGCGGCCGCTTCCAGCTCCCGCACCAAGTCCGCCAGAAACGTCTGCGTGTAGGTAGGCTCCGGCTCGAAAGGCAGCCGCCCCTCCTCGGCGCGCCCGAGCGCCAGCACGTCCTCCAGCAAATCGGTCATCTCGCGCACGCTTTGCCGGGCGCGCTGAAGGTGCTTGCGGCGCTTCTCCTCGGGCCATTGCTCCCCGAAGCGCTCCACCAACTCCAGCGACCCCATAATGGTCGCCAGCGGGGTGCGCATCTCGTGCGAGGCCATCGAGACGAACCGCGTCTTGAGTTCGCTCAGTTCACGCTCTTTGCGGAGGGCCGTCGCCATGGACTGTTCGAGCGTTTTCTGATCGCTGATGTCTACGATCTGGCAGACGAAGCACTCCGGCCCCTTCGGCCCGCCGCCGACCGGAGCCGCCGTGACGAGCGCCCACATCACCTGCTGGTCGCGGCGCACGAACCGCTGCTCCGTCTGGAGCGACGCGGCGCGCCCTGCGAACAGCTCGCCGAAGATGCGCGTCCCTTCGGCGCGGTCTTCCGGGTGCAGGAACGGGGCCAGGCCCTCGGCCTGCAACTCCGCCTCGGCGCGCCCGAGCATCCGGCAGGCGGCCTCGTTCACCTTCATGATGCGGCCCTCGGTCGTGACCAGCACCTTGCCGACGCGGGTCGTCTCGAAAGCCCCCCGGAACAGCGCCTCGCTGAGCCGCAGCGCTTCCTGCGCCCGCTGCCGGTCGGTGACGTCGTGGATGATCGAGTACAGAAGCCGCCGCCCGCCGATGTGTATGGGGCCGCTGTAGCTTTCCACGTCGCGCACGGCGCCGCCGGCCAGGCGGTGCCTCAACTCGACGCGCCCGCCGCCTTCCGTCACGAGCCGCGCCATGATGGCCCTTACCTCGGTCTCGGTCAGGCCGTTCAGCAGGCTGATGGGGCGGCCGACGAGGTCTTCGTAGGCATACCCGTAGAAGTGCAGCGCCGCCGGGTTGGCGTCCACGATGCCTCCGGTCTCCGGGCTGAGCAGCAGCATCGGCGCGTGGTTGTTGGCGAAAAGGGCGCGGTAGCGCTGCTCGCCTTCCTGCAAGGCCGCCTCGGTGCGGCGGCGCTCCGTCAGGTCGCGGCAGATGCAGCACACGCCGGCGGCGGCCCCCGTATCGTCGCGCAAAAGCGCGCCGCGCACCTCCAGCGGCGTCAGCCGGCCGTCCGGCAGCATCAGGTGCGCCTCGCGCGTGAAGGGCGCCCCCCCGAGCGCCGCCTCGAACGCTTGCCGCATGTGCTCCCGGTCGTCGGGGCGCCAGAAGCCCAGCGCCTCGGCGCCGAGGAGCTGCGCGGGCGGCAGGCCCAGCAAGTCGCCGGCGCGCCGGTTGGCGCGAACGATGACGCGCTCCGGCGAGATCACCACGAACGGGTCAGGCATCACGTCCAGCGCCGCCTCGATGAACAACTGCTTGCGCAGGAGCCGCTGCTGCATCGTGTGGGCCTCGGTCACGTCGCGGACGACGCCGCCGACGCGCTCCGGGGCGCCGCGCGCGTCGCGGATGACGGAGGTGCGCGCATCGACGACGCGCACCGAGCCGTCTGCATGCCGCACGCGGTAGGTCTCCTGCGCCGTCCCCTCGGCCAGCAGGCGCGCGATCATGCGGTCGAAGGCTTCCTGGTCGTCCGGATGCACCGCCTCCCGCCAGGCCGCCGTGTTCTCGGAGAGGCGCGCCGCCGGGATGCCCAGCATCCGCTCGGCGGCGCCGTTGACGTAGAGGGACGTCTTCCCGTCGATGGAGGACGACCAGACGACATCTTCGAGCGAGCCGAGCAGCGTCTGAAAGCGGCGCTCGCTGCGGGCCAGGGCGGCCTCGGCGGTCTGCTGCGCCGTCACGTCGCGGACGACGCCGACGAAGCCGGCGGCCATGCCGTCGGCGTGGAACGGCGCGACGGACCATTGCAGCGCAATCGCCTGCCCGTCCTTGCGATAGGTGGTCACGAGGCCCTCGCAGGGCATGCCGGCCTGCATCTGCGCGCGGAGCGCCTCCGCGACGGGCGCCTCGGTGCCGGGGCCGCTCAGCATGCGCACGGGTCGCCCCTGCGCTTCGGCGGCGCTGTAGCCCGTAATGCGCTCGAAACCCTGGTTGGCGTATAGCATAGACGGACCTTCCTCGGCAAAGGCGCCGTCGAAGATCACGATGCCGTCGCGGGCCGTCTCGGCGGCGGCGTAGAAGGCGTTGCAAGGGATGCCGCCCAAGGCGCAGGAGTCGGCGGGCGCCGCCGTCAGGGTGTAGGCGCACCGGAGCGTTTCGCCGGCGCGCTCGGCGAAGGCCACCCTCAGGAGCGCCCCCGCCGGCTCGGGCAGGTCCACCGCAACCGGTTCGCCGCGCGCCTCCGCCTGCCGCATGGCCGCTTCCAGCGCCCCGGCGGGCGCGCCGGGGCCCTTCCCGAAGACAGGTTCGAGGCAGGAGGGGAGGCCGGGGATAAAGGAGACCGCGCCGCCGCGCAGCTCCACCAGGCCCAGGGCAAACGGCGCCGAGGGGGAGGGCGCCGTCAGACCAGGTGAGTACATCGCTGTATCGTTGTGCTATGACGGAGTTGTTGCAGGAAGACATCCGGAAATTACAGGCGCCAACTGCTCAACAAAATTTACGTTTCCGCCCTGCGCATCATTTTCTTTGGGCCCTCCGCCGCGCCGCTCTTGCCGGAGCAAGGGTATGTCTATTGGGTAATACGATGCCTTTTCGGTAACGCTTCTCCGGTCCCGGAGGCGGGCGGGGCCGCCTTTCCTGCACTACCTTTGAAACCGCCTGGGCGCCCCGGCTCGGGGGCCCGCCACGCGCTTTCCTTGAGTCCGGCCGGGATCCCGGCGGCGGCGCGGCTATATAACGGCAGGACCTCACGAGTTTTACCGCGCTGAACCCTCTCGACCTATGGAACCGCTCAATAACTTCGGCTTGAAGTCGCTTCTTTTCATCCTGATCGGCAACAGCCTGCTGCTGGCCGTCAGCCTCGCGCTGCCCGGCAATGTCGTCGCCGTAGCCGGAACGGCGCTCGTCGTGACGCTCGTCGCCTGGATCGGCGTGCGCCAGGTAGGGGCCGCGGCCATCGAGGAGTCGGCGGCGGCGGGGCTGCTGGAAGCTTCGCGCCGGCGCGACCGCGACCTGGCCGAGGCGAAGGCGCAGGCCAAGGCCGAGGCGCTCGCGGCGCCCGCCGCCCCCTCGACCGATGCGGCCGTGCAACTGCTGGCCCTGCTCCAGCGCGAAGGCCGCCTCATCGACTTCCTCCAGGAAGACATTGCTCCCTACGACGACGCGCAGATCGGCGCCGCCGTGCGCAGCGTGCACGAGGGGTGCGTGAAGGCCCTCCGCGAGCACGTCGCGCTGGAACCCGTCGTGGCCCAGCCCGAGGGCGCCCCGATCACGCTCGAACCCGGCTTCGACGCTTCAGCCATCCGCGTAACCGGCAATGCCATCGGCGCGCCGCCGTTCCGGGGCGAGGTGCGGCACAAAGGCTGGCGCGTCGCGCGGCTGACGCTTCCCACCCGGATGAACGAGCAGGACCGCATCGTCGCGGCGGCCGAGGTCGAGGTGGCCTGAAGCGGCGCGGCGGCTCCATTCCGAAAACCTATCCCGTCATAGACGTGAGCGAAGCAACGTATACCGTAGGCATTGACCTCGGCACGACCAACTGCCTGATGGCCTACACTCCTATAGAGGCGGACGGCGCCCTCCGGATCAGCCTGTTCGCCGCGCCGCAGCTCGTGGGGCCGGGCGAGGTGGAGGCGCGCCCGCTGCTGCCCTCGTTTCTGCTGCTGCCGGAGCCGCACGACGCGCCGCCCGGCGCCCTCGCGCTGCCCTGGCGCCCGGGGGCCGACGCGGCCGTGGGCGTTTACGCCCGCGAGCGCGGCGCCGAGCTGCCCGGCAAGCTCATCGCCAGCGCCAAGTCGTGGCTGAGCCACAGCGGCATCGACCGCACGGCGCCGGTGCTGCCCTGGGAGGCCCCCGAGGGGGCGCGGCGCCTCTCGCCGGTGGACGCCTCGGCGGCTTACCTCATCCATCTGCGCGACGCCTGGAACCACACCATCGCCGCCGGCGACCCGGCCTTGCGCCTGGAACGGCAGGACGTGCTGCTCACGGCCCCGGCCTCCTTCGACCCCGTCGCGCGCGAGCTGACCGTCGAGGCGGCGCGCCGGGCCGGGCTGGAACGCCTGACCCTCCTGGAAGAGCCGCAGGCCGCCTTTTACGCCTGGCTCTACGCCCACGGCGAAGCCTGGCGCGCGCATATCGCCGTCGGGGACGCGGTGCTCGTCTGCGACGTGGGCGGCGGCACGACCGACTTCAGCCTGATCGATGTCGTCGAGGAAGACGGCAACCTCGATTTGCGCCGCGTCGCCGTGGGCAGCCACATCCTGCTCGGCGGCGACAACATGGACCTGACGCTGGCCTATGCCGTCCGGGCGAAAATGGCCGCGCGCGGCGCTGCGTTGGACGCATGGCAGTTCCGGGCGCTCGTGCATCAGTGCCGCAAAGCCAAGGAACTGCTGCTGACTTCGCCCGGGCTGGAAGCCGCGCCGATCAGCATCCTCGGGCGCGGTTCGTCGCTCATCGGCGGGACGCTCCGGACGGAGCTGACGCACGCCGAGCTGGAACAGGTGCTGCTGGAGGGCTTCTTTCCGGAGGTAGGCCCGGAGGCGCGCCCGCAGCGCGCCGCCCGCGCGGGCCTTCAGGAGATGGGGCTGCCCTACGAGCAGGACCCTGCCGTAACGCGCCACCTGGCGGCGTTCCTCGGGCGGCATGCGGGCGCGGGGCTGCCCGGGCTCGTGCTCTTCAACGGCGGCGTCATGAACGCCGAGGCGCTGCGCCGCCGCGTGCTGGATTGCCTGGCGGCGTGGCGGGGCGCGCCCGTCGAGCAGCTCGCCTCGGCGGGGCTCGATCATGCCGTCGCCATCGGGGCGGCGTATTACGGCGCCGTGCGGCGCGGCCGGGGCATCCGCATCCGCGCGGGCGCGCCCCGCGCCTACTACATCGGCGTCGAAAGCGCCATGCCCGCCGTGCCCGGCATCCCGACGCCCCGAACGGCCCTGTGCGTGGCCCCCTACGGCATGGAAGAAGGCGCGCACGCTACGGTTGCGGGGCGCACGTTCGGGCTCGTCGTGGGGGAGGAGGCGGCCTTCAGCCTGCTCGCCTCCGACACGCGCCGCGAGGACCGCGTAGGCGAGCAGGTCGAGGACTGGGCGGGCGAGATCACCGAGGCGGCCGTCATGGAAGCCTTGCTGCCGGCCGACGGCGCCGCAGCCGGGGGGGCGGTCGTGCCGGTGCAGCTCGAAAGCCGTTTTACCGAAGTCGGGACGCTCGAACTCTGGTGCGTCGGGCAGGAAGAAGGGCAGCGCTGGAAGCTCGCCTTCGATTTGCGCAGCGGCGCCGAGGCGGCCGCGCCTGCCGATGCGCCGCAGCCGTAGCCTGCCCATGAGCTACGCTTTCGCTATCGGCATCGACCTGGGCACCACCAACTCGGCCCTGGCCTATGTGGACTTGCGCACGCCCGAGCGCCGGGTGGCCGTGTTCTCGGCGCCGCAGCTCGTCGCGCCCGGCGAAGTCGCCGCCCGGAGCACGCTGCCGTCGTTTCTGTACCTGAGCGGCGGCCACGAGTTCGGGCCGGGCGCCCTCGACGTGCCGTGGGCGCGTGGGCGCGACTTTGCCGTGGGCGCGCTCGCCCGGGAGCAGGGGCCGCGCGTGCCCGGCCGCCTCGTCGCCTCGGCCAAGTCGTGGCTGAGCCATGCCGCCGTGGACCGGACCGCCCCGATCCTGCCGTGGGGGGCGCCTCCGGGCGCGACGACGGTCTCGCCCGTAGAAGCCTCGGCCCGCTACCTGCGCCACCTGCGCGACGCCTGGAACTACGAAATGGCCGGCGCAGACCCGGCGGCGCGCTTCGAGGATCAGTTCGTCGTGCTTACGGCGCCCGCTTCGTTCGACGAGTCGGCGCGCGAGCTGACCGTCGAGGCGGCGCGCCAGGCGGGCATCGAGCGCCCGGTGCTGCTCGAAGAGCCGCTCGCAGCCTTCTACGCCTGGCAGGAGGCCCACCCTGCCGAGCGCGGCCGCCTCCGCCCCGGAAGCCTCATCCTTATCTGCGACGTAGGCGGCGGCACCTCCGACTTCTCGGTGATCGGCGTGCGCGCCGAGGGGCAAGCCCTGGGCTTCGACCGGCTGGCCGTAGGCGATCATCTGCTGCTCGGCGGCGACAACATGGACCACGCCCTCGGCCGCCAGGTCGAGGGCGACGTCGCCGGCGGGGCGGGCAAGCTGGACGTGCTGCGCTGGCACGCGCTCGTGCACCAGTGCCGCGCCGCCAAGGAGCTGCTCCTCGGGCCGGACGCCCCCGAGCGCGCCCGCGTGGCCGTGCCCGCGCGCGGCGGCGGCCTCGTCGGCGGCATGCTCACGGCTACGGTCTACGCCGAGGAGGTGCAGCGGCTCGTCGTGCAGGGGTTCTTCCCCGAAGTCGCCCTCGATGCAGACGCCGCCGCGCCGCGCCGCGTCGGCCTGACGGAACTCGGCCTGCCCTACGAAACCGACCCGGCCATTACGCGCCACCTGGCCCGCTTCTGGCGCCGCGCCGCGCCTGCCCTGCGCGCCGACGCCGGGGGGCGGGCCCTCCGGCCGGATTATATCCTCTTCAACGGCGGCGTCTTCAACCCGCCGGTACTGCGCGACCGGGTGCGCACGGTCGTCGGAAGCTGGTTCGACCCTGCCGGGGGGTGGCGCCCTGAGGAGCTGGGAGCCGCGCGGCTCGACCTGGCCGTAGCCTACGGGGCCGCCTATTACGGCCTCGTGCGCCTCGGAGAAAAAGCGCGGGTCGGCAGCGGCGCCGTGCGGGCGTATTACGTGGGCGTGGCGGGCGCCGCCGTTGAAGAGGGCCAGGCGGCCGTGTGCATCGTGCCGCGCGGCGCCGACGAAGGTTTCCAAGCCCGCCTCGAACGCCTGAACACGTCGGCGGTCACGAACCAGCCGGTGCTGTTCAAGCTGTTCGCCTCCACGACGCGCCTCGGCGACCGCGTGGGCGAGGCCGTCATCCTCGCGCCGGAGGACGCCGCCGAGCTGCCGCCGCTGCGGACCGTGCTGCGCTACGGGCGCAAGCGCCGCCGCCAGGCCCTCCCGGTTACGTTCGAGGTGCGCCTGACTGAAATCGGCACCCTGGAGCTGTGGTGCCACGCCGTAGAAACCGATCACCGCTGGCGCCTGGAGTTCGACGTGCGAAACGGCCCGGACGGGGCCGCCGAGGAACCCCCCGGCGACCTGGAGCCCCCCGACCCCGAGCAACTGGCCGAGGCGGCGGGCCTCCTGAAAGCCGTCTTCGAGGACGGCGCTTCCCCGGCGGGCCTGTGGGGCCGCCTGGAGGCCGCCCTGGACGCGCCGCCGGCCGACTGGACGCTTCCTGTGGCGCGCCGCCTCGCCGACGAGCTGATCCGCCTGCCGCGCCGCGCCGGTCCCGCGCACGAAGTGGCCTGGTTCGACCTGCTCGGCTTTGCCCTGCGCCCCGGCTACGGCGACGACGTAGACGGCTGGCGCATGGCCGAGGTGTGGCGCTTCTACCGCGAGGGGATGCGCTTCCCGCTGGAGTCGGACGTGCGCAAGGCGTGGTGGCAGTTCTGGGCGCGCGTCGGCGGGGGCCTCTCCGCCGAGAAACAGGCGCAGGTCTACTACGACGCGCGGCCGTTTCTCCAGCCGAAAAGCGCCGTCGGCAAGCGCCACCCGCTTTACCCGGCGGGCCTCAAGCCGCGCGAGCGCGTGGAGGCGTGGCGCGCCCTGGCGGCCTTCGAGCGCCTGGCGCCCGCCTTGCGCACCGCCCTGGGCGATCTCGTGCT
>CBDTTW010000120.1:0-9240 GCA_965363675.1 uncultured Rhodothermaceae bacterium
GGCCTGCTGCTTCTGCCCTCCCCCGCCGCCGCGCAGCAAAAACCCGCCCCTCAAAAGCCGGTGCGCCTCATCCTTCGCGGCGACGACATGGGGATGGCCCGCGCCGTCAACCTGGCCTGCATCGAGGCGTACCGCAAGGGCGTCATGAAAACCGTCGAGGTGATGGCCCCGACGCCGTGGTTCCTGGAGGCGGCCGAACTGCTGCGCCAGAACCCCGGCCTGGACGCAGGGCTGCACCTGGTGCTCACGAGCGAATGGACTCATCTGAAGTGGGGGCCCCTTACGGCGGCCCCCAGCCTCGTGGACGCCGACGGCTACTTCTTCCCGCGCATCTGGCCCTCGGGCGCGGGCGGCCCGCCGGCGCTGCTGGAGCAAGCGTGGAAAATCGAGGACGTGGAGCGCGAGCTGCGCGCCCAGATCGAGCTGGCCCGGCGCCATATCCCCCAGCTCAGCCACGTATCGGGGCACATGGGCTGCGACGACATGACGCCCGAGGTGCACGCGCTCGTAAAGCGGCTGGCGAAGGAATACGGCCTCGGGATCGACCTGGAGGCGCTGGGCGTCAAGAGCACGGGCGGCTACGGCGGCCCCAAAGGCACCTACGAGGAGAAGGTGCAGAGCTTCGTGCAGATGCTCGGCGGGCTGACCGAGGGCGACTACCTGTTCCTGGACCACCCCGGCTACGATACGCCCGAGATGCAGGGCATCTGGCACCCCGGCTACACCGAGGTCGGCTACGACCGCGAGGGCGTCACCCGGCTGTTTACCGACCCGCGCGTGGCGGCGGCGCTGCACGCGCACGGCATCCGGGCGGTCTCCTACCGCGACCTGGCGACGCCCTAACCCTCGACGGCCGGCAGAGCCACTCTAAAGGCAGAGCCCACCCCCTCGGTCGTCTCGAAGCGGACCGAGCCGCCGAAGTCCTCGACGCTTTTCTTCGTGATGGCAAGCCCGAGGCCGGTGCCGCGCGTCTTGGTGGAGAAGTTGGGCTCGAAGATCTTGTGGCGCACCTCGTCCGGGATGCCCGATCCGTTGTCCGTGACGGTGCACACGGCCTCGGCGGCGCCCGCTTCGGTGGGCTCGCGGGTGGTCTGGACGGCGATGGCGCCTTCGCGGCCGTCGGGAATGGCCTCGACGCCGTTCTTGATGAGGTTGATGAAGATGCGCCGCAGCTCCTCCCGGTCGGCCTCGACCCACAGGGCTTCGGGGTGCAGGCTTAGGGCCACCGCGACCATCTGCTCCTCCTGCATCAGCGAGACGGCTTCCCGCACGACGGCGTTCAGGTCCAGGCGCTCCAGCATACGGGTGGGCATGCGCGCGAACGAGTGAAACTCGTTGGCGATGCGGGCGAGCGCGTCGATTTGCTCGATGAGCGTGCCCGTGATGCGCGTGAACAGCCCGGCGAAGCGCCCGTCGAGGGCGGGGCCGGCGGCGCCGTAGAAGGCGCGCTGGAGGTGCTGCACCGAGAGCTTCATGGGCGTGAGCGGGTTCTTGATCTCGTGCGCCACCTGCCGGGCCATTTCGCGCCAGGCAAGCTGCCGCTCCTGCTGCGCCAGGATGATGCGGCTCTCGGCGAGCTGCTGCTGCATGCTGTTGAACGTCTCGACCAGCTCCCCGATCTCGTCGCGCGACTCGACGGGGATGGGCTGCTCGAACTGACCCTGCGCCACGGCCTCCAGGCCCGCGCGCAGCCGCCCGACGGGCCGCGCCAGCGCGCTGGCGAGCACCGAGGCCGTCGCCAGGACGACGATCACCAAGAGGAGCAGGGCCCCGAACAGGTAGGCGATGGTGCGCGCCTGCTCCTCCTGGAGGCGCTCCTGCTGCGCCAGCGTCGGCACCGAGAGGATGTAGCGGGGCCGCCCGTCCTCGTCGAGCAGCGCCCGAAAGCCGACCTTGTAGCGGAAGCTGCCCAGCTCGGCGCTTGCCACGACGAAGCGCGCGCCCTCGTGGAAAAGGGCCTTGTACGCCCCGAGCGGCAGGCGCCGGTCGATCAGGCGGTCGCGCACGAGCTGCGGGCGGCTGGAGGCGACGAGTTCTTCCTGCTCGTACAGGTTGATCTCCAGGCCCACCCGCGTGGCGAGCGAGTCTACGGGCGTGCGCGCCATGACGTGGTAGGGCAGCTCGTTGGGGCGCGCCTGAAGCGCCAGGGCCTCCTCGACGCGCTCCAGGTTCTGGCGCAGCCACGACTGCACGGCCGCCTCCTCGCCCTGCCGGATGAAGGCGCGCCCCACCATGCCGACGGCGCCGACCGAGAAGATCCCGACGGCGATGAAGGCGTTGAGCACCTTGTCCCGAAAGTACACCCGGGGGGCCGGCAGCAACCCGGCGCGCCGCCGCAGGCCCAGGCCGATCAGGTAGAGCGGCGCCCCGATGAACAGGCCGGCGGCCGTCAGCCGGAGCAGGTAGTACAGGTGGTCGAACGGCGAGAGCGCGTGCGTGCGCACGGCCACGACGCGCTCGCTCGGGGGGGCGAGCACGGCCGAGGGCAGGGTCGAGGGGGAGACGTGGCGGCGGTAGTAGGCCAGGTACTCGATCTCCTCCACCTCGTCGCGCGTCCAGAGTTCAGGCTGCTCGCGGAGCGCGTCGCGGACCGCCTCGCGGAGACGGTAGCGCCCGAAGTCCTGCCCGATGCTGCGCACGAGCACCCCGTCCCGAAACTCGGCGAGAGAGAAATTGCTGTGCAGCGACCCCGAGAAGCCGCCCGGCAGCAGCACGCGCGGGTAGGGCGTCTCGGCGGCGCCCAGCATCGCCTGCGGCTCGGCGCGCACCATCACCCACCCCACCGTTTCGCCGCCGCGCACGACCGGGGCCAGCCCGACGTTCTGGAAGCGCTCACGCTCGGTGCGGCTCGTGACCTGCTCGACCATCGGCCCTCCGGCGCCGCGCTCCAGGTACATGTAGCGGAGCGTCTCGAAAAGCAGCGAATCTTCCTGGGCCAGGGCCACCCGCCCGAGGATCTGGTCGGTCTCGTAGTAGCGCCCGGCGGTTCGGCCGTCGCGGTCGAGCAGCGTCAGGCCGACATCGTAGGGCCCCATCGTCGAGAGCAGCGAGGCGCGCACGACCTCGGTGGCTACGGAGTCGAGCAGAGGCCGCGCGGCCGGGTCTCCCTGGGCGAGCGCGGCGGACGCCTCGGGTAGGGCCAGCATCTGCTCCAGCGTTTGCCCGATGGCGAACAGGGCGCGCGGGTCGCGGCCGCCCTCGAAGGCGTCGATGGCGCTTTCCATGAGGCGCTGCCGCCGGGTCGCCATGCCCTGGTGGAAAATGGGATACAGGAGCAGCGAGAGCAGAAACACGAACAGCAGCACCCCGCGCAGGGTCAGCAGCGGCAGAAAACCCTCGCGCCGCGCGTAGCGGTAGAACGCCGTGCCCCAGGCGATGCCCCCGAAAAGCGCAATGGCCGCCGGAGGGGCGTAGGCGAGGCCGCCCAGGAGCGCGAACACGAGCACGGCCGCCGCCGCCAACCCCGCCGTCGCCGCGAGGCGCGCCGCCTCGCTTGCCCGGCCCCAGAGCGGCAGGCGGCACAGAAGCACCATCGCCAGCCAGAGCAGCCCCACGGCCAGCAGCAGCGCCCCGAGGGTCAGCAGCAAGAGCGCCCCAAAGACGAACACCACCAGGCGTTCCGGGCTGCGCGGCAGCAGTCCGCTGCGCGCGAAATAGTCCAGCGTGCTGTCGAAGATCATGTGCTGCACGGTGTAGGCGAGCCCGAACAGGCACAGCACCGCCAGCAGCAGGCACCCGAGCGAGGCCGCCGCGTCGAGCAGTTGGCCCCGGCGCGCAGGCGGCTCCGTGCGCGCGCCCAGGGCGGCGTTGCAACGGCTGACGAGGTCGAGCAACGCCCCCGCCGAAAGCAGCACGACGCCGGCAGTCAGCATGAGATCGCCGATGGACTGGAACAGCCCGGAGGCGATGGTCGAGGCCAGGTGCGTCGGGTCGAAAAGCGGCGCGAGGGGGCCTTTGTTCGCCTGCCACCGGGCGGGAACGTGGAGCGTGAGCATCCCGAACCGCAGCGCCCACACAGCGGCCAGCCAGACCCCGAAGCGGAGCGCCGCGCCGCCCACCGCGCGCGCCGCGCGCGCCCACGTCCACAGGCGCAGGCCGACGAGCACGGCCAGCACCGTCGCCCAGAGGGCCAGCAAGTCGGCGTAGACCTCGGCGGTGCGCCGCCGCAGCTCCTCGGGCGTGGGGGTGCGGATTACGACGGAGGCCGCCGGCTCGCCGCCGACGCCGGGGAGCACGCGCGCTTCCTCGGCGGGGCCCTCGGAAGGCGGCGCGGCCTCCGTCCGGAGCGCGATGTCGAGCCCGGTGGCGCGGCTCCAGCCGGCGGCCAGGCTGTAGTCGCGCAGGTACTCGTTTTGCAAGGGGGCCCGCGACCGGATCATGCGCAGCACACGCACGTAGCCCAGTACGCGCGCGCCCTCGCGGACGGGCCACCACACGGCCAGCGCCTCGCGCGCCTCGCCGTCGTAGACGATGGAGGTGCGAGGATAGCGGAGCGTGGGGGTGCGGTCGGCCGGCCCCACCGGCATGCTGAAGCCGTTCCACGCCGCCGACTTCATCTGCCGCGTGAGCACTTCCACGGCCCCGCGCGGGGGCAGCGGCAGGCGCTCGACCTCCCGCAGTAGGGCTTCCTCGACCTCGGCCGGCGCCGGCTCCGAGGAAAGCGCGCGGATCACGGCTTCATGCTCGGCCAGCGCCTGCGCGCGCATCTCCAGTTCGGTGCGCAGCGCCAGATACGCCTCGGAAACATAGGCGTACGCCTGCTCGACGGCGCGCTGCTGCGCCGCCTCGGGGGCGGCGGCGATGCGGCGCAGATCGTAGGCGCGGCTGCCCAGCAGCAGGGCCAGCACGACGGCCATCACGAGGGCGGCGCGCGCCTCGTACCGCTTCATCAGCCGCCGGGGGGAGGTCGCAGGGGGCATCGGAGGGCGCCGCGTCGCAGCAGAGGTTAGGGTGAGGCCGCCGGGGCGGCCGCATCAACATACGGCGGCGGGGACCGCCTTCAGCGCAGGCGGCGCTCGAAACGGATTTCCTTCAGCTCCAGCCGCGCCCCTTTTTGCCGCAGCCGCAGGTATACCTGAAACGGGGCCTCTGCGCCGGCGGCCGTATAGGCGCCGGGCACGAACACGCTGCCTTCGGCCTCGGAGGCGCGCCCGAAGGCGACGCTTGCAGGCGGGTGCTGCTTGAAGAACTCCGAGAGCACGTAGAGCGCCTGCGACCGGCTGTAGACGGTGCTGCGCCCGAGCACGGCCACCTCGACCTGCTCGGCCGCCCCGGCCAGCACCCCCGAGGCGCTGCCCCGCGCAATGGCGCGCTGCACGGCCTCCAGGGCCTCCGGGGGGGGCTCCTGCGCCGCCGAGGGCCGCGCCCACACCAGCGCCAGCGCGAGCAGCACGGCCGCGACCGCTCTCCAGAGCATCCGTTTTCTATCGGCAAACATAAACATATCCTGTTCCAGCATCGTAGCCACTCGGCGGGGGCCAGTGTAGCCCTCGCTGTACAGCGCGCCCGCGTGCAGATCCCCTATGGGGACTTCGCGCGGCGCCGCCGCCGCCGCCCTGAAGGCTGCATACGCCGTGCCACGCTCGGCGCAGCGCGTAGACGTAGCATTTTTATTGCCCTGCGCCCTTCTCCACGATCAGCTCCGGCGGCAGCGGGCGCCGCAGCATCGCCGCGACGACGCCGACGAGGCGCTGCTGCTCGGGCCAGCCCAGCCGCGCCGCCGCCCCCGCCTCGGGCAGCCAGCGCCAGGCGTCGTGCTCGGCGCCGGGCGCGCACGCGGCCCGCAGCGCCGCCTCCGTCGCAGGCCCGGCCGCCGCCTCGGCGGCAAAGGCCGGGATGACGTTCACGCGGTCGCGCGCCCACTCGTAGAACGTGTTGACCGAGGGAATCGTCCAGAAGCGCCGAGGCTCCAGGCCCGTTTCCTCGGCCAGCTCGCGCCGCGCCGCCTGCCAAGCCGCCTCGCCCGGCTCGATCTTGCCGCCTACCATGCGCCACGCCCCGGCATAGGCCCGCCCCGGGCTGCGGCGCAGCAGCAAAAACTCCGGCGCGCCGCCGGGCGGGCGCCGGTACACATACACGTCCACGACCCGCACCACCAGTTCGGTCATCCCCAGCCGTATCTTGAAGGCCCCCGCCCCGGCGCAACCTGCGCCGCGCCGCTGCGTACGCTTCGGCCCCTGCCTCTGCCCCCTATGAACTTCGTCGTCTACCTGCTCCTGCTCCTCGGGCTTTTCCTCGCCCCCGCCGACGGCGGCGACCACGACGCCCGCACGCATCAGGGCATGGACGTGCTGCACTACCGCTTCGCCCTGACGCTCTCGGACGCCTCCGACGAAATCCAGGGCGAGGCCCGCATCCGGCTGCAATTTACGGCCCCGGAGGTCAAAGAAATCACGCTCGACCTTCAGGGGCCGACCGCCGACGGACGCGGCATGCGCGTCGAGAGCGTCGAGGGCGGCGGCGGAAAGGCGCTCGCCTACCGCCACGAGGGCGACCGCCTCCGCATCACGCTCGCGGCGCCGCGCCGCCGGGGCGCCGCCGACTCGGTGGTGGTGCGCTACCACGGCATCCCCGCCGACGGGCTCATCATCTCGAAGAATCAGCACGGCGCGCGCACGTTCTTCGGGGACAACTGGCCCAACCGGGCGCGCCACTGGCTGCCGACCGTGGACCACCCGAACGACAAGGCCACCGTCGAGTTCGTCGTGACCGCCCCGGCCCCCTACCAGGTCGTCTCGAACGGCGCCCCCATCCTCGAAACCGCCGGCGACGCGCGCGGCCGGCGCGTCTCGCTCTGGCGCAGCGCCGCGCCGCTGCCCACCAAGGTCATCGTCATCGGCGCGGCGCGGTTCGTCGTCGAGGCGCGCCCGCCGGTGGGCGGCATCCCCCGGGCCAACTACGTGTTCCCGGAGGACCGCGAGAAGGGGCTGCGCGGGTTTGCGCCGACGGACTCGATCCTGGCATACTTCGTGCGGCGCCTCGGGCCGTACCCCTTCGAGCGGCTCGCCAACGTGCAGAGCAAAACGCGCTACGGCGGCATGGAGAACGCCGGAGCCATTTTCTACCCCGAGGCGGTGGTCGCCGAGGGCACGCCGGAGGATCTGCTGGCGCACGAGATCGCTCACCAGTGGTTCGGCAACGCGGTCACCGAAACCGACTGGCGGCACGTCTGGCTGAGCGAGGGCTTCGCTACGTTTCTCGAAGAGCACTACCTGGAGCACCGCTACGGCCCCGAGGTGCACCGCCGCCGCATGGACGAGGCGCGCAGCCTGGTCGTGCGCTACATGAAGCAGCACCCCGGCGCCGTCGTCGTGGACAGCACGTACGCGCAGCCGGAGGAGGTCTTGCAGCCGCTCACGTATCAGAAAGGAGCGTGGGTGCTGGAGATGCTGCGCTACGAAGTCGGCGAGGCGGCTTTCTGGAAGGGACTGCGCGCGTACTACGCCGCCTTCCGGGACGGCAATGCCTCCTCGGCCGACTTCGAGGCCGCGATGGAGCGCGCCTCGGGGCAGGACCTGACGGAGTTTTTCCGCCAGTGGCTCTACGCGCCCGGCTACCCGGTGCTCGATGCCCGCTGGCGCTACGACGCCGCCCGGGGGCGCGTCGAGATGACCGTGCGGCAGGCGCAGGCGCCGTGGCCGCTGTACCGCTTCCCGCTGGAGATCGGCCTCGGGGCGCCGGGCGCGCTCCGCACCGAGCGCGTCGAGGTCCGCGCGGCCGAGCACACGTTTACCTTCGAGGCCGCCGCGCCGCCGCAGACCGTAGTGCTCGACCCGGGCGGCAAGCTGCTCATGCTTCAGCGGATCGCCGCCGAGTAGGCCGGCGCGGCCTCTCAGACGAGGCGCCGGGCGCCCCACGCGGCGGCCAGGCGGCGGATGAGCGCCTGCTCGCCGTCCACCACCTCGCCGTCGGCCGAGGCGATGCTCGTCAGGTCGTCGAAGAGCGCGGGAAGCTGGTGCGCGGGCACGCCCCGGCGCACGGCCTCCACGGCCTCGTCGAAGGTGCGCCCGGCAGAGGCCCCGACGACCGTCTGCACGATCTCCAGGGTGTAGGGCGCGGGCGCGTCCGGCGCCCACTCGGCCAGCTTGCGCCCGATGAGTTCGGCTTCTTCCTCGCTCAGGCGCTCGTCGGAGGACCGGGCGAGGGCGACGTAGATCAGGGCGAGGTCGTGCAGGAGAGTCCAGTCGCTCCCGGCGTCGAGGGGCAGGATGCTCCAGGGCTGCTCCGCCGGGAGGTTTTCGGCGAGGCCGGTCTGCACGTCCCAGGCGCGGCTGATCCGGCCGATGAAGGCGCTCTCCTCGTAGAGGAAGCGGCCGTCGGCGAGGGCGACCTGCGACAGGTCGTCGAGCACCTTGCGGCGCTCCTCCGGCCCGAGCGCCGCCTTGACGCCGGAGAGGGCGGCGTCGAGGTGCTCGTCCTCGACCTGATTCACGTAGCTTTCGAGCGCGCTCTTGAGCGCCGCCGCCACGGTGACCGTGCTCACGTCCTCCCACTGCTGGAGGCACTGGGTGATCGCCTTGACCTCGTCGTGGCTGATGTCGTCGTCGGTGCGGTGCGCCAGGGCGATGTATATGTAGGCCAGGTGGTTGAGAATGCTGCGTCGGGCGGGGGTCGGTTCCATGCGTGGCTTTGGGTGAGGGCAAGGGGGCGCGGCGTGCGCGCGGTTTTCCGTGCGAATCGGTTCGCGGCCTTTAGGATCCGGGCTCGCCAGAATGTAACAAGGGGCGCGCGCCGGGGCGCAACGATCCGTTGACGCCGGCAACCCGGCGGGGGGCCGCCTCGTAAGCAGCGGCATGCCGAACTCCTTCCGCACACGTCGTATCGCCGTCGGCGAGCACCGCATCCTAACGCGCTGGAGCCGCGCCCGCCGCCCCGGCGGCGGCCTGCCCGTGGTGCTGGTGCACGGCTACGCCGCCTCGGGCAAGTACATGATCCCGACGCTGCGTGCGCTTGCGGCCGACCACGACGTATACCTGCCTGATTTGCCCGGCTGGGGCGGCAGCTCGCGCCCGCCGGCGGCGCTGGGCGTGGCCGAGCTGGCCGACGTGCTTTCGGACTGGATGGAGCAGATGCGGATTCCGCGGGCGGCCTTTGTCGCCAACTCCTTCGGATGCCAGGTTGCGACGATGCTGGCGGTGCGGCGCCCCGACCGGGCGGCCTGCCTGCTGCTCATCGGCCCTACCATCGACCGCTCGGCCCCCGGCGCGCTCGCGCAGATCTTGCGGCTCGGGCGCGTAGCCC
>CBDTTW010000121.1:0-9202 GCA_965363675.1 uncultured Rhodothermaceae bacterium
AGCGCGTCATGGACTCGATGGACCTCGAACGCGAGAAGGGCATCACCATCATGGCGAAGAACACCGCCATCGCCTATGAGGGCGTCAAGATCAACATCGTCGATACGCCCGGCCATGCCGACTTCGGCGGCGAGGTCGAACGCACGCTCCGCATGGTGGACGGCATCATGCTGCTCGTCGATGCGGCCGAGGGGCCGCTGCCCCAGACGCGCTTCGTGCTGCAAAAAGCGTTGCAGCTCGGCTTGCCGCCCATCGTCGTCATCAACAAGATCGACCGGCAGGACGCCCGCCCCCTCGAAGTGCTCGACGAGGTGTACGACCTTTTCATCGACCTCGACGCAACCGAGGAGCAGATCGAGTTTCCGGTGCTCTACGCCGTCTCGCGCGACGGCCAGTGCACGCGCACGCTCGGCGAGCCCCTGACCGATCTGCGCCCGCTCTTCGACGCGATCATCCAGCGGCTTCCGGCGCCCAAAGGCGACCCGGCGGCCCCCGTGCAGGTGCTCATCACCAACGTCCAGCCCGATCCGTACCTCGGGCCGCTCGCCATCGGGCGCGTCATCAACGGCTCGATCCGCAACAAGCAGCGCGTGATGCTCTGCCACCGCGACGGGCAGCAGCGCCCCGCCTCCGTGACGGGCCTGTTCGAGTACGAGGGCCTGCGGCGCGTCGAGGTGGACCAGAGCGGCCCCGGCGCCATCATCGCCCTGGCCGGGTGCAGCGGCATCGGCCTGGGCGAGAGCATCGCCGACGCCGAGGATACGCGCCCGCTGCCCCCCGTGCGCGTGGACGAGCCGACCCTCTCGATGGAGTTCCGCGTCAACGACTCGCCCTTCAGCGGCCGCGAGGGCCAGTACGTCACCTCGCGCAACCTCCGCGACCGGCTGTTCCGCGAGGCCGAGAACAACCTGGCCATGCGCATCGAGGAGACCGACTCGCCCGACCGCTACCTCGTCTTCGGGCGCGGCGAGCTGCAAATGGCGATTCTCATCGAGCAGATGCGCCGTGAAGGTTACGAGTTCGCCGTGGGCATGCCGCAGGTCATCACGCAGACCATCGGCGGCAAGCTGCACGAGCCGTTCGAGCGCGCCCTGATCGACGTGCCCGAAAACTTCATGGGCGTCGTCGTGCAGAAGTTCGGCATGCGCAAAGGCATCCTGGTGCGCATGGTCAACCACGGCTCGGGGCGCGTGCGCCTGGAGTTCGAGCTGCCCAGCCGGGGCCTGATCGGCTACCGCACCGAGTTCATGACCGACACCAAGGGCACCGGCCTGCTGACGCACCTGTTCGACCAGTACCGCCCGTGGGCCGGCGAGGTGGTGCACCGCACGACGGGCGCGCTGGTGGCCGACCGCAGCGGCAAGGCCACCGGCTACGCCATCCTCTCGCTCCAGGAGCGCGGCGAGCTGTTCGCCGGGCCGCAGGACGACGTGTACGCCGGCATGATCGTCGGCGAGAACAGCCGCGACGTGGACCTGGACGTAAACATCACCAAGGAAAAGAAGCTCACGAACATGCGCGCCGCTTCGGCCGACTCGTTCGAGAAGATCGTGCCGCCGCGCCGGATGTCGCTGGAGGAAGCCATCGAGTTCATCCGCGAGGACGAGCTGATCGAGGTGACGCCCAAGAACTTCCGGCTGCGCAAGCGCTACCTCGACGTGAACGACCGCAAGCGGTTCTCGATGGCGCAAAAGGCCGCCGAGTAGCCCGCGTTAGAGCAGCCCCGCGCGGCCGGCGGCCTCGCGCAGCACGGCCTGCTGCGCCGCCGTCAGGTCGCGCGGCACGAACACCTCGGCGCGCACGTACAGGTCGCCTGCGCCGCCGGCCGTCTGGACGCCCTGCCCCCGAAGGCGGAACCGGTCGCCGGAGGCGGTCCCCGGCGGCAAAGCCAGCTTGAGCTGCCCTCCGTAGGGGCTGGGCAGGCTCACGACGGCCCCCACCATCGCCTGGAGCGCGTTGAGGCGGAGCGGGGTATGCAGGTCGCAGCCCTCGCGCGCAAAGCGAGGGTCCGGCGCCACCTCGAAGCGTACGATCAGGTCGCCGCGCTTGGGGCTGCCCTCGGCCAGGCGCACACCGAAGCCGCGCAGGCGTATCCGGAAGCCGTGGCGCACGCCGCGCGGAATGTCGATGCGCACGGCCTCGCCGGTGGGCAGGCGCACCTCGGTGGGGCCGCCGGCCAGCGCCTGCGCGAACGAGAGCGCGCAGGTGGTCTGCACATCGTCGGGGCCGGGCGGGCGCGGGCGGCGGGGCGCGGCCTTGCCCGGGGCGGCGCCCGCGCCGAAGATCTTGCTGAAGAAGCCGCCCGCGCCCTTTCCGGAAGCCGCGCCGCCCGGCGCGGTCTTGCGCGGCGGCGTCTTGCCCGAAGGCGCCTTGCCGGGCCGCGCCGGGTTTGCCGCCCGTGCGGCAGGCTCGTAGGCGTCGGCGGCGGGCGCCTGCTCGGCGTGGTAGGTCTGTTCACCCTGCACGTAGGCGTCGAAGAGGCGGCCGAAGCCGCCGCGCGTGCGGTCGTAGAGCCGCCGCCGCTCGGGGCGCCCGAGCACCTCATAGGCTTCGCGGACCTCGCGGAAGCGCGCCGCCGCCTCCGGGGCCTCGGGGTTGCGGTCGGGGTGGTGCCGCCGCGCAAGGCGCCGGTAGGCGCGGCGGATGGCCTCTGCATCGGCCTCGGGGCTGAGGCCGAGCGTCCGGTAGTAATCTTTTGGCTCGCTCATGTGCGCGCGTCGCCGCCGTAGTATCCTGAAGTGCGGGGCCTCGCTGAAGCCCCCGTGTGCGCCCAACCGCCTTTTGCCGCCGCGATGCCTGCCTCCATCCGTTCCCTGCTCATCGCCAACCGGGGCGACCCGGCCGTGCGCGTGGCGCGCGCCTGCCGCGACCTCGGCATCCGCGCCGTGGCCGTCTACAGCGAGGCCGACCGGGGCGCCCTGCATGTGCGCCTGGCCGACGAAGCCGTCGCCATCGGACCGGCCGACCTGAGCCTATCCTATCTCGACGCGGAACGCATCCTCGACGCTGCCCGTCGCTGCAAAGTCGATGCCGTACATCCGGGCTGGGGCTTCCTCTCGGAAAACGCCGATTTTGCCGAGGCGTGCGCTCGGGCGGGCCTTGTGTTCGTCGGCCCGACGCCGGAAACCATCCGCCGCATGGGGGACAAAACTGCCGCGCGCGCCCTGGCCGCCCGCGAGGGCATCCCGGTGGCCCCCGGCGGCTCCGAGCCGGTCGGCGGCCTCGACGAGGCGCGCCGCCTGGCCGCAACCCTGGGCTACCCGGTGCTCATCAAGGCGGCCGCCGGCGGCGGCGGCAAGGGCATGCGCGTGGTGCAGCAGCCCGCCGAGCTGGAGCGCGCCCTGGAAATGGCCCGCCACGAAGCCGAAGCCGCCTTCGGCGACGGCCGCGTATTCGTCGAGAAATACCTGGCCGCCCCCCGCCACGTCGAATTCCAGGTGCTCGCCGACGCCGGCGGCGCGACGGTCCACCTGTTCGAACGCGAGTGCTCCATCCAGCGCCGCCACCAGAAAGTCATCGAGGAAGCGCCCTCCCCGGCGCTGACGCCGGCCCTGCGGCGGCAGATGGGCGAGGCGGCCGTGCATGCCGCGCGCGCCTGCGACTACCGGGGCGCCGGCACCGTCGAATTTCTGCTGGACGCCGACGGCGCGTTCTACTTCATGGAGATGAACACGCGCCTCCAGGTCGAGCACCCCCTCACCGAGTGGATCACCGGCCTCGACCTGGTGGCCGAGCAAATCCGCATCGCCGAGGGCGCGCCCCTGGGCCGCCGCCAGGAAGACGTGCGCCGCCGGGGCCACGCCATCGAGTGCCGCGTCTACGCCGAGAACAGCTTCGAGCATTTCCTGCCCGATCCCGGCCGCTTGCAGCGCTACGCGCCCCCCTCCGGCCCCGGCATCCGCGTCGATGCGGGCGTCGAGCGGGGCAGCGACATCATGATCCACTACGACGCCATGATCGCCAAAGTCAGCGCGTGGGCTCCCAACCGCGAGACGGCCCGCCGCCGGATGCTGCGCGCCTTGGCCGAGTTCGAGGTCGCCGGGGTGCACACCACCATTCCGTTCTGCGCCTTTGCCCTGGCGCACGACGCCTTCCGCAGCGGCGCCTACGCCACGGACTTCATCGCGCGGCACTGGCCGCCGCCTGAGCCGCCGGAGGACGGGCGCCCCTGGGCCGCAGCGGCCGCCGTCCTCCATGCGTTGCGCGCTGCGCCGGGCGCCCCCCCGGAGGCGCCGCCCGTCTCGCGCTGGGCGCAGCGCCGCCGGATGCCCTGAATCCGTCGGGCCGGCCGGCGTTGAAACTGCGCTCCGCGCTCGCCCAGACACAGCCGGAAAGGCGCCCTATGGTATTCAAGACACGCATTATCCGGATCGGCAATGCGCAGGGCGTCCGCATTCCGAAGAAGCTGCTGGACCGCAGCGGCATCCACGGAGCAGTCGAGATGAGGGTCGAGAACGGCGCCGTCATCCTGACGGCGGCCCCGCCGCGTCAGGGCTGGGAGGAGGCGTTTGCGTCTATGGCCGCGCAGGGCGACGATGCGCTCCTTGATTCCGGTAGGCCCGCCTCCGCGTGGGATGACGCAGCATGGGTGTGGCCCTGAAACGCCCGCTACCGCTTGAGCGCCAGGGCCACGCCGTCGGCAATGGGCGCCACGCTGAGGTACACGCGGTCGTCGCGGAGCAGCTTGGCGTTGAGCATTCGCATGGCCTGCGTCGAGGCGTCCGTCACGGCAGGGTCGGCGACTTTGCCGCCGCGAAACACGTTGTCGATCACGACGAGGCCGCCGCGCCGCACCAGCGCCAGGGCGCGCTCGTAGTAGGCGTCGTAGCGGACTTTGTCGGCGTCGATGAAGGCGAAGTCGAAGGCCCCCGCCTCGCCCTCGGCCAGAAGCGCGTCGAGCGTCTCGACGGCCGGGGCGATGCGCAAATCGATCTTGTGGCTTACGCCCGCCTCGCGCCAGTAGCGGCGGGCCACGGCCGCATAGCTCTCGTCGATCTCGCAGCCCACCACCTGCCCCTCCTCGGGCAAGGCCAGAGCCGCCACGAGCGCGCTGTAGCCCGTAAAGACGCCCACCTCCAGGGTGCGGCGCGCGCCCACCAGCCGGATCAGCATGGCGAGGAACTGCCCCAGCTCGGGGGCGATCTGCATTTCGGACTCCGGGTGGCGCGCCGTCTCCGCGCGCAGCCGCTTGAGCACGTTCGGCTCCCGGAGCGAAGTCATCAGCCAGTAGTCGTACAGGGCGTCCGTCAGCGGGAGGGTGCGCGTAGACATGAGCATTGCCGGAAGAAGGAGCGGCCGGAGGCGCCGATGGTGAATACCCTGTAACGCGCCTCTACGCCGTGCAGAGGCGGCGCCGTTCCGCCCCTACCATGCGTTTCTGCCGGTAACATACGCACGTTCCACGCCTGAAATAAAACCCCGTCCTGCTTATGGCCGCTGCTCCGCGCCTGCTCTGGGTCGACGACGAAGTTGACCTGCTCAAACCCCACGTTTTGTTTTTGCAAGCGCGCGGTTACGACGTAACGACCGTCTCGAACGGCGCCGACGCCGTCGAGCGCGTCGGCGGCGAGCGCTTCGACCTGGTGCTGCTCGACGAGCAGATGCCCGGCATGGGCGGCCTCGATACGCTCACCGAGATCAAGCAGCTTCGCCCGGACCTGCCCGTGGTCATGGTCACCAAGAGCGAGGAAGAGCACCTGATGGAGGAGGCCCTGGGCGGTCAGATCTCCGACTACCTTACCAAACCCGTCAACCCGAGCCAGATTCTGCTCACGTGCAAGCGCCTGCTCGAAGGCTCGCGGTTGCAAAACGAAAAAACCTCGCAGGACTACCTCCAGGCGTTCAGCCGGATCACGATGTCGCTCATGGACCCGCTCAGCCATGAGGAATGGACCGAGCTGTACCTGAAGCTCGTCCGCTACGACGTAGCCCTGGAGGGCGACGAGGGCGCCCGCCAGATCCTGGAAGACCAGTTCCAGGAGGCCAACCGCGTCTTCGGCAAGTACATCGAGGAAAACTACCGCCACTGGATCGAAAGCTCGCGCCGCCGCACCCAGGACGTGCGCCCGACGCTCTCGCACGAGGTGATGCCCGCCCACGTCTTTCCGCACCTGCAATCCGGGCGGCCGGTGTTCTTCTTCCTCATCGACTGCATGCGCTACGACCAGTGGCTGGAGTTCGAGCAGCTTCTGTATCCGCTCTTCGACCTGGAAAAGACGTTCCACTTCTCCATCCTGCCTACGGCCACCCCGTACTCGCGCAACGCCATCTTCAGCGGCCTGCTCCCCGACGAAATCAAACAGCGGTTTCCCCAAGTCTGGTCCGACTCGGAGGACGACGAGTCCAGCCGCAACCGGCACGAGGAGCAGTTCCTGCAAGACCTGCTCGAACGCTGCAAGCTGCCCGTGCGCCTGCGCTACGACAAGCTCATCGGCACGCACGACGGGCGCAACTTCGCCGGCAGCATCTCGGACTATGTGCAGGCCGACCTGAGCGCCATCGTCGTCAACTTCGTCGATATCCTGGCGCACAGCCGCTCCGACTCGGACGTGCTGCGCGAAATCGCCCCGGACGAGCGCGCCTACCGCTCGCTCACGCGCACCTGGTTTCAGCACTCCTGGCTCTACCAGGCGTTTCAGGACCTGGCCGCCGCCGACTGCACCATCGTCCTGACGACCGACCACGGCGTCATCCGGAGCCTGCACCCCACCAAGGTCATCGGCGACCGCGAGACCTCGACGGCCCTGCGCTACAAGTACGGACGCAACCTCAAGGCCGACGAGCGCCACGCCATCTTCATCAAGGACCCGGCCGTCTACGCGCTTCCGTCGGACAACCTGAACACCAACTACATCATCGCCAAGGAGGACTACTATTTCGTCTACCCGACGAACTACCACCACTACGTCAACCTGTACCGCGACACGATGCAGCACGGCGGGGCCTCGCTGCAAGAGATGATCCTGCCGGTCGTCACGATGCGGCCCAAACGCTAGCCGCCATGCCGCTCCGCACGCTCTTGCCGGCCGAAACCAGCGGCCCGGCCGAAACGCTCGCCCTCGGGCGCCGCATCGGCGAGGCCCTCGCTCCCGGCGACGTGCTCGCGCTCTACGGCGACCTGGGCGCGGGCAAGACGCACCTTGCCAAAGGCATCGCCGGGGCCTTCGGGATTGCGCCCGAGGACGTGACCAGCCCCACCTTCACCCTGCTGGCCGAGCACGAAGGCGACCGCGCGCCGCTCTACCACTTCGACGCCTACCGGATTGCCCGCCCCGAGGAGTTCGTGGCGCTCGGCTTCGAGGAGTACGCCTACGGGGCGGGCGTCTGCCTCGTCGAGTGGCCCGAGCGCATCGAGGCGCTGTTGCCGGCGCGCACGCTGCGCCTGCGCATCGCGCATGCCGGAGCCGACCGGCGGCGCATCACGGCCCTGCCATGAGCGCCGACTATCTGCCGGGCCTGCCGCGCTTCGCCGACGCCGGGGCGGCGGCCTACCGGCCCGGCCTGGAGCGCATGCGCCGCCTGCTGGCCGCCCTCGGCGAACCGCACCGGGCCTTCCCGAGCGTGCATGTGGCCGGCACCAACGGCAAAGGCTCGACGGCCTCGTTTCTGGCCGCCATTTGCCAGGCCGCCGGTCTGCGAACGGGCCTGCACACCTCGCCCCACCTGCGCGACGTGCGCGAGCGCCTGCGCGTGGACGGCCGCTGCGCCCCCGCCGACTGGTTCGGCGCGGCGGCGGCCCGCCTGCGGCCCCACATCGAGGCCGCCGGGGCGAGCTTCTTCGAGGCCACCGTGGCGCTCAGCTTTCTCTACTTCGCCGAGCGCGCCGTGGACGTGGCCGTCGTGGAGGTGGGCCTGGGCGGCCGCCTCGACGCGACGAACGTGCTGCATCCCCTGCTAAGCATCATCACCCACGTCGGGCTGGACCACACCGACCTGCTCGGCCCCGACACCGCCGCCATCGCCGCCGAGAAGGCGGGCATCTTCAAGCCGGGCGCCCCCGCGCTCAGCGGCGCCGCCGATCCGGCTGCGGCGGCCGTCATCCGGGCGCGCGCCCGCGCCCTCGGGGCGCCGCTCACCGAGCTGGCCGCAGCGGCGCGCTGGGAGGCCGCAGGGACGGACGGCCTGCGCCTCGACCTCACGACGCCGCACGCCGCCTACCGCGCCCTGGATCTGGGCCTGCCCGGCCTGCACCAGGCGGCCAACGCCGCCCTGGCCGTCCTCGCCGCCGAAGCCGTGCTGCCTGGCCTGGCGCCGTCCGGCGACCTGGAAAAGGCCGTGCGCGCAGGGCTGCGCGAGGTCGTAAAGCGCACGGGCCTTCAGGGGCGACTCCAGCAGGTGGGCGCCGCACCCGCCGTTTTCGTAGATGTGGCGCACAACCCGGAGGGGCTGGCCGCCGCCCTGGCCTACGTGCGCAGCCGCTATCCGGCGGACCGCCATCCGCTCACGGCGCTTTTCGGCGCCATGGCCGACAAGGACGCGGCGGGCATGGCCGCCGCGCTGGCCGCCGCCGGGGCCTCGGTCTTTGCCGTGGCGCTGGAGACCCCGCGCGCGCTTCCGGCCGCCGAAGCGGCGCGCCTAGCCGCCGAGGCGGGCTGCCCGGTGCTCGGGCAAGGCCCGCTCGCCGAAGGACTGGCCCGTTTTCATGAGGCCGCCTCGCCCGAGGCCGTGCTGCTCGCGGCGGGCTCGTTCCATGTCGCGGCGGCGATGCCCGGCGTCGGGGGTTGCCCCTGAAAGGCGCGCATCACGTAATATTTTGATTCCCCCGGCTGCCGGCCGGACCGTTGCGCCCCGGCGAGCGTTTATATTTCACCAGTGCGCACGCTCCGCCGTGCGCCTCCGAGCTGCGCGCGAGGCCGATCCGACTCCTTTCGGGCTTCCGACCCACTCAGCTTCCGCCTACCGCTACTAATCCATTCCCCCAAGGCGCTTCACCCGCGCGGCGTCACGCGTTCGCCTACCCGGCGCATTTGCGCGCCCCGTATTCCGGCGAGCGCCCCTGACCCCCCGAACCGGCGCCCGCTGCCAAACACCACACCGTTTCTATGAAGAAATCTGATCTGGAAGAGAAGAAGCTCCAGGATCTCCGCGACATGGCGAAGGATATGGGCCTGACCGGCTTCTCCGGCATGCGCAAGCAGGACCTCGTGTACCTGCTGCTCGAAGCCCACGCCGACCATGCCGCCGGCGCCGACGTGCGCAAGAA
>CBDTTW010000122.1:0-9174 GCA_965363675.1 uncultured Rhodothermaceae bacterium
TTCTTCGACTCCTTGATGGTGTGGTACTCCTTCGGATCGACGATGATCTCCTCGCCGGCGAGGGCGGCGTCCATGGCGGCGCTCAGGCCCCAGCCGATGCCGCCGCCGCTGCCGGCCTCGATGAAGCCGTCCTGCGGGCGCGTGTAAAAGGCGTAGCGACCGCCGACGAACTCGGGGTGCAGCACCACGTTGCGCTGCTGCGGCGAGGGCGTCTTGAGGTCGGGCAGGCGCTCCCAGGTCTTGAGGTCGCGCGTGCGCACGATGCCGGCCTGCGCCACGGCCGCCGAGGTGTCGCCGGCGGGGGCCGTGGGGTCCTTGCGCTCGGTGCAGAACACGCCGTAGATCCAGCCGTCCTCGTGCTGCGTCAGGCGCATGTCGTACACGTTCACGTCCGGGTCGTCGGTCTCGGGGAGGGCGACCGGGTAATCCCAGAAGCGGAAGCCGTCGATGCCGCCGGCGCTCTCGGCTACGGCAAAGAAGCTTTTGCGATCCCAGCCCTCGGTGCGCGTCACGAGGTAGTACCGGTCGCCGAGGCGGATGGCGCCCGGGTTGAACACGGCGTTGATGCCCATGCGCTCCAGGGCGTACGGGTTCGTCTCCGGGTTGAGGTCGTACCGCCAGAAGGGCGGCGTATGCGCGGCGGTCAGCACGGGGTAGGCGTAGCGCTGGTAAAGGCCGTTCGTCTCGGCCAGAGGCGTGTTCGGGCGCCGGATGAGCGCTTCGTAGGCGGCCTCGACGGCGGCGAAGTGCGCCGTGGCGGACGTATGGTTGGTCGTGCGTTCGAGCGTAGGCATGGGGCTTCGAGAAGGGGTAAGGCTTGGGGAGGGGAGCGTTACGCGCGCGTGGCGGCGGCGGCCGGAGCGCTGTGTTCCGGCGCCGTGAGGTCGTCGGGGTAGTCTTTCAGGTGGTCGTACCAGTTGAACTTGAGCGCCAGCGAGGTCGCGGCGATGACGGCGAAGGCGATGGCCGCGCCGGTCCAGTGCTCGATGACCAGGTACACGCCGAAGGCCGTGAGCGCCGTCTGCCAGGCGATCCCAATGGCTACGTTCACCATGTCGCGGCCGAAGTCGCGGTTGGGCGCGGCGCCGGGGTGCTCGGCGGCGACCTTGTCGTGGATGGGTTTCCAGAAGCCCCACGGCCGCACCTTGAGGTAGAACGTCTTCAGCGTCTCCTCGTCGTCGGGGGGAGTGAGCAGGCTGCCGAGGATGCAGCCCGCCACCGAGATCAGCAGCACGACGGGAAAAAGGTACACGTCCGAGAGGAACGGCGTCACGGCGCCGCCGGCGGCGGCGGCCCGCAGCGTCGGGAGCAGCGCCGAGACGATCATGGCGGCGGCCATGCCGGACATCATGCCCCAGAAGTAGCCGTAGCTGTTGAACCGCCACCAGTACCACTTGAGCACGTTGGCCGCCGTGTAGCCGCCGTAGAGCGCCCCCACGATCCAGAGCACGATTTCGTTGAGCGACGTGACGAAGAGCCCCACCGCCGTCCCGATGATGACCACCAGCACGCTCGTCAGGTAGCTCATCCGCACGAGCGTTTTTTCCGAAGCCCCCGGGTTGACGTACCGGCGGTAGATGTCGTTGACGATGTAGGCCGGGGCCGCGTTCACGGTGGCGGCGTACGTGGACATGAAGGCCGCCAGGAGGGCCGCGATCAGGAGGCCCAGCAAACCGACCGGCGCGAACTCGCGCAGGGCGAAGGGCAGGATCGTCTCGAAATCGACGCCCGAGCCCATGCCGCGCAGTTCGCCGCTGAAAAAGACGAGCGCCAGGATCGTCAGCCCGGCGATGAGCATGTAGCGCGGCACGAGCAGCACCAGGTTCACGAAGCCGCTCATCTTGGCCGCCTCGCGCGGCGAGCGCGTCGAGAGCACCCGCTGCATGTCGTAGTTGGGGGCCGGGCCGGCGCCCGCCATCAGATACCCCTTGAACAGCAGCATCGCCAGGAACGGCCCGAAGTACAGGTAGCCGTCTCCGGCGATCTTGTCGTTGGCCGCCGGCAGCAGCCCCGACCAGTCCAGGCCCACCGTCCAGCCGAAGCCCATGCTGCGCCAGCCCTCGGGGATCACGGCGCTCAGCATCTCCGGCGAGACGGCGTTCATGGCAATCGCGCCCATCCAGAGACACCCCACCGTCATCACGACGAACTGAAAAAGCTCGGTGATGACGACGCTGAACATGCCGCCCTTGACCACGTACAGCGTCGTGAGCGCCGTGATGAGCAGGCCCCACGCCTGCACGTTCAGCTCAGGGTCGGCGGCCAGCTCGAACGGCAGGAACGTGGCGGCGAACTTGCCCACCCCGATGAACCCGTAGGCCAGAAAGCCGATTACGTTGAGCAGGGCGAAGGCCACCACGATGAGGTGCGAGAGGTGCGCGCCCTTGCCCTCGCCGAAACGGAACGTGATCCACTCGGCGCCCGTCATTACGCCGGAGCGGCGCAGCCAGGGGCCGAGGTAGATCATGAGAAAGATCTGGTTGAACACCGGCCACAGGAACGGAATCCATATGCTCTTGAGGCCATACACGAACAGCCAGTACACCATGAGCATGGTGCCGCTGATGTCGAACATGCCCGAGGCGTTCGAGACGCCGAGCACCCACCACGGAATGGCGTTGCCCCCCAGGAAGTAGCTGTTCATGCTCCGGGAGGCGCGCCGCGATACCCAGAAGCCAAGCCCTACCGTGATGACCACGTAAAGGGCGATGATCGCAAGATCTACAGGGTGGAATTGCATGCAGTCCTTCCGCTAGGGGTTCAGGAACGGCCGCGCCGGGGTCCGGCCGGTGGACTCCGGAAAAGTAGGCAAGAAATCGAAAAATAGCGTGCATATTTAGTCAAAATGATTTACAATATGTGCAGTCACGCAGAGGAATCTGCGCCTTCATTCCGGCATTCCGCCCGCGCAGCACCGTGCGAGGGCGCGAGGGCAGGCTGCGCACGCGGCGCTCCCTCGCTTGCTGCGCGCGGCGACGTCCCCAAATTTTGATATGCTGAAGGGCACCAACATCCGGTACGCGCGCGCGTACAATTTCCGGATCGTGCTGGAGACGATCCGCCTGCACGGCCCCATTTCACGCGCCGACATTGCGCGGCGCTCCGGCCTCACGGCGCAAACCATCTCGAACATCACCCGCGACGGCCTGGAATCGGGGCTGATCCTGGAGGGCGACCAGGTGCGCGAGGGCAGGGGGGCGCCGTCGATGGGCCTCAAGCTCAACCACGCAGGGGCTTATTCCATCGGCCTCGACATCGACAAGGACCACATCACCGGGGTGCTCGTCGATCTGGGCGGATATGTGCGGCAGCGGCTGCACGAGGAAATCCACTTCCCGACGCCCGAGGTGGCCTTCGAGCGCATCGAGCGCATGGCCGCGCGGCTCATGGCGCTCGAACGCCTGGAGCGCAGCAGCGTCTGGGGCATCGGCATCGGGTTTCCGGGGCCGCTCGCCATCGAGCGCGACCGCAACGTGTCCTCGGTCATCAACATCATGAACTTTCCGGGCTGGCAGAACGTGCCCGTCACCGAGGAAATGCAGCGGCGCCTCGGGCTGCCCGTGCTCGTTGAGAACAACGCCACCGCCGCCGCCGTCGGCGAGCGCTGGTACGGCGACGGCCAGCACATCAAAACGTTTTTCTACGTGTTCTTTACGGTGGGCCTGGGCGGCGGCCTTATCGTGAACGGGCAGCCGTTCGAGGGTTTCAGCGGCAACGCGGGGGAGATCGGCTTTATTCCGCTGCCCGAGGACGACCGCACCGACGAGGGGCTTGGGCGCGGCTATATCGGCCGCTACTTCGACCTGACGCGCCTGTACCGGCTGCTTGCGGCCGAGGGGCACGCGGCGAAGGCTCCGGCTGACCTCGGGCCGCTCTACGAGCAGCGCGCGCCGGCGCTCATGGAGTGGATTCAGGCCGCCGCCGACTATCTGACGCCGGTGCTGCTCTCCATCGAGTGCATCATCGATCCGGAGGCCGTGTTCTTCGGCGGCCGCCTACCCGACCCGATCCTGCTGGACATCATCCAGCGCATCCGCGAGGCGCTGCCGGCGCGGCGCATCATGCCGCACCGGGGGGCGCTTCAGTTGCGCCTGGGCACGGCCGGCGCCGACGCGGCGGCCCTTGGGGTCGCCACGCTGCCCATGTACGCCTTCTTCGCCCCGGAGCCGCAGATGCTCATGAAGCGGACGGCCGCCGAGCGCCACCCCACCAGTATGCTCATGCCCGACCGGGCATAGCTCGTTATTTCAGCGCCGAAAGCTGGGCGTTCGTCGCCTCCATGCGCACCGTCACCTGATCGCCTTTGCGGGCCACCTGCACGGCGTCGAGCATCTCCAGGCGCTCGGCGCTCGGCTCGGCTTTCATGGCCGCCACGGCGCCGCGCACCAGGTCCTCCAGATCGGCCGGATCGACGCCGGGCGCGGCCTCGAAGGCGGCGCGGCCCTCGAAGCCGGTCGGGGTGGCGCTCAGGCTCGTCACGAAGGAGCGCACCGAGCGCGCCAGCACGGCGGCCTGCCGGTCTTTGGCGGGGGCCTCGCCCTTCATGGCGTCGGTGACGAAGCCTGCCATCCAGGCGTCGCCGGCGGCCTGCTCGACGAGCTGCATGAGCGGGGCGTTTTCCGAGAGGGCGCCGGCGCCCGTCGAGACGCGGTCGAGCATGCGCTGCACGCCCTCCTGCGACGTAGAGGCCACGATCAGGTTCTCCGAGGCGACGGCGAACCAGCTTTCACCGCCCTTGCGCCCGGCTTCGGACGGGGCGGCGGCGTGATAAATGCGGCGCCCGCCGTGCTGCGTATGCTGCAAGCCGGGCTGCTGGTCCAGGAACGTCGTCATGCGGTCGGGTTGCAGCGTCGCGTAGGCGGCGATTTGCGGGCCGTCCTCGGTCAGGGCGACATAGACCTGGCGCAGATCCTTGGCCGGCTCGAAGCCGGTGGCCTCGATCATCTGGCGCAGGCGCGCCGACGCCTCGGCGTTGCCGCCGGCGAGGGCGCCGCCCGCCGGGTCGAACAGCGGGTTCTCGCGGAGAGCCTGGTAGTCGGCCATCCCGACGACCTGGGCCTCGGCGGGCAGCACCGCCAGGGCGCCGCGCGTTTCCGCCGTCATGGAGAGGCTGGGCGATTCTTCGACCCCATTGGTGCAGGCGGCCAGCAAAAAGCCGCAAAGCAGCGCGACGAGGGGCAAGCGGAGGGGTTTCATGGGCGGCGCCGGGTTAATAGTCGCGGGTGAGGAAACGGCCATAGGCCAGGGCGAGCGTCGCCGCTCCGAAAAGCAGCGAGCCGGTAAGCGGATACCAGGTGGTTACGGCTTTGCCCTCGACAAGTTGCGCCAGCAGCACGGTCGTCTCGGCGATGTGCGGCAGCAGGTGGTAGAGCCCGAGGTAGGCGTAGCGCCAGGGCAGCCGGATCTGCGGCGCCAACTGCTCGCGCAGGGCCAGGATGATCGAGGCGAAGATGATGCCGTAGGTCACGATGAGCGCGAGCGGCGTGCTCTCGGTGAGCAGCACCAGCAGCAGCAACACGCCGTACATCACCAGGAACTGCGCCAGCACAATGGGGATCGAAAGCAGAAACGTCGCGTCCCAGACGCCCGTTTTGACGGCCAGTGTGATCCAGCACGCCGTGAACAGGTACGTGGCCACAGCCGCCACGACGGCCCCGATGCCGAGCAAATGCCCCGTCAGGATGCCCGCGCGGCTGATCGGCTTGGAGAGCAGCAGGTCGATGCGGCCGCGCTCGGTCATGCTGCCCGGCAGCGGCGCCGTGGCGAAAAGGCCCAGCAGCATCGCCGTCCAGTAGGTCGCTCCGGAGAGAAACATCTGTATGCCCATCACGAACGACGCGACGGAGAGCGGTTTGCCGCCGGGGCCGGCCTCGTTCTGCGCGGCCTTGCCGAAGATGCGCAGCCCCGCAAGCGCGCCGTCCACGATCTCCAGGTTCACGGCAAAGGCCAGCATGCCCCATACGAGCGTGCAGATGACGAGCAGCCCGAGCACGATGTACCGCGAGAGCAGCTCGCGCCAGGTGAGCATGAACACGCCGATCATAACGCCTCGCCGGGGGTTTTCGCCGCGCCGATGCGTTCGATGAAGCGCTCTTCGAGGCTTCGGCGGCGCGGGCGCACCTCGGCCAGCTCGGCGCCGGCGGCGCGCAGCCGGTCGAGGGCGTCGTTGAGGGCGGCGCGGTCGGCGGCGTCGAGGCGGCAGCGGTAGAGGCCGCCCGGCTCCGGCCCGGCCGCGCGGAGCGTCCACGGGCCGCCGGCCGGCAGCGGCTCCGGCGGCGGCGCGCCGATGAGGATGTCGTAGCGGCCTTCCTCGGCGGCGTCCATGACGCCGCCGGTGTAGACCAGCCGGCCCTTGTGGAGCATCGCCACGCGCCCGCAAAGCTGCTCGACTTCCGAGAGCAGATGCGAGTTCAGGAAGATGGTGGCGCCCTCGCGGCTGAGCCCGCTGATGAGCGCCCGGATTTCCTGCCGGCCGATGGGGTCTACGCCGTCGGTAGGCTCGTCGAGCAGCAGCAGGCGGGGCCGCGCCAGCAGCGCCTGCGCCAGCCCGATGCGCTGGAGCATGCCCTTGGAGAACTTGCGCAGGCGCACGTCGAGCCAGGCGCCCATGTCCAGCCGCTCGGCTACGTCGGGGATGCGGCGGCGAATCTCGGCGGGCGCGAGCGCCGCGAGGCGGCCGTAGGCCGCCAGCAGTTGCCGCGCCGTCAGGAAGTCCGGGAAGCGGTGGCCCTCGGGCAGATAGCCCACCTGAAGTCGCGAGGCCGGGTCCCGGGGCGACCGCCCGAAGACGTAGGCGGCTCCCTCCGTGGGCCGGGCGATGCCGAGCAGCACCTTGACGAGGGTCGTCTTGCCCGCCCCGTTCGGCCCGAGCAGCCCGAACACCTCGCCCGGCGCGACGCGCAGATCCACCCCCGAGAGCGCCTGCACGGCGCCCCGGCGCAGCCCGCGCGTGCGGTAGGTTTTGCTGAGGGCTTCGACGACAATCGGAAGGTCAGGGCTCATGGGGCGCCTCAGGGGATGCCGAGCAGCTTGTGCGTCTGGAGGCTCAGCCGCCAGCGCGGGTGCGCGAGGCAGTACCGGACGGCCTCGGCGGTGTGGCGCGCGGCGTCGGGGCCGTCCATCGGCTGAAGGAAAAAGTGCCGGAAGTCCAGGTCGGCGACTGCCTCGGGCGGCAAGGCGGCCTGCGGAAACACCAGCTTGAGTTCGTCGCCCCGGGTGAGCGCGAGCGGCGCCCCCGCCTTCGGGCTGACGCAGATCCAGTCGAGGCCGGGCGGGGCGGCCTGCGTGCCGTTGGTCTCTACGGCCACCTCCAGCCCGTGCGCCCGGAAGGCCGCCGCAAGCGCCGCGTCGAGCTGCAACAGCGGCTCGCCGCCGGTGCACACCACGAACGGGCGCCCCTCGCGGGCGGGCCAAAGCGCCGCCGCGTGCGCTGCGAGGGCGTCGGCCGTGGCGAACTTGCCGCCGCCGGGGCCGTCCACGCCTACGAAGTCGGTGTCGCAGAAGGTGCAGACGGCGGCGGCGCGGTCCGCCTCGCGCCCCGTCCACAGGTTGCAGCCTGCAAAACGGCAGAACACGGCGGGCCGCCCCGCGTGATACCCTTCGCCCTGGAGGGTGTAAAAGACTTCTTTGACCGAGTACGCCATCCGCTCTGTAACTAATGCCCGCCGCTCAAGGTACGCCGCCGGCCGCGCGCGCCAAACCGCTGATCCTGTGCCCCCGCCATCCCCCGATTTTGCCCTGCGCGACCGCCTGGAGGCGTGGGTGCGCCGCTACGAGACGCCCGCGTTCATCGCCGCCGACCCGATTTCCGTTCCTCATGCCTTCGAGGACCCCGCCGATCAGGAGGTCATCGGGCTGTACGCGGCGCTGCTGGCGTGGGGGCGCCGCAGCATCATCCTCGCCAAGCTCGAAGACCTGTGCGGCCGCATGGGCGGGCGGCCCTACGCCTTTGTGCGCGGCTTCCGCCCGGAGCGCGACGCCGGACGCTTCGCCGGCTTCAAGCACCGCACCTTTTGCGCCGAGGATGCCCTGTGGCTGACCTGCAACCTGCGCCGCGCCCTGGAGGCGTACGGCTCGGTGGGCGGGTTGGTTGCGGCCGGCCTCCGCCCGGAAGATCCGCACATCGGGCCGGGGCTGCAACACCTCAGCGATTTCCTCTCGGAGGGCGCCCCCCGGCGCCTGCGCAAACATCTACCGCGCCCCTCCACGGGCAGCGCGTGCAAGCGGCTCGCCATGTACGCCCGGTGGATGGCGCGGCCCGGCCCCGTGGACCTCGGGCTGTGGCCGGGCATCCACCCCCGCCGGCTCATCCTGCCGCTCGACGTGCACGCCGGGCGCACGGCGCGGGCGCTCGGGCTGCTCGCCCGGCCGCAGGACGACTGGCGCGCCGCGCTCGCGCTGACGGAGCGCTGCCGCGACTTCGCGCCGGAGGACCCCTGCCGCTACGACTTCGCCTTCTTCGGGGCCGCCGCCTACGCCGATGGGCCTATGCCGGAGCCGCAGAGGTAGGGCGGCGCCTCAGGCCCTGGCCTTCGGGACGGGCTCGTCCGTGCGCACCTCCACCACGGCCCCGACGCTCCGGTACAGCCCGTCGAAATACAGCACCGGCGAGCCCTCGCGTCGCCATTCGGCGGCGGCCACTTCCGCGATGATGAGCGTATGGTCGGCCGTGTCGATGAAGTGCACAGGCGCGCAGCGCAGCACCGCCAGCGCGTCGGCGAGCACCGGCGTCCCGGTCTCGTCGAGCGCATGGTCCACCGCCTCGAACTGCTCGGCTCCGGTCAGGTTGGGAGCCGCGAAGTGGTTGCAATAGTGCGCATCCTCTTCGGCGATGAGGTGAATGTTGAACGTTTCGGCCTGAAGCGCCACCGTGTGCATGCGCGCCTGCTTGCCGATGTTGAAGCTGACGAGCGGCGGGTTGAGCGAGACGCTGGCGAACGATCCGATGGTGATGCCCCGGATCTCGTCGCGCCCGCGCGCCGTCGCCACGACGACCGGCTGCGGCGTCCGGCGCATGAAGCTGCGGAGCAGTTCTCCACGGAAGGGCATGTCGGCGGGTGAGATGAAGGGCGGGGTTGCGGAAAGGCGCACGGCGGCGCCGGATGCAGGGTCAACGACCGTGGGGAGTCTTCAGTTTCGGCGCGGCGCGCCCTGCGGCCCCGGCCGGCCGCTAGA
>CBDTTW010000123.1:0-9128 GCA_965363675.1 uncultured Rhodothermaceae bacterium
CCGCCGGGGGCCGCCGCCAGCACGCCGAATACCACCAGCATGCCCACGACCGAGGCCGGAGCCGGGGCCGCCGGGCCGCGCAGCGCCTCGGTCAGCCCGAACAGCAGCGCCGCGCCGCCGGCCGCCGCCGCGCCGCGCCCCAGCCGCGCGGCAAACCGCCTGCGCTCAGGGCGCCCCATACGCCGGGGGGCTGCCCGAGAGGAGGTATAACGCCGCCATGCGCACCGCCACGCCGTTCGTCACCTGGTCCAGGATGACCGAGCGCTCGTGCCCGGCCAGCTCGCCGGCCAGCTCCACGCCCCAGTTCACCGGGCCGGGGTGCATGATGCGCAGCTCGGGGCGCGCCTCTAGGTGCGCCGGCTTGATGCCGAACAGCTCGTGGTACTCCCGGAGCGACGGGAACAGCCCCGACTCCTGCCGTTCGAGCTGGATGCGGAGGGCCATCGCCACGTCGCACCACGCTAAGGCGTCCTCCAGCCGGTGCGAAACCGCCACGCCGAACTCTTCGATGCCCCAGGGCAGCAGGGTCTTCGGGCCGCACACCATCACCTCGGCGCCCATCGTACGCAGGCCGAAGATGTTCGAGCGGGCCACCCTGCTGTGCAGGATGTCTCCGATGATCGCCACCTTGAGCCCCTCGAAGCGCGGGAAATGGTCCGAGATCGTCAGCAGATCCAGCAGCGCCTGCGTCGGGTGCTCGTGCGCCCCGTCGCCGGCGTTGAGCACTACGGAATCGACGCACTGCGTCAGGAACTGCGCCGCCCCCGCCGACTTGTGCCGGATGACGACCATGTCGATCTTCATCGCCTCGATGTTCTGCGCCGTGTCCTTGAGCGATTCGCCTTTCGACACCGACGAGCCTGCCGTGCTGAAGCTTACGGTGTCGGCCGAGAGGCGCTTTTCGGCCAGCTCGAACGAAATGCGCGTGCGCGTCGAGGACTCGAAGAACAGGTTCACCACGGTCAGGCCGCGCAGCGTCGGCACGCGCTTGATCGGGCGGCCCAGCACGTCGCGGAACTGGCGGGCCGTCTCCAGGATCAGCGCGATCTCGTCGGCGCCGTACGTCGAGAGGCCCAGCAGATGCTTGTGCCGGAGCGTAGTCAGGGGTTCGCCTTGCGCGGTCGGGGCTGCCATGCGGGTTGTGGTGCGGGGGTAGCGGACGGGGGTTCAGGCGCTCAGCGCGGAGCTTGCGGATGTTCGACCAGCCAGACGCCTTCGCGGTCGTCCACCTCGCGCAGGCGCACGCGCACTTCCTCGCCGAGGATGGTCGGTACGGCGCGCCCCACGAAGTCGGCCCGGATCGGCAGCTCCTGCAAGCCCCGGTCTACGACGACGACCAGGTGCACCGACGCCGGGCGGCCCAGGTCCATGAGGGCGTCGAGCGCCGCGCGCGTGGTGCGGCCCGTAAAGAGCACGTCGTCCACGAGCACGATATGGCGCTCGGTTACGTCGAAGGGAATGTGCGTGGCGCGGATGGCCGGCTGCTTGAGCCGCGTGCGGAAGTCGTCGCGGTACATCGTCGCGTCGAGCACGCCGAGCGGAATCGTGAGCCCGTCGTTGGCGCGCACTTTCTCTTGCAGGCGCCGGGCCAGGTGCACGCCGCGCGTCTGCATGCCCACCAGCCCGAAGGCGTCGGCCGTCTCGACGCCCGGCTCCACCAGTTCGACGATCTGCCGGGCGATGCGGTTGAGCGTCCGGTTAAGGTCCTGCTCGTCCATGAGCTGCGCCTTGATGCGGTCGTGCGGGTCCATCGGCGGGAGGGCGGCGTGCGGCGCCGGCTGGTGAACGCGGAGGTTCTGCGGGCCTTGCAACATACTACCAATCCGGACGGCGCGGCGCCGGCGGCGCTGAAAAAAAGCGGCGGCCGGGCTCCGTTCCGCCTGCCGCTCGTTATACCGGAGCCCCCGCCGCTTCATCCCCCGCCGCCTGTGCCCGCTCAGGACTCCTACCGCAAATACCTCGACCCCGTCGTCGTCTCGCGCCTCAAGAACATGGAGCTGCGCGCCCGCATGATCGTCGAGGGCTTCATCACGGGGCTGCACAAAAGCCCGTATCACGGCTTCTCGGTCGAATTCGCCGAGCACCGCCCCTACAACCCCGGCGACGAGCTGCGGCACGTGGACTGGAAGGTGTTCGCTAAAACCGACCGCCACTACGTCAAGCAGTACGAGGAGGAGACGAACCTGCGCCATTACGTCGTGCTGGACGCCTCGCCTTCGATGCAGTACCGCTACGCCGCCGGGCTGACGAAGCTGGAGTACGGGGCTTACCTGGCCGCCGCGCTCCACTTCCTGATGGTCAAGCAGCGCGACGCCACCGGACTGGCGGCCTTCGACGAGACGGTGCACACGCTGCTCGGCCCCAAAAGCACGGGAACGCATTTGCGCCACCTGCTCGGCGCGCTCGAACGGGTGGCCTCCACCCGCGCGCCCGGCAAGCGCACCAGCGCCGCCGCCGTGCTCGGCCAGATCGCCGAACGCATCGGCCGCCGCGCCCTTGTGGTCATCATCACCGATCTGTTCGAGAACATCGCCGCCCACGACGACTTGCTGCGCGCCCTGAAGCATTTGCGCCACCGGGGCCACGAGGTGCTCGTCTTCCACGTGCTCGAAAGCGAGACCGAGCGGCGGTTCCAGTTTCCCGACGTGCCGATGATCTTCAAGGACCTGGAGACCGGCGAGGTCGTCTCGCTGCAACCGGCGCAGATCCGGGAGCACTACCAGGAGGCCGTGCGTTTCTTCAGCGAGGGCTTTCGCCGCAAATGCCTGGAGCACCACATCGACTTCGTCGAGATTGACACGGCCGAGCCCTACGATACGGCCCTACTGGCTTTCCTGAACAAGCGTAAAAAGCTGCTTTGACCTCAACCTTTCGCCGGGGCGCCCCGTCGCCGCGTTCCGTGAACAACCCGGCTTTCGCCCGCGCGCTGAGCGCCTGGAGCCTTGCCGCGCTGCTCTTCGCCGCGCCGCTTTTTGCCGTCCCCGCGCGCGCGCAGCCTGCCGCCGCGCCGCCCGTGCCGTCGGCGCCCGTGCCGTCGGCGCCCGTGCCGGCGGCGCCCGTGCCGGCGGCGCCCGAACAGGCGCGCCGCTACGCCGAGACGATCACGCCGGACGAGCTGGCGGCGCATCTCTACCTGTTCGCCTCCGATTGGTTCGAGGGCCGCGAGACGGGCGCGCGCGGCCAGAAGCTGGCGGCGGCCTACCTCGCCGCCGCCTACCGCAAGCTCGGCGCGGCGCCTCTGCCCGGCGGACCGGCCCTCGCGGACCCGCGCGCGCCGGAGGCGTACTACCAGCCCGTCCCGGTTTACGCCCGGCAGGTGCAGTCGGCCGCGCTGGAAGCCACGCGCGACGGGCGCGCCCTGCCTTCGGACGGAGCCGCCCTGCTCAGCGGCGGCGCCCCCGAAGCCGCCGGCGGCGTCGTGTTTGCAGGCTACGGCATCGCCGACGCCGCCCTCGGCTACGACGATTACGCCGCTCTGGAGGCCGCCGGCCTTTCGGCCTCGGGCAAGTGGGTGCTCGCCCTGCCCGACGAACCACTCGCCGACGACTCGACGAGCCTGCTCCCGACGCCCGGCCGCCGTCCGAGCGCCTGGACGACGGGCGCCCGCAAGCTGGAGGCGGCCCGCGCGCACGGCGCCCTCGGGGTGCTGCTCCTCGCCCCGGAGGAGGGCGGCCCCGAGGGCTCGTGGGCCGCCGCCGCCGCCCGCCGCGCCGGAAGCCGCCCCCTCGGGCGCATGAGCCTCAGCCGCCCCGCCGAGCCGCCCGCCACGCCGCCGGTGTACGTCGTCTCGCGCGCCTTCGCCGATGCGCTGCTGGGCGGAGAGGGCGCCGCCGACGCGCTCGCCCGCCGCATCGACGCGGCCCGCGCCCCCGTCGCGTTCGGTCTGCCGGGCGTAGCGGTGCGCAGCCGCATCCGCAGCGGCGTCGTGGAGGTCCCCACGGAAAACGTGCTCGCCTACGTCGAGGGCAGCGACCCGGCCCTCAAGCACGAGGCCGTAGTGCTCTCGGCGCACTACGACCACATCGGCATCGCCCCCGGCGGCGGCCCCGACGTAATCCACAACGGCGCCGACGACGACGGCTCGGGCACGGTGGCCCTGCTCGAAATCGCCGAGGCGTTCGTCCAGGCCCGCCGCGACGGCCACGGCCCGCGTCGCTCCGTCGTCTTCATCAGCTTTACCGGCGAGGAAAAAGGGCTGCTCGGCTCGGACTACTACGCCTCTACGGACCCGCGCTGGCCGCTCGAACACACCGTCGCCAACCTCAACATCGACATGATCGGGCGCTTCGACCCGACCCACCCCACCGGCAGCCGCGACTACGTGTACCTCATCGGCTCGCGGCTCATCTCGCAGGATTTGCACGACCTTAACGCCGCCGTCAACGAGTCGCTGGGCACGGGCCTCACGCTCGACGAGCGCTTCAACGCCCCCGACGACCCCAACCGGTTCTACGCCCGCAGCGACCACTGGAACTTTGGCAAGCGCAACATCCCGTTTATCTTCTTTTTCACCGGCACGCACGAGGATTACCACGCCGTCGGCGACGAGCCCCGGAAAATCGCCTACGAGCGCATGGCGCGCATCGCCCGGCTGATCTTCGGCACGGCCTGGCAGGCGGCCAACCAGGACGCGCGGCCTGCCGTGACCGGACAGGGCTTCAACTAACGGCGCGGCGGCGCCCACGCACCAATGATCGAAGAGATTAAGCAGGCCTCGGACGAGCTTTTCGGCGAGGTCGTGCGCCTCAGGCGGCAGATCCACCGGCGCCCCGAGCTGGCCTTCGAGGAAGTCGAGACGGCGCGGCTCGTAGCCGAGACGCTGGCGCCGCTCGGCCTGCGCGTCGAGGAGGGCGTGGCCCGCACCGGAGTCGTCGCCACGCTCGAAGGGGCGCTGCCCGGCCCTACCGTGGCCCTGCGCGCCGACATGGACGCCCTGCCTATCCAGGAGCAAAACGACTTCCCGTACGCCTCGGCCGTGCCCGGCAAGATGCACGCCTGCGGCCACGACGCCCACACGGCTTCGCTGCTCGGCGCAGCCGCCATCCTCAGCCGCCTGCGCGACCGGCTGCCGGGGCGCGTGCGCTTCCTGTTCCAGCCCAGCGAGGAGCTGCTGCCCGGCGGCGCCACGGTCATGATCGCCGAGGGCGCCCTGGGGCCGCGCGGCGACTTGCCCGCCCCCGAGGTCATCTACGGCCAGCACGTCCAGCCGGATTTGCAGGCCGGGCATATCGGCGTGCGCAGCGGCATGTACATGGCCTCCGCCGACGAGGTATACATCACGATCCACGGCGCCGGCGGGCACGCGGCGGCGCCGCACCGCCTCGCCGCCGACGGCGTGCTGGCCGGGGCGCACGTCGTCGTGGCCCTCCAGAGCGTCATCAGCCGGAGCTGCCCCCCGGATGCCCCCAGCGTGCTTTCCTTCGGGAAGATCGTAGCCGAGGGCGCGACGAACGTCATCCCGGAGACCGTGCGGCTCATCGGCACGTTCCGCGCCATGGACGAGGCGTGGCGCGCCCGGGCGCACGGCCTCATCCGGCGCGTGGCCGAGCATACCGCCGAGGCGTACGGCGCCCGCGCCGAGGTCGAGATCGTCGTAGGCTATCCGGCGCTCTACAACCACCCCGAGGCCGCCGCCTTCGTGCGGCAGGCCGCCTGCGAGTATGTGGGCCCCGCGCGCGTGGTGGACCTCGACCTGTGGTTCGCCAGCGAGGATTTCGCCTGGTATCTGCAATCGCTGCCGGGGGCGTTCTACCGCATCGGGACCGGCGCGCCCGGCGAAGGCGCCGCCCATGCGCTCCACACCCCGCGCTTCACCATCGACGAGGAAGCGCTGCGCACGGCGCCCGGCTTCATGGCCTATCTCGCCTGGCGCCGCCTGAACGGCCACGCCGCATGAACCCGCCCGATCTCCTGCCCCCCTTCCCCGGCTTCCGGCCCGAGGCCCTCGCCTTTCTGCGCGCGCTTGCGACGCACAACGAACGCGAGTGGTTCAAGCCGCGCAAAACCACCTACGACGACGAGATCGTGTGGCCCATGAAGTGCCTCGTCGCCGACGTATCGCAGCGGTGCGCGCGCCTGGGCCTCCCGCTCTCGGCCGACCCGGACCGCGCCATCTTCCGCATCTACCGCGACACGCGCTTCTCGAAAGACAAGCGCCCGTACAAGACATCCGTCGGCGCCGTGCTCTCGCGGGGCGGCCGCCGCGACGACGGCCTCGGGGTGCTGTACGTCCACCTGGAGCCCGCCGCCTCGTTCGTCGCCGCCGGTTTCTGGGAGCCCGAGCGGCCGTTCCTGAACGCCTTCCGCGCCGCCCTGGCCGAGCGCCCGGAGCCGTTCCTGGAGGTGGTCGCCGATCTGGAGGCGCAGGGGCTCCAGGTCGGCCCCGAGGAAGCGCTGAAGCGGCTGCCGCGCGGCTTCGAGGGGCACGCCGACTCCGAGGTCGCCCCGTACCTCAAGTGGAAGTCGTTTCTCGCCTCGCGCCGCTTCGCCGACGCCGAGGTGGAGCAGCCCGCCCTTGCCGAGGCCGTCGCCCGGTTTGCCGAGCGCGCCGCGCCGTTTCTGGAGTACGGCTGGCGCCTCGCCGACGCCGCCGAGACGCCCGCCGCCGGGCGGCCCCGCCGATGAGCGCGCGGCAGTGGGCGCTCCTGGCGGCATGCTTTGCCGCCGGCTGCTCCTCCGGGGGACGGCAGATCGTGGCCCTGCCGCCGCGTCCGACGGCGCCGCCCGTGCAGGCCCCCGCCGCGCCGCCGCGCGCCCCGCTTGCCGTCGGGCTGCTCGGCGACGGCGCGCCGCTGCCGGAGGAGGTGGCCGAGGTGCGCTTCGTCGTCGGGGAGATCGGGCTTTGGGGCGCGCAAGCCGGGTGGGTATGGTTTCCGGTAGGCGCCGCCGTGGCGCGGCCTGCCCCGCAAGAACGCGCCGCGCGCGAGCTGGCCGTGGTTCAGGCCCCGCCCGGCCGCTACGACTCGCTGGCGGTGACCATCCGCGACGTCTTCGTGCGCTTTGGGGAAACCTCGGGCGGACCAATCGGCTACGCGCCGGCGGGGCGCCCCTTGCCGATTCAACTGGACGTGGCGGCCGAGCCGGCCCCGCGCCTGCTCGTGCAGCTCTCCAACGCCCGCCTCGTCGTGCGGGCCGATAGCTGCCGCTGGCGCCTCAACCCGGAGTGGGCGCAGGCAAGCCGCTGAGCGGCTTCAGAGCACCGCCGTCGGGTTGACGGCCTCGACGCGCGAGACTTCGGGCACGCTGCGCTTGATGGCCTGCTCGATGCCGGCGCGCAGCGTCATAGTGCTCATGGGGCAGTTGCCGCAGGCGCCGAGCAGTTCCAGTTCCACCACCAGGTCGGGCGTCACGTTCGTCAGGCGAACCGAGCCGCCGTCGGCCATCAGGTACGGCCGGATTACGTCGAGCGCCTGCTCGATGCGCTGCCGAAGGCCGGGATCGGAAGAAACGGCATATTCCGCGGCGGGCTGCGGCGCGGAGGCGTCATATTCAGGCATAACAGCTTCGTCGGGCACGGGAGAGACGGAAAGCCTTAATCTAACCCCTGCCGGTTCAAAAAGATCAATCGCCGGGCAACATCGCCGTTTACCGGTGCAGGATTTCCACCGGCTGCGTCGGCGGAAGCTGCGCGTTGCGACGCCGGATCTGCCGCGCCACCTCCTCGGCGATGCTCCGGAAGGCGCGCGCCGAAACGGTCTCGGGCGCCGCTGCCACGACCGGGCGGCCGTCGTCGCCGCCCTCGCGTACGATTTCCTCGATGGGCAGCTCGCCCAGGAACGGCGCCGAAAGCTCCTCGGCCAGGCGGCGCGCCCCGCCGCGCCCGAACAGGTAGTACCGGCGGTCCGGAAGGTCGGGGGGCGCAAAGTAGGCCATGTTCTCCACGACGCCCAGCACGGGCACCTGCACGTTGCGGAACATCCCCACCCCTTTGCGCGCATCGGCAAGGGCCACGTCCTGCGGCGTCGAGACGATGACGGCGCCCGTGAGCGGGATCGTCTGCACGATGGTAAGCTGGATGTCGCCGGTGCCGGGCGGGAGGTCCAGGATCAGGTAGTCGAGCTCGCCCCAGGCGGCGTCGCCGAGGAACTGCCGAATGGCGCTCGACACCATCGGGCCGCGCCAGATGGTCGCCTGCGCCGGGTCGATCATGAAGCCGATGGAGAGCACCTTTACGCCGAACTTCTCCAGCGGCACGATCTTGCGCTCGGCGTTGACCGTCGGGCGCACGTTGTGCAGGCCCAGCATGGTCGGCATCGACGGGCCGTAGATGTCGGCGTCCACGATGCCCACGTCGTAGCCCATGCCGGCCAACGCCAGCGCCAGGTTGACCGCCACGGTGCTTTTGCCGACGCCGCCCTTGCCCGAGGCTACGGCCACGTAGTTGCGCACACCGGCGGGCTTGCCCGGGGCGCCCCCGCCGGAAATCTCCAGGCTGTCCCCGAGCGGGATCATCTGCGCCTCGGTCGCAATGTCCACCGTCAGCCCTTCGCCGAACGCGCCGCGCAGCGCCTCGGCCGCCGCTTGTTGCAGCCGCCGCGCCGCGCCCGGCGACGCGTGCACGAGCGTGAACTTTACCGCGTTTAGGCCCACCTCCAGGCTTTTCACACGGTCCATCCGGATGATGTCGCGCCCCGTCCGGGGGTCCTCTATGCCCGCGAGCACCGCGAGCACATTGTCGAGCGTAAACGTCATAGCGATCCGCGAAGCCTTAAAAGGGGCGTGTTGACGGGAGCGAGGCCGGAATGTTCCCCGTGCGCGCCAGCAGGCGCAGGGCCAGCCCATGCCGCAGCCCGCGCGGGCTGATGCGGCAGACGGGGGCGCCGAGCGCCTCCAGCACGGCGCTCAGGATCAGGATGCCCATCGGAAACACGTCGGCGCGGCCGCGCATCACCGGCGGGTTCAGGGCCAGCACCTCGGCGGCCGTCAGGCCCAGCAGGCGGTCGCGCCAGGCGCGCACCTCGGCGGCCTCCAGCGCAAGCGGCCGCCCCCCGACTTCCTGCCACGAGGCCGCCCCGGCGTGCAGCAGCCCCAGCGCCGCCGCCGTGCCCGCCGCCGCCACGACGGGCAGGCCCGCCGCGTCGGGGGCCGCGCCTTCGGAGAGCGTCCGCCGGACAAGGGCGGCGGCGGCT
>CBDTTW010000124.1:0-9004 GCA_965363675.1 uncultured Rhodothermaceae bacterium
AGGGTAGGGCAAAAAAGGGAAAAAGGCCCCGGGCGCTGCGGCGTCCGGGGCCTTCATGCGTCTCCGGGTCTGCGGCCGGGCGAGGGTGCGCCGTATATTGGCGGCTTCATTCCTCAAGCGCCCGACCGCGTGCCCCTCCGCCCTGAACAACTCGTAGCCTCCGTGCGCACGCTGCACGAGGCCGTGCGCGACGCCGTCGTGGCGGCGTGCGAAGCCGAAGCCGTCGAGCACCTGGCCGGCATCGCCGCCGAAGAAGAAGGCGATACGATTTACGCCGTAGACCGGGTGAGCGAGGAGGTGCTCGTGGCGTTCGTCGAGCGCGAGATCGCCCGGCATGAGCCCGTCGTGCTGGTGGCCGAGGGCCTGGCGCATGGGCAGGTGACGCTGCCCCACGGCGCCGACGAAGCCGATGCCCGCTGGCGCATCATCGTGGACCCCATCGACGGCACGCGCGGACTGATGTACCAGAAACGCAGCGCCTGGATCCTGACGGGCATCGCCCCCAACCGGGGGGCGCAGACGAACCTTCAGGACATCGTGGCGGCCGTCCAGACCGAAATACCGCTCGTCAAGCAGCACCTTTCCGATGCGCTCTGGGCCATTCGCGGCCGGGGCGCCTTCGCCGAGCGCTTCGACCGCCTTCGCGGCGCGCGCGCGCCGCTGCGGCTGCACCCGACGCGCGCGGCAAGCATCGCGCACGGCTTCGCCACGGTGTCGCGCTTCTTCCCCGGCGCCCGCGACGAGCTGGCCGCCATCGACGAGGAGATCGTGCTGGAGCTGCTTGGACCGGTGGCTCCCGGCAAGGCGCACCTGTTCGAGGATCAGTACATCTCGACGGGCGGGCAGCTCTACGAACTCATGGCCGGGCACGACCGTTACATCGCGGATCTGCGGCCGCTCGCCGAGCAGATCCTGGCCCGGCGCGGCCTGGCGCTCGGCATCTGCTGCCACCCCTATGACCTGTGCACTGAACTGATCGCCCGCGAAATGGGCGTCGAAATCGCCGACCCGTGGGGCCGTCCCGTGGCCGCGCCGCTCAACGTCGAGGCGGATGTGGCGTGGGTCGGCTACGCCAACGCCGCTATCCGCGCCGCCGTCGAGCCGGCCTTGCAGGCCGCCCTGCGCCGCCGTGGGCTGCTCTGAGGGCGAGCGCTGCCGACGAATTTTTCGTCCGCCGCGTGACTCTGTGCCTTATTTATCATTATCGTACCGGCCCGCGCGGCTTCGTTCCTGCCGTCCGTAACACCTTGGCGCCCTATTTATCGTGATTCTGATTCTTACCCCCAATACGCCCCCTCACTCGCCGGAATTCGAGGGCCTGGTTCGGTTTCTCGACGAGCTCGACGACATCGAGTACCGCATGCACCATGTGCAGGGCGCCGAGCAACTGCTGACCGAGGTGTACCTGATCGGCAATACGGCCGCGCTCTCGACCGAGCAGATGGGCGCGCTGCCCGGCGTCGAGCGCGTGGTGCGCGTCTCGCAGCCGTACCGCGTGCTCGGCCGCCACAAAGCCGACGACCGCCCCTGCGGCTTCGACTACAACGGCGTGCGCTTCGGGCAGGACAACCTGCATGTGTTCGCGGGGTTGTGCGCCGTAGATAACCCCGAGCACGTCGAGCAGATGATGCGGGCGCTCCAGGAAAATGGCCAGGTGTGCACGCGCATGGGCGCCTACAAGCCGCGCACGAACCCGTACTCGTTCCAGGGGCACGGCAAGCACTGCCTGCCGTTCGTGTTCGAGCTGGCGGGCAAGTACGGCATCCGCGTGATCGCCATGGAGGTGACGCACGAGTCGCACGTGCAGGAGATCCACGACGCGCTCGAAGCAGGGGGGCAGCCCACCGGCGTGATGCTGCAAATCGGCACGCGCAACACGCAAAACTTCGAGCTGCTCAAGGCCGTCGGCCGCCAGCACGAGTACCCCGTGCTGCTCAAGCGCGGTTTCGGCATCACGCTCGACGAGTCGCTCAACGCCGCCGAATACCTGGCGAGCGAGGGCAACGCGAAGGTCGTCTTTTGCCTGCGCGGCATGAAAACCAACGCCGGCGACCCGCACCGCAACCTCGTGGACTTCGGGCACGTGCCCGTCGTGAAGCGCCTGACGCGCATGCCCGTCTGCGTCGATCCGTCGCACTCGGTCGGCAGCCGCGACGCTGCGCCGGACGGCCTGCTCGACACGATGCATGCCGCCGCCCAGGGCGTCATTGCCGGGGCCAACATGGTGCTCGTCGATTTTCACCCGGCGCCCAGCAAGGCGCTCGTGGACGGTCCGCAGGCGCTCGTCATTCCGGAGCTGCCGTACTTCCTGGAGGACATCCGCATCGTGCGGGAGGCGTACGAGCGGCGCGCCGCCCTCGCCCGGAAGCAGCGCGAGGCCGTCCCGGCCTGAGGCGCGGGCCTGCGCAATTACGAAGGTGTTGCACGCAGGCCCGCCGCACCGGGATTGAATCGGCAGGCTGCGCGTTTAGAGTCTGACCTGCGCAGAAATCCGCTGCGCCCCCGCAACCCCGCAGCCCGGCATACACTCCATGGATGAACCACGCGCGGGCGCAGCGCGCGGCGGCATGAGCGCCTTCACGCGGCGCGTCATCGAGGTGTTCGTCATCGGCGCGGTGGCGTTTGCGCTGTTCCGCATCGTCGATGCGCTGCTGCTCGGCTTTGCGGGGCTGCTGCTGGCCGTGATTCTGCACGCGCTCACGGGCGCGCTCACCCGGTACACGGGCCTCTCGCGCAAGCCTGCCCTCGTCCTCGTGACGGCTGCGCTGTTCGGGCTCATCGGGGTAGGGGCTTGGTTCCTGGGGCCGCTGCTGGCCGACCAGTTCGACGACTTCGCCACGTCGATCCCGGCGCTGCTGGAGCAGGTGCGCACGGAGCTTTCGGCCCGAAGCTGGGGCCGGTACGTGCTCGGGCACGTCGAGCGCCTGAGCGCCGTGCCGACGGGCAGCTCCGGGCGGCTCATCTCGCGCCTGACGGGGGCGGCGGTCTCGGTGCTCGACGCGCTGCTGACGCTCATCATCGTCGTCTTCGTAGGCGTCTTCATCGCCGCCGACCCGGCGCTCTACAAGCGCAGCATCGTCCGGCTGTTTCCGCTCGACCGGCAGGAGCGCATCAAGGCGGTGCTCAATGCGTGCGGGTACACGCTCAAGCGGTGGCTCATCGGCACGCTCGCCGCCATGACGTTCATCTTCATCGCCACGACGGCGGGGCTCATGCTTATCGGGGTGCCGCACGCCCTTTTCCTGGGCTTTCTCGCCGGGCTGTGCGACTTCGTGCCGTTCTTCGGGCCGATTGCGGCGGCGGTGCCGGGGCTGCTGATTGCGGCGGCGCACAGCCCGGAGACGGCGGCCTATGCGGCGCTGCTGTACCTGGGGATTCAGCAGCTCGAAGGCAACCTCGTCACGCCGCTCGTGCACCAGCGCGCCATTTTCCTGCCTCCGGCCTTCGTGACGCTTGCCCTGATCGCCTTCGGGCTGCTCTTTGGGCCGCTGGGCATCGTGCTGGCCACGCCGCTTTCGGCGGTGCTGCTTATCGTCATTAAGATGCTTTACGTCGAGGACGTGCTGGGGCAGGATGCGCACGTGAAGGGAGCGATCACGGACGCCCCGACCGACGCGCCCCCGGAATCGTGAAGAACCCGAGAGAATGCCGGGGCGCGCCATTTCTACCCGTTTCTCCGCGCTGAAAACCGAGCGCCCCTTCTCGTCCGTGTCCGTAATCTCAAGGCAAGCCCTCGCCTCCTCCCCGTACCCGCTTACCCGCCATGACTGCTCTACTGCCTACGATGGCTTCCGCCGGTGTGTTGGACCTGGTCGCCCGCATCGTGCTCGGTTTTTCGGTGCTGGCCTCGCTCGTCATCGCCGGGCGCATCCTCTACGAGACGTTTGCCTACGGCATGCAGAAGCGCTTCGAGCGGCAGGCCCTGCGGCGGCGCTACGTGCTCAACCGCCGCCCGCCCGCCCGCGCCTCGGAGCGCGTCGAAGCGGCGCCGGTGGCCGTGGCCGCCGCGCCGGCCGCAGCGGCCCCGCCGCGCCGCACCCTCGTCGATCACGGGCACATGGTCAGCGTCACGGTGCGCCTGCAATCCGGCGCCGAGGATGAATCCACCGTGTTCGGCGTGTGGCTGAACTGACCCGGCCCGCCCCAACGCAAAACGCCCGCCTGAGCCTGTGCGCTTCGGGCGGGCGTTTTGCGTCGGCAGCGGCTGCCGCAGGGTCAGCGGCCGGGATGCCAGACGATGCCGAAGTTGAGGCGCGACGAGGCGGCGTCCTCCTCGATGTCGCGTTCGAGGTTGCCGGCGGAGGTCTGCGTCAGCTCGCCGCCGGAGAGCTTGAGGCCCAGGTCGAGCGCAAGCGCGCGCGAGGCGAAGTACTTGACGCCGCCGCCGAAGGTGAGGGCGCCGCCCGAGACTTCCACATCCAGCGGCCCGACTTCGTACTCGGCGGTTCTGCCGGTGAGGGCTACGTCGAGGTACGGCCGGAACTTGCTGCGCGTCGAGCCGAAGTGAAAGAGCCCGCCGATCTCGCCGTGCGCGAGCGTATAGTCTTTGCCGGCGTCGGGGTCGATGGTGGCGCCGTCGGCGTTGACGTAGAGCGTAAAGAGCTTGCTGAAGCCGTAGCCGAGCGTCAGGCCGAGGCCGCCGCCGCCTTCCCACTCGTCGTCGTCGTTGAAGCTCTCGCGCTGCCAGGACGTCCCGTTCAGGTGGACGCCTATCGAGAAGCCGCGCGTGTCGGAGGCCATGCGGCGGTTGCGGCTGCGGTCGCGGTCTCCCCGGCGCTGCCCATAGGCAGGCAGCACGACGAGGCAGGCGAGGATCAGAACGAGAATGCGTGATTTCATGGGCGCTGTAGGGTTGGTGAGGGAACGCGCTATACTTGCCGCCGCCGGCGGCTCTACGGTAACGGGCGGAAGGCGTGTTCGCGCGCGCCGGGATGTCAACGCTCGTGTAACGAGGGTTTAATTACGCAAAACTGGGGTCGCCGGAAACGCTTCTCGAAGGCGCGCAGCGGAGGCTTGGAGAGCTTCGAATGTTAAAAAATGAAGAATAGAGCCCCTTTTGCAACGAACTCGTCGCAAGGGCTCCTAAAAAATTATCCCTCGGAGGCCATAAAGCATTATCTACCTACGCGAAGGCCGGATGCGGGTATAACATTTTAACTCGCAAGCGCTTCCAGAAGGTTAACCTTAATTATCAAGGATATTTTCGATTTTGCTTTCACCTATTGTAAATGGCGACGCATTTCCCTTTATTACCGGCAATCAGCAAGAGCGGGGTGACCATGCAGCGCAAGGCCAACCACATACCCACGAGCAACCGGCCCTCTTTCGGGGGCGCCGAGCGCGCGTGGGCGGCTCCTGCGGTAGGGATCGACATGATCGGGCGACTTTACGGCGTCGCGGCCTCGGTCGCGCTCCTCGCCCTGCTTAGCCTCGTTATTACGGGCTAAGAAAACCGGTCAATCCCTGGCAAATCAAGTACGCACAGTGGTGCAGAGGAGCTGAAGGGGTTGGCAGAACCCCGAGCCACAACCATGCAACCACAGCCTTCCCGGCGCAGCGACACGGTTAAGCGCGGCTTCGAGCGCGCGCCGCACCGCAGCCTGCTCAAGGCCACCGGCGTCATCCGCGACGACAGCGACTTCGACAAGCCGTTCATCGGCGTCTGCAACTCCTACATCGACCTGATTCCGGGGCACGTGCATCTGCAAGCCTTTGGGAAGGTGGTCAAGGAGGCCGTACGCGCCGCCGGAGCCGTGCCCTTCGAGTTCAACACCATCGGCGTCGACGACGGCATTGCGATGGGGCACATCGGCATGCGCTACTCGCTGCCCTCGCGCGAGCTGATCGCCGACTCGGTCGAGACGGTCGCGCAGGCGCACTGGCTCGACGGCCTCATCTGCATTCCCAACTGCGACAAGATCGTGCCGGGCATGCTCATGGGAGCGCTGCGCCTCAACATCCCGACGGTGTTCATCTCCGGGGGGCCCATGAAGGCCGGGCGTCTGCCTTCGGGTCGCAAGATCGACCTGATCTCGGTGTTCGAGGGGGTCGGACAGTTCCAGAAGGGCGACATCAACGAAGGTCAGCTCAAGGAACTCGAAGACTTCGGGTGCCCCTCGTGCGGCTCGTGCGCCGGCATGTTCACGGCCAACTCGATGAACTGCATTATGGAGGCGCTGGGGCTGGCGCTGCCGGGCAACGGCTCGATCCTGGCCATTGATCCGCGCCGCCCCGAGCTGGCCCGCGAGGCGGCCCGCGCCGTGGTGCGCCTCGTCGAGCGCGACCTGAAGCCGCGCGACATCTTTACCGAAGACGCCCTCGACGACGCCTTTGCGCTCGACATGGCGATGGGCGGCTCGACGAACACCATCCTGCATCTGCTGGCGGCCGCGCACGAGGCGCAGTTGCCCTACGACCTCGAACGCATCAACCGGATCTCGCACCGGGTGCCCTACCTGTGCAAGGTAGCCCCGGCCACGCCCGACGTGCACATGGAAGACGTGGACGCCGCCGGCGGCATCTCGGCTATCCTGAAGGAACTGGCCGTCGCCGGCGCGCTGCACCTGGACCGCCCGACGGCCACCGGCGCCACGATGCGCGAGAACCTGGCCGCCGCCGAGAACCGCAACCCCGTCGTCATTCGGTCTGCGGCAGAGCCGTTCCGGCATACCGGCGGCCTCTCGGTGCTCTTCGGCAACCTGGCCCCCGAGGGCTGCGTCGTCAAGACGGGGGCCGTCGCCGAGTCGATGCTGCGCTTTGAGGGGCGCGCCCGCATCTACGCCTCGCAGGACGCCGCTACGCAAGGCATCCTCGGCGGCGAGGTCAAGCCGGGCGACGTGGTCGTGATCCGCTACGAAGGGCCGCGCGGCGGGCCGGGCATGCCCGAGATGCTGCAACCCACCTCGGCGCTGGCCGGCATGGGCCTCGACACGTCCGTAGCGATGCTCACCGACGGCCGCTTCTCGGGCGGCACGCGCGGGCTCTCGCTGGGCCACTGCTCGCCCGAAGCCGCCTCGGGCGGCCCCATCGCCGCCGTCGAGCCGGGCGACCTCATCGTGATCGACATCCGCGAGAACAGCGTCACCCTTATGGTCGAGCCTGAGGAAATCGCGCGGCGGCTGCGCCGCCTGCCGGCCTTTACGCCGAAGATCAAGGGCGGCTATCTCGAACGTTACACCTACTTCGTCACGAGCGCCTCGCAGGGCGCGGTGCTGCGCGTGCCGCAGATGCCCTCCGGGCAGCCCGCCGCCGTGGCGCCTACTGAATCGTACTCCTGACAAACCCTACGTGAGCACCATGACTCCCACGAAAGCAGACACGCAGCAGGAAACCTCCGGCGACGGCCTGACCACCGGCGAGCCCGAAGCCGCCCTCGCCCGGCAGGTCATGAGCGGCGCCGAAATCTTCATCCGCTCGCTGGAAGCGGAGGGCGTCGAGGTCGTGTTCGGCTATCCCGGAGGCGTCATCATCAAGATCTACGACGACATGATGCGCCTCAATCCCTCGTTCGAGCATGTGCTGGTGCGCCACGAGCAGGGCGGCACGCACGCCGCCGAGGGCTACGCCAAGGCCACCGGCAAGGTCGGCACGGTGCTCGTCACGAGCGGCCCGGGGGCCACCAACACGGTCACCGGCATCGCCGACGCCTACATGGACTCGGTGCCCCTCGTGGTGTTCACCGGGCAGGTCGCCTCGCACCTGATCGGCAACGACGCCTTTCAGGAGGTGGACATCATCGGCGTGACGCGGAGCATCACCAAGTATAGCTGGCAGGTGCGCGACGTGCGGCTGCTGGCGCAGACGATCCGCCAGGCCTACCATGTGGCCCGCACCGGCAAGCCCGGCCCCGTCGTCGTGGACATCCCGAAGGACATCCTGTGGGCGCAGGCCGAGTTCGAGTACCCGAAAGAGGTCGCCATTCGCGGCTACGACTACACCGGCGCCCCCGACCCGGCCAAGGTCGAGCGCGCGGCCCGCATGATCGCCGAGAGCAAGCGCCCGCTGCTCTACGTCGGCGGCGGCACCCTCAATGGCGATGCGGCGGAGCTGCTGACCGAGCTGGCCCGCAAGACCCGCATCCCCGTCACGACGACGCTGCACGGCATCGGGAGCTTCCCCGAGAACGACCCGCTTTCGCTCGGGATGCTGGGCATGCACGGCACCTGGTACGCCAACCAGGCCGTCCAGAACACCGATTTGCTCATCGCCGTCGGGGCGCGCTTCGACGACCGCGTGACGGGCAAGCTGGAGTCGTTCGCCCCGCATGCCAAGGTCATCCACATGGACATCGACCCGGCGTGCATCTCCAAGAACGTGTACGTGGACTGCGCCGTCGTCGGCAACGTGCGCCAGACGCTGGAGGCGTTGCTGCCGCTCGTCGCGCCGAAGGATAGCGGCGAGTGGATGAAGTCCATCGAGTACTGGCGCAAGGAGTGCCCGATGGACTACGTGCAGGACGGGCAGCTTCGGCCGCAGTACATCATGCAGCGCCTGCGCGCCCGCACCGACGGCAACGCCGTGGTCGTCTCGGACGTGGGCCAGAATCAGATGTGGGCGGCGCAGTTCTTCGGCTACGTGCACCCGCGCTCGCACATCACCTCGGGCGGCCTCGGCACGATGGGCTTCTCGCTGCCGGCGGCCATGGGCGCCGCCTTCGGCCTGCGCGGCACGGGCCGCTCGGTCATCTCGGTCAACGGCGACGGCGGCATGGTCATGAACGCGCAGGAGCTGGGCGTGGCCGCGGCGCACCACCTGCCGCTCAAGGTCGTCATCCTGAACAACAACTTCCTCGGCATGGTCCGCCAGTGGCAGGAGCTTTTCCACGAGAACCGGTTCAGCCACACCGACCTGCGCCCGACCAACCCCGACTACGTCAAGCTCGCCGAAGCCTTCCACTGCGTGGGTTTGCGCGCCAACACGCCCGAGGAGGTGGACGCCGTCATCGAGCAGGCGTGGGCCGTCAACGACCGCCCCGTGGTCATGGAGTTCAACGTGGTGCAGGAGG
>CBDTTW010000125.1:0-8899 GCA_965363675.1 uncultured Rhodothermaceae bacterium
CCCAGGCCGCCGTGCAGCAGCCCCGCCGCCGCCGCGACGACGTGGAGCGCCGCCGTCAGCCCGGCCAGGCACGCCGCGCCGACCGCGACGGCGCCCCGGCCGCCGAGCGCCCGCCCTAGGCCGCCGCGCCCCGCGTGCGCGCGCCACACCCCCAGCACGAGCGCCAGCTTGCCGAGGTAACATACCAGCCCCACGCTCAGCACGCCCCCCGACTGCACGAACAGCTCCAGCGCCGCGCGCCCCTGAAACGCCGCCAGGTGCGGCGCCACCGTGAGCGCTTCGTAGGCCACGAGCAGCCCCGCCATCGGGAGCGCTCCCAGGCGGGCGGGCGGGCGGGCGGTATGAGCGGGGAGGCGGTTCGGCATAAAGGCCCATCGCCGCGCGGCGCAAAGCCGGCGGTTCCTATATAAACGGCCCGGAAGGGCCCGGTGTCCGGAGGTTGGGCGCATTCGGTATGCGCCTCAAGGCCGAGGCAGCCTCAGGCTTTAGGCGCCTCGGCTGCGGCCCGGCCGTTGATGCGGGCCAGCGGGAGCGTGCACAGGAACGCACTGCCCGCGCCCGGTGCGCTGCGCGCCGTGATGCTGCCGTGGTGCCGCTCGACGATGCGGCGGCAGATCGCCAGGCCCATGCCGGTGCCCTCGTACTCGCGCGTGTGCAGCCGCTGAAACGGCGAGAAGATGCGGTCCAGGTAGCGCTCCTCGAAGCCGATGCCGTTGTCCGAGACCTCCAGCACGACCGAAGGCTCGCCGGCGGCCGTAGGCTCGGAGCCGGGCCGCGCCTGCACCTGGATGTGCGGCGGCGCGCCCTCGCGGTGGAACTTGAGCGCGTTGCCGATCAGGTTGAGCAGAAGCTGATGCATCTGCGTCGGATCGGCCTGCACGACGGGCAGCGGCCCCACCTCCACGACGGCCGCGGTCTCCTGGATGCGCACCTCCAGGTCGGAAAGCACCTGGTGGATCGTCTGCTCCAGATCGACGGGCTGGAACGAGGCGCCGCGCGTGGAGATGCGCGAGAACGCCAGCAGATCGCGGATAAGGCCGGTCATGCGCGAAGCGGCGTCCTGCATGCGCTGGATGTAGAACTGCGCCGTCTCGTCGAGGGCCGGGCCGTACTCCGACACGAGGATATCGCTGAAGGCGTGGATTTTGCGCAGAGGCTCCTGAAGGTCGTGCGAGGCCACATACGCGAAGTCCTGAAGCTCGCGGTTGCGGTGCGTCAGCTCGCGGTTGATGCGTTCGAGCTGCACCTTGGACTCTTCGAGCGCCTGCTGCGCCTTGCGGCGTTCCGAGTTGTCGTACCCGACGACCGTAAGCGCGGCCGGGCGCGGGCCGCCGCCATCGACGAGCGGGGTGGCCGTGAAGTCGTAGGTGTGCACGCCGTCGGGGCGCTCGACGCCGATTTCGCGGCGCAGGGTGCGGCCCGACGCCAGGGCCTCGCGGCAGAGCGCGTAGAACCCCTCGGGCAGCGCGCCGTCGCCGGGCGGGTTGTGCGCCCATTCGTAGCGAAGCGAGGCGTCGAGGCGCGCCAGCATCACGGGCATGTTTTGCAACGCCTCGCGGAAGTGCATCTCGCTGCGGCGGCCCGCCTCCTGAGCGCGCACCCGCGCCGTCACGTCGCGCGCGAAAAGCGCCGTGCCGATGAGCGCGCCCTCGGCGCTCCGGATGGGGGTCAGGCTGACTTCGTAGACCGTCTCCTCCGCGCCCCCCTCGGTCTGGTAGGTCACCACCTCGCCGCGCAGCGCCTGCCGCACCCGCTCGGCCGAGAGGTAGGGCAAGCCCGGCCCGCGGTCGTGCGCCGTAAGCGTCATGCCGACCTCGGGCGGCGCCCCCGTCGCCTCGCGGAAGGCCGCGCGGAACGCCTCGTTGAACGCCGTGAACCGCTGCGACGTGTCGATGGCGCAGATCCGGTCCTCGGTGCTGTCGATGATGCCCGTCAGGCGGCTGTGGGCCACCGAAAGCGCCTGCTGCGCCTCGCGCAGGCGCGCGTTGGCGTCGGAAAGTTCCTCGGTGCGGGCGTGGATGCGTTCCTCCAGCGTCTCGTTGAGCACGCGCAGCTCCTGCTCGTACGCCTTGCGGTCGCTGATGTCCACGACGAAGGCGACGCCCTCGACGCTCTCCTCCTCGACGAGCGTCGCCCCGATCAGTACGGGCAGCGCTTCGCCGTTGCGGCGGCGGAATGCCTTCTCGTAGGGCGCGACCGTCTTGGTGCGGGTCAGCTCCTCGACGGCGCGGCGGTCGCGTTCGGCGAACTCGGCCGCCGTCAGCTGCTGCCAGTTGAGGCGGCCGGCCTCCAGGTCGGCGCGTTCGTAGCCGACCATCTCCAGAAACTTGTCGTTCGCCTCGGAGATAGCGCCGTTTTCGCTCCAGAAGAACACGCCCAGCATGCTCGCGTTGGCGAGCCGGCGCAAGCGGCCCTCGCTGCGGCGCAGCGCGTCTTCGGTGGTCTTCTGGTCGTGGATGTCGGTGCACGTGCCGACCCACTGGAGGATCGTCCCGTCGTCGGCCAGGCGCGGGGCGGCCCGCCCGAGGTGCCAGCGGTAGGCGCCGTCGCGGCGACGCAGGCGGTAGTCGATCTCGTAGGGCTCGCCGGTGGCCGTCGCGCGCCTCCACCGGGCGTCGGCGATGGGCGCGTCGTCGGGGTGCACCACCTCCTGCCAGCCCTCGCCGTCGGTGGATCCTTCGGCGACGCCGGTGTACTCGTACCAGCGGCGGTTGAAGTAGTAGTGGCTGCCGTCGGGGCGCGTCATCCAGACCATCTGCGGCACTACCTCAGCCATGAAGCGAAGCTGCTCCTCGCTCTCGCGCAGAGCTATTTCGGCGCGGCGCCGGTCGGTGATCTCGATGAAAAGGACGTAGGCCTCCGTGGGGGCGTCCTCGCCCCGGCCGAGGCGCTGCGGCGCCGCATCCATGAGCAGCCAGCGCAGCGGCGCGCCCGGCGCGCGCCGGATGCCGAGGATGCGCCCCGAAACGGCCTTGCCGGTGCGCAGCGCCTCGGCGGCAGGCTGCTCGGCCGGGGCCAGCGGCGCGCCCCCCTCGCCGACGACCTCCCACGGCGGCCCCAGCAGCGGCGCCCCGAGCAGCGCGGCGGCCGGGCGGCCCAGCAACGCTTCGGCGGCCGGGTTGGCGGCCCGTATCCGCCCGCCTTCATCCAGGTGCACGACGGCCTGCGTCATCCCCTCGAAAAGCGACCGAAACCGCTGCTCGCGCTCTTCCAGGTCGCGCTGCGCCTGCTTCCACAGGTTTACGTTGCGGAAGAACACCGACAGGCCGCCGGGCGCCGGGTACGCCTTGACGGAAAACCAGGCGTCGAGCGGCGGGTAGAACTCCTCGAACTCGACCGCCTCGCCGGTTTCCATGGCCCGCCGGTAGCACGCCTCGAACGTGCTGCCGACGGCTTGGGGAAACTCGTCCCAGATGCCGCGGCCCAGCAGCTCGCCGCGCCCGCGCAGCAGCAGCCGCTCGGCCTCGCTGTTGACATAGGTAAAGCGCCACTGGGCATCCAGGGCGAAAAAAGCATCGGAGATGCTCTCCAGTATCTGCTGCGCCTGATAAGGCGTTTCGGTCTGCATAACGGCGGTGTGTGGGCTGGGCCTCACAGGGGCGGGGCCGCCGGAGCGGCGCCCGGCAAAGCTTATCCTACGGCGCTAACGGCGCGTGTGTTCTACGCACCCGTGATGTTACCAGATTCCAGCGGGTTGGCCCGGGCCGCCGCCGGAGCCTTGTAACGGCGCTGCTATTAACGCGGCCCGCCGAAACGCAAGGGCGCCGCCCGGTGTTGCTATCATCCCGCGCGCGCCGGCCTTGCCGCGCCGCCTCACCCAACCCGAAGCTACTGCGATGCCGCCCACTCCCCTTCCCGCCGTCGAACTGCAAGAAGCCCGCGAGCGCCTCGAAGCCCACCTGCGCGAAGCCCTCAGCGGCCATGTGCTCCAGGAGGACCTGGCCTTCGACCTGAACCTGGAGGATAACACCGTCACCGGCGAAGCCGACCTCTCGGAGAAGCAGCGCGCGCTGCGCCGCATCGTCCGCACCTGCGTCGAGGCGTTCCACACGGCCGACATCGTGCGGCAAACGGGCGTGCGCGTCTACAAGGTCACCGCCATCGACTCGGACAGCGACGGGCGCGTGGCCGTCAACGTCAAGTACGAGTACCCGGCCGACGCCGGCATGAGCCCCGAACACATCGGCGACACGACGGCGGCGCACCTGCCGGCCTCCTCCGCCGGCGAAGCCCGCTAGCGCACCCGCTCGGCCAGGCGCGCCGCCTCGGCCGCCGTGTCGTCCGCATCCTGCGAAAGGATAGCCTCGCGCGCCTCTTTGCCGGTGGCGCGCGAGGAGGCCGTCAGCAGCTCCCAGTCCACACTCGTGACGATGGCCTCCAGGTTGCGCAGGCGCTCGGCCACGCGGCGCACGTCGTCCGGCGCCTCCGCTTCGCGGTCCTCGGGCAGGGCCGCCGGGCCGCCCGAGACGAGCAGCAGCTCGCGCACCTTGCGCTCCTCCCACTCGCGCGAGCCGATGCCGCCGAAGCCGAACACCTTGAAGCCGTGCGAGGCCAACCCGACGCCCCAGCCCAGCAGCGGCCACAGAAACCACAGCTCCGAGGGCGACGTGAGCAGGTTCGTCACGGCCAGCATCAGGTTCACGATGACGAACGTAGCGGCGTGCTCGTAGAAGCTTTTCATCTGCCGCACCCGGCGTCGCGCCTCCTGCTCCTGCTCCGAGCGGCGCCGGCGCGCCGCAGCGGCTTCCTGCGCGGCGACTTCTTCTAGGGGTTCCATACAGTATAATTGCGGCAAAATGGCGGAGAGCAAGCGACAAGCGAATGCCGATGCACGCATACATCCATCCGGCGGCGCTTCCTTGCTGATACCTCTTCGGCGCGGCGCGGGTTTCGACCGGGCGCCGCGCCGGCGGGCCGTGAATATTCGCGGGAGGACGGGGGTGCAGACGGTTTCCGCCGCCGCCTTCGGCAAATTGCGGCGCGTTCGTCGTTCCCTGAAAGAACGCGGCGCGTGCGGCGACGCCTTTTGCGGAAAGCGTTTCGCCCGGCGCAATAAAGAAATGCCGGTGGGCGCCGATACTGAAGCGAGCGCGCTCCGGCTGCTTCCGCAGGCGGCCGGGCCACCGGCAACTACAAGGCGAGACTTTCCGTGACAGAGACTTCCGCACCCGACGAACCCAGGGTAAGCGCTGCGCACAGCGCGAACGCCGCCGACCCGTTGCTGCAAAGCGCCCTGGAGCGCATTGCGCGCGCGGGCCGGACGCTCACCGGAGCCGCCGCTGCCTTCGTGACGCGCAACCGCGACGGCGCCTCGCCCGTTGCGGCCGTCGCCTTTGACCCGGAAACCCCCGAGGGCGCCGTGGAAGCGGGCGCGTCGCTGCCGCAGATGCTCGCGGCGCTGGAGCGGGCGGGGCTGCGCACGTCGGGATGCGAGATGCTGCGCGCCCCCGGGCGCGCCGTGCTCGGGCGCCTCTGGACGGCGCATGCGCCCGGCCACACCCTTTCCGAGGACGACAAAGCCTGTCTGCGGATGCTCGCCGGGGCCGCCGAGCGCGAGCTTGCCGCCGCCGACGCGCCGCCCGACCCCCTCGACGCCCCGCCTTCCGGCGACGGCAGCGACCGCGCGCCGGCCCCGGGGGCTAGCTGGGCCTCGCGGGCGCCGGAGCCTGCCCTGGCGCCCTGGCTGGATGCCGGCGGCGCCTTTGCGGCTCGGCTGGCCGAGGCGGCGCGGCGCGGGGCGCCCCCCGCAGCAGCGCTCGAAGCGCTGGGCCGCACGCTGGGCGCCTCGTACGCGCGGGCGCCGGGCGAAGCCGCCGTGTGGCGCGCTCCGGACTGGGCGCCGGAGCCCCAGGCCGAAGCCGCCTTGACGGGTCTGCTCGAAGCCGTAGGCGCGCGCCTGCGCCCCGGCGAAGCCTTTTGCCTCCGCGCCGACGCCGCCGAGCCGGCCGAGGCCGCCGCGCTCGACGGCGCCGGGGCCGGGTGCGTGCTCGCCGCCGCATTGGGCCTGCACGCCGATGCCGCCCCAAGTGAGGGGCCCTCGCGCTTCCTTTGCCTCGTCACGCCGCGCGGCGCCGCGCCGCCCGAGCCTGCGCACCTCGATTTTCTGCGCTGGGCCGCCGCCTGCTGGGCGGCGCCCGGCCCGGAAGCCGACCCTGCCCCGGAGGCCGCGCTTGCCCCCGACGCCGCCGGCTGCTGGTCCGACGCCATCGGCGGCCACCCGGACGCCATCTTCATCGCGCGCGGCCCCGAGGTGCTCTACGCCAACGCGGCCTGCGCCTCGGTGCTGGGCGCCGAAGGCGCAGAGGGCTTCTGGGCGAGCCTGCCCGAAGGCTTCAGCGCCCAGGCGCAAGCCCTGCTGGACCATGCCGCCGTGCGCGACGCCGCCGAAACGGCCGAGCTGCCCCTGGAGCGACCGGGCGCCCCCCTCCGCGCCCTCAGCCTGCATGCCGCCCCGACGGCTTTCGGCGGAGGCCCCGCCCTGCTGTGCGTCGCGCGGGACGTGACGGCCGTCAAAACCCTCGCGGCGCAGGCGCAGCGCCAGGCCAAAATCTTCGACAGCATCTCCGAAAGCGTCGTGCTCACCGACGCCGAGGGCCGCATCACCGAGTGGAACCCGGCTTCGGAAGCCCTCTTCGGCGCAAGCGGCGGCCTGACGCTCGGAGCCTCCATCAACGGCCTGTTCTGCTGCGAAGAGCGCGCCGACCCCTCGGCCCTTTTCGGCCGCATCCTCGAAGCCTCCGGCTCGTGGCGCGGGCTGCTCGAAGCGCCCTGCCCCGGCGCCGAAGCCCGCACCTGCGAAACGACCGTCGTTCCGCTCCGGGACGAGGCGCGCCGCACGACGGCCTGGGTGTTCCTCAACCGCGACGTGACCGAGCGCAAGCGCTGGGAAACGGCGCTTCAGGAAAGCGAAGCCTTCCTGAACACCATCATCGACCACCTGCCGATCTCGGTGTTCGTCAAGGACGCCGCCGACTTGCGGTTCATCCGCTATAACAAAGGCGCCGAGGAGATCCTGGGCTACGCCAAGGAGGAATTCATCGGGCGCACCGACTACGATTTCTTCACGCGCGAGGAGGCCGACTTCTTCGTGCAGAAAGACCGCGAGGTGCTCGCCTCGGGCGTGCTGCTGGACATCCCCGAGGAGCCCATCCACACGGGCCACCGGGGCCTGCGCTACCTGCACACGCGCAAAATACCCGTCCTCGACAGCCACGGCCGCCCCCGTTACCTGCTGGGCATCTCGGAAGACATCACCGAGCGCAAAGAGGCCGTCGAGGCCATCCGCGAGAGCGAGAGCCGCTACCGCCTCCTCGCCGAGAACGCCACCGACGTAATCACGCGCTACTCGCCCGAGGGCGTGTGCCTCTACGCCTCGCCCGCCTGCCGCGCGCTGACGGGCCTGGAGCCCGCCGGCATGGTGGGCGCGCCGCTGACGGACCTCGTGCATCCGGACGATGCGGCCGACGTGCGCCGCCGCTTCGAGCAGTGCCTGCTCGGCCAGAGCGCTCACTTCAGCTACCGGCTGCGCCGCCCCGACGGCGGCTACGGCTACGCCGAGTCGGCGGCGCGCGGCCTCGTGGACCCGGCCACCGGCCTCGTCACGGAAGTCATCAGCGTCACGCGCAACATCGACGAGCGCAAGCAATACGAAGTGCAACTCGTCGAGGCGCGCGAGCGGGCCGAGGAGATGAGCCGCCTCAAATCGGCCTTCCTGGCGAACATGAGCCATGAGATCCGCACCCCCCTTACGGCCATCATCGGCTTCTCGGACGTGATCGCGCACGAGCTGCCCGAAGACTGCCACGAGTTCCTGGACATGATCCGGCGCAGCGCGCACCGGCTCATGGATACGCTCAACTCGGTGCTCGACCTGGCGCAGCTCGAAAGCAACACCCTGGAGCTTCAGTCGGAGCGCCTCGACGTGGCCGCCGCCATCGCCGACGGCATGGGCCTTTTCCGCAACACCGCCCACGAAAAGCGCCTCTACCTCCGCTACGACCGCCCCTTCGAGCCGGTCTACGCCTACGCCGACGCCGACGGCTTCCAGCGGGTGCTCTCGAACCTGCTCTCGAACGCCATGAAGTTTACGCTCGAAGGCGGCGTGCACATCGGCATCGTGCAGTCGCGCAGCCACGTCGAGATCCGCGTGCGCGATACGGGCGTCGGGATGAGCGCCGAGTTTCTGCCGAACGTGTTCAGCGCCTTTCAGCAGGAATCGACGGGCCTGGCGCGCGAGTACGAAGGCAGCGGCCTGGGCCTGCACCTGACGCGCCAGCTCGTGCTGCGCATGGGCGGCGAGATTACGGTCGCCAGCGAGAAAGGCGCCGGCTCGACCTTCAGCCTGAGGCTGCCGCGCGCCGAGGGCGGCCACGCCGAAGAAGCCGCGCCCAAGAGCCGCACGGCCCACCGCCGCCAGCTCCTGGCCGTCGAGGACGACCCCAACACGCGCACGCTGATCACGCACCTGCTCAGCCGCCGCTACGACGTAGAGCTGACGCGCACGGCCGAGGAGGCGCTGACGGCCATGCGCGAGAAGCAGTACGACCTCGTGCTGATGGACATTCACCTCGGCTCGGGGCTCAACGGCGAGCAGGCCCTGCGCGCCATGCGGCTTTTGCAAGGCTACCAGCATGTGCCCACCATCGCCGTGACGGCCTACGCCCTGCCCGGCGACCGCCAGCGCTTCCTGGAGGCCGGCTTCGACGGCTACCTGAGCAAGCCCTTCACGCGGCGCCAGCTCGAAGAAGCCGTCGAACAGTTCCTGCCCGGCTGAAGCGCCGCCGCTACGGCAGCGGCTTCCGCTACGGCAGCGGCTTAATGCGGATGTTGCGGAACCGGACTTTTTTGCCGGCTTCGTAGCTCTCGCCCGGATGCACCTGAAGCCCCACGTAGCCTTCGC
>CBDTTW010000126.1:0-8870 GCA_965363675.1 uncultured Rhodothermaceae bacterium
ATCGTCCCGACGTTCACGTGCGGCTTGTTGCGGACGAATGTCTCCTTTGCCATGGTAATATTCGACTGGTTGCGGCCTCGCGAGGCCGCAGGGTGATGTTAACCTGGAGGCCGGGGAAACTCCCCGTTGTTTCTAACAAAAAGCGCATCCCGAAGCCATCGGGATACGCTACGTGCAAGAGCCGCTTCCCGGGATTGAACCGGGGACCCCTTCCTTACCATGGAAGTGCTCTACCCCTGAGCTAAAGCGGCCGGTGACTACACAACCCGTACCCAACAACATTTTGCCTGCAACGCCTCGCACGCGGCAGCCTTTCAACGCGCCCGCCGGCGCCGGGTTCAGGGCGCTCGGCCCTATGAGCGGGCGACGGGGTTCGAACCCGCGACCCTCAGCTTGGAAGGCTGATGCTCTACCAACTGAGCTACACCCGCCTGGCTCCTCCAACGGCGCTGCTGCAATATACGTCCGTTGCCAAACAATCCGTCGAAGAACGTGTTTTTCGTGTGGGCAGGGGAGGATTCGAACCTCCGAAGGCGTCAGCCACCAGATTTACAGTCTGGACCCGTTGACCGCTTGGGCAACCCGCCCGTGTTTGCCGGCGCCGCACCGCGCGCCTTGCAAGCAGGGTAAAATACGTCAATCCGTCTCAGCAGCGGCCCGGCCTGCGCAAGAAAACTGGATGAAGAGCTGGCGAAGGGACTCGAACCCCCAACCTGTTGATTACAAATCAACTGCTCTACCGGTTGAGCTACGCCAGCAGGCGCCGCACTACGTACTGCCAAGAACGGTAATATACGGCGGCTCAAAACCCGAGTCAAACGCCGCGCGCGCTCTTATCGGCCGCGCCGCCGGCGCCACATCCGCACGCCCAGCCACAGGGCCGCGCCCAGCGCCGTAAGCGCCAGCAGCGCCCGCCCGTAGGCCGCGATGTACTCCCCGACGACGGCCCAGTTGTCGCCCACCGCATACCCGCCGTAGCCGATGAGCGCCGTCCAGACGAGCGCACTCAGCGTGGCATAGGCGGCCGTCTTGCCCGCGTGCGTGCGGCTCACGCCCACCATCAGCGAAATCACGGAGCGCGCCCCGCTCAGGAAGCGGTTGGCCGCTACCACCCCGTACCCCCACCGCTGCAACCACCCGCTCACGCGGTGCACCGGCCCCTTCGGAATCCAGCGGTAGCGGCGCTCATCCAGCACGGCCTCTCCGAGGCGCCGCCCAATCGCGTACATCGTCATGAAGCCCGCCGCGCCCCCGAGGGTCGCCAGGAGCACCACCACAGCCAGGTTGAGCTGCCCGGTCCCCGCCAGGTAGCCCCCGAACACCACCACCAGATCTCCGGGGATCGGCGGCGCTACGTTCTCGCCGTAGGCCACCAGGAACAGCGCAAGGTACGCCCACCCCGGCGGCAGCCCGGCCATCCAGTCGAAAAATCCGGCGAACAGCGCTTGCATGGTTACCGCCGCTCGATGCAGGCTACGGCATAGGCGGCGGCCCCCTCGGCGGCCCCCACGAACCCCAGCCCTTCGGAGGTGGTGGCCTTCACGGAGACCTGCCCCGCCTCTATGCCCAGCGCCCCGGCAATCTCGGCGCGCATCGCATCGATGTAGGGCCGCAACCGGGGCGCTTCGAGCGCCGCCATCGCGTCGATATTGTTTATGGCGTAGCCCTCGGCGGCCACCAGGCGCCCGACATGGGCCAAGAGGCGGCGACTGTCGGCGCCCTCCCAGGCGGCGTCCGTATTGGGAAAGTGCAGCCCGATGTCGCCCAGGGCGGCCGCTCCGAGCAGCGCGTCCGCAATGGCGTGCAGCAGCACATCGGCGTCGGAGTGCCCCTCCAGACCGTGCGTATGCGGCACCTCGACGCCGCCGATGACGAGGCGGCGCCCCTCCACGAGGCGGTGTACGTCGTAGCCGAATCCGGTTCGCACCATAGGTTCAGTCCGCTGTGCGGGCGGCCTCGGCCCGGCGCGCCCACACCTCCAGGGCGCGCGTCCAGTCGGCCGGGGTCGTCACCTTGAAATTGTCGGGGTCGCCGGGGACGAGGCGCACGGCCAGTCCGGACCGCGCCGCCGCCTCCGCGTCGTCGGTGTAGTCGGCGCCCTCGGCCCGGCGAAGCGCCCTTAGGAGCGCCTCGCGCCGGAAGCCTTGCGGCGTCTGCATGGCGTACAAATCCTCGCGCGGCACGGTCTCCGTGAACACGCCGCCGGCGGCGCGCCGCATCGTATCGGCCACGGGCACGCCCGGCGCGGCGGCGCCCCACTGCGCGGCGGCCCGGACCACGGCGTCGATGAGCGCCGCCCCGGCAAACGGGCGCACGGCGTCGTGCACGAGCACCAGCGGGATTTCCGGGGGCGTGGCTTCCAGAGCGCGCCGCACCGACTGCTGCCGCGTGGGGCCCCCGGCGCAGACCGTGGCCCAGGCGCCCAGGCCGTACGCGGCGAGCAGCGCCCGCACGGCCTCCAGGTCTTCGGACGGCGCGGCCACGACGGCGCCCGCAATGGCCGGGCGGCTTCGGAAAGCGCGGAGCGTCTGGATGAGCAGCGGCGCGTCGCCGAGCAGGCGGAACTGCTTGCGCGCGCCGCCGAGGCGCCGCCCCAGCCCGGCCGCGGGCGCCACGAGCGTTGCGGAGCCGGGAGCCGCCGCCGGAAGTGCGTCCGTCATAGAGCGCCGCCCCTACAGGATCAGCATGGCGTCGCCGAAGGAGAACAAGCGGTACTCCTGCTCGATGGCCTCCCGGTATGCCTGCTGAATGAAGTCGTGCCCGGCGAAGGCCGAGACGAGCATCAACAGGGTGCTCTTGGGCATATGGAAGTTGGTGAACAGCCGCTGCGTAATCCGGAACTCGTAGGGCGCGTAGATGAACTTGTCCGTCCAGCCGTCATCCGCCTTGAGCATGCCCGAGGCGGAGATGCTCGACTCGACGGCCCGCACCACCGTCGTGCCGACCGCCGTGACGCTGTTCGTATGCGAGGCGAGCGCGCGGTTGACCTTGTCGGCCGCCTCCGGCGAGATTACGTAGTTCTCCGAGTCCATGCGGTGCTTCGTCAGGTCCTCCACCTCGACCGGGCGGAACGTGCCCAACCCGACGTGGAGCGTCACAGGGGCCGTCTCGACGCCTTTGTCGGCCAAGGCGTGCATCAGCTCGGGCGTAAAATGCAGCCCTGCCGTCGGCGCGGCCACCGCCCCGCGCACCTGGGCAAAGATGGTCTGGTAGCGGTCCCGGTCTTCGTCCTCGGTTTTGCGCTTGATGTAGGGCGGCAGCGGCGTTTGCCCGATCTCGTCGATCTTATCGTAAAGATCGGCCGTCTCGCCCTCGAACAGGAAGCGGATCGTCCGCCCGCGCGAGGTCGTGTTGTCGATGACCTCGGCGACGAGGCCGTTGTCGAAATACAGCTTGTTGCCGATGCGGATTTTGCGCGCCGGGTCTACGATCACGTCCCAGAGGCGGTGTTCCGTGTTCAGCTCGCGCAGGAGGAACACTTCGATCTTGGCGCCCGTCTTTTCCTTGTTGCCGTAGAGGCGCGCCGGGAACACCTTCGTGTCGTTGACGATGAGTACGTCGCCCGCCCGGAAGTACTCCGGGAAATCCCCGATCCGCCGGTGTTCGATGGAGCGGGTCGCGCGGTTGAGCACCATCATCCGCGCCTGTTCGCGCGGCTCCGCGGGATACTTCGCAATGAGGCCTTTCGGGTAGTCGTAGTTGAAATCCGATAGCTTCATAGGGGATTGGCGCTCACGAAGTCGTTCCTTTTCCGAATTGGCCCGAGCGACCCCGGAAAATGCCGCGACTCCCCGGAACGTCGAATCTTTCGTTATTCTGGAGGTGTACCACTGCTCCGGCCCGCCGAAGCGGCGCCGCAGGCAGTTGGCTGGAGTCCGCCCTTCCCCCGGGCATCAGACGAGGCGCACGCGGAAACTACGCCAAACCCTGTCTCTGCCTTTAGCCCGACATGTAATATCCCTTCATTTCACAAATATACATTCGGCAAGGTGCAGGCTCCAAACGCTCCAATTTCAGCCTCTCCCTGCTCCGCGCCTAACAGAGCAAGGTCCGGAGGCGCTTCCGGGATTACTTTTCGCCGGAGCCTGCTCGCCGCCGGGGCGGCCCTGCTGCTGGCGGCGGGCGGCTGCGGCCACGGGCTCGAACCGCGCGAGCCGGAGTACGGCCGCCTCGAAGTCCACCTGACTTATGCCGGGGCATGGCCGGCGCTTGATTCGCTTCAGGACTTGCGCTTCGTGGCGATGCGTTTCATCCCCCGCGACACCTCGGATTTGCTCCAACTGACGCGGCTCGTCTTCAGCCCGGAGAAGCTGGATCTGTACGTCGCCGCCGACACCGTAGTGCTGGAGGCCGTGCCCGAGGGGGCGTTCGTCTACAGCGGCGTAGCCCAGCGCTACACCCCCAGCCTGCTGACGTGGCGCCCGGTGGGCCTGTATACGGCCGACCAGGGCGTTTTCCAGGTGCGCGGCGGCGAGACCACACGCATCGGCGTCCACGTCGATTTCAGCCGCATTCCTCAGTTTCCTCCTCCCTGACGCCCGATGACCCTACGCTTTCTCGCGCTCACGGCGCTGGCCGCCCTGGCTCCGGTTGCGGCCCGCGCGCAGCCCGCCTCTGTCCGGGGCCGCGTAACCGACGCCGCCGGGGCGCCGCTGCCGGGGGTGAACGTGTACGTCGAGGGGCGGGGGCAGGGCGCCGTCACGAACGCCGACGGGACGTATGCCCTCGGCGGCATCGCGCCCGGCCCGGCGCGCCTCGTGGCCTCGTCGATAGGCTACGAGCGGGCCGTGCAGCCGCTCGACGCCGCGCCGGGCGGGGCCTACGAGCGCCACTTCACGCTTGCCGAGACTACGCTTCAGTCCGGCGAGGTCGTCGTGACGGCCTCGCGGCGGGCGCAGGTGGCCGGCTCGGCGCCGGTCAGCCTGAGCGTGCTCACGCCGCAAGACCTGGAGTCGCGCAACATCGTCACGCTCGACGGCGCCCTGCGACAGATCCACGGCGTGCAGGTCGCCGGCAACCAGATCAACATCCGGGGCGCCTCAGGGTTTTCGTACAACGTAGGCAGCCGCGTGCTGCTGCTCGTGGACGGCGCGCCGATGCTCTCGCCCGAGTCGGGCGGCGTGCCGCTCGACGCCGTGCCGCTCTCGCGCATCGAGCAGATCGAGGTGGTGCGCGGCCCCGGCTCGGCGCTCTACGGCGCCGGGGCGCTCGGCGGCGTCGTGAACCTGATCACGCGCGCCTACCCGGCGCGCCCCGAAACCGAGCTGACGCTTTTCGGCGGCGCCCACGAGCCCGCCCGCTACCCTGCCTGGCGCAAGGCGTGGCCGGGCGGCGACCGCTTCCGCGGGCTGGGCGGCGCCTCGGCCGCGCACGCGCGACGCCTCGGGCGGGCGGGGGGCTTCTGGGCGGCGACCTCGCTGCGCAACGACGCGGGCTACATGGACTACAACCAGCGCCGCACCTGGCAATCGCTGGGCAAGCTCGGCTGGGCGCCCGGCCCCGGCCTGCGCCTGGCCCTGCTCGGCGGGTACACCTGGAGCCAGTACGACAGCTTCTTCTACTGGAACGGCATCAACGACGCGCTCAGCCCGGGCCGCCTCGACCTCGTCCGGTCCGGCGCGCGCGGGGCCAACGATCTGCGCTCGACGCTGCTGAGCGTTTTTCCGACGGCGACGCTGCTGCCGAGCCCGCGCCTGAGCCTTGCGGCGCGCGGACGCTTCTACCGCGCCCGCTACATGCCGCTCGACGACTCGGGCGCCGTCCGCAGCCGCGACAAGTTTACGACGGGCTACCGCGCCGGGGCCGAACTCCAGGCCGACTGGCAGGCCGCGCCGGGGCGCCACCTCACGCTCGGCGTGAGCGCCGACGGCATGGCGGCGCGCTCCGAGTTCTTCTCCGGCCAGGGAGGCGGCCTCGCGCGCGGCCAGCCCGAGGGCGCCGCCTTCGCTCAGTGGGACGAGCAGCTCTCGCGCCGGCTCAGCCTCGTGGCGGGCCTGCGCTTCGACGCCTACCAGATCGACCAGGCCGAGGCCGCCGCGCGCCTGAGCCCCAAGCTCGCCGCCGCGTACCGCCTCACCGAGCGGTTCACGGCGCGCGCCTCGTTCGGGCAGGGCTTCCGCATCCCGAGCATCGCCGAGCGGTTCACGAACAACCAGGAGTTCTTCCCGATTCTGCCCAACCTGAAGCTGCGGCCCGAGGAGAGCACCGGCTTCGAGGTGGGCGGGCGCTACGGCGGCGCGCTCGGCCGGGGCCTTGCCCTGGAGCTGGACCTGGCGGGCTTCCACAACACCTACCGCAACCTCGTCGAGCCGCGTTTCCTGGCGCAGGGCGGGGCCGCCGGCTTCCGCTTCGAGAACCTGAGCGATGCGCGCGTGGCCGGCCTGGAGGCGTCCGTAGAGCTTGCCGCCGGGGCGGGCGCACGCCACGCCCTCCAGGCAGGCTACACCCTGCTCGACGCCCGCGACCGGACGCTCGACGCTCCGCTTGCGCTCCGGCCCCGGCATCAGTTCAAGGCGTCGGCGCGTACGCGGGCCGTGGGCGCCCTTGAACTGGGGGCCGACGTGCGCCTGGCCTCCCGCCCCGAGCGCGTCGATACGGACTTCGCCCGCTTCGTCCCCGACGCCGATGTAATGCTGCCCGTGCGCGTCGTGGACGCCCGCATCGGGCTGGCGCGCCCGGCCTGGAGCCTGTTCCTCAACGCCGAGAACGTGTTCGACTACTACTACATGGAGCGCCCGGCCCTTTTGGCCCCGCCCCGCCAGTACCGGATTTCCCTGACGACGCGCTTCTGAGCCGCGCCCGCGCCGTTATCTTACCCTCCCGCCCACCAGCTTCGCCGCCGCATGAACCGCCGCACGTTTCTCGAAACCTCCTCGGCCGCCCTCGCCGGGAGCCTCGCGTTTCCGGGCCTCGTGCTCGGGCGCCGCCGTCCCTACCGCACCGCCCTCATCGGCTCGGGCTGGTGGGGCATGAACATCCTCCGGACGGCCATCGAGGCCGGGCAAAGCCAGGTCGTCGGGCTGGCCGACGTAGACGCCGCCGCCCTGGAAGCCGCCGCCGCCGAGGTGCAGCGGCTTACCGGCGCCGCGCCCCGCCGCTTCCGCGACTACCGCGACCTTCTGGCCGAGACGCGCCCCGAAATCGTCATTGTCGCCACGCCGGACCACTGGCACGCGCTCGCCATGATCGCCGCCGTGGAAGCCGGAGCCGATGTCTACGTCGAGAAGCCCATCTCGCACACGCTCAACGAAGGTCGCGCCATGGTCGCCGCCGCGCGCAAGCATGGGCGCGTGGTGCAGGTGGGCACCCACCGCCGCGCCTCGCCGCACTGCGCCGGCGCCCGCGACTTCATCCGCTCGGGCAAGCTCGGCAAAATCGGGTCCGTGCGCGCCTTCGTCCACTACGGCGGCGGCCCCGGCGAGCCCGCCCCCGACGCCGAGCCCCCCGCCGGGCTCGACTGGGACTTCTGGTGCGGCCCCGCGCCGCTGCGCCCCTTCAACCCCCGCCTGCACCCGCGCGGCTTCCGCCAGTACCTCGACTACGCCAACGGCCAGATCGGCGACTGGGGCATCCACTGGCTCGACCAGATCCTCTGGATCATGGACGAGGAGCCCTACCCGCATACCGTGTTCTCCAACGGCGGCCGCTTCATCAAGCAGGACGGCGCCGACGCCCCCGATACCCAGCTCGCCGCGTTCTCCTTCGAGACGCACACCGTGCACTGGGAGCACCGCCAGTACGGCGGCAACGGCCCCGAGCGCCACAGCATCGGCTGCTACTTCTACGGAACCGAAGGCGCCTTCCACCTCGGCTGGCAGGACGGCTGGACCTTCTACCCCACCGGGCGCGGCAAACAGATCCTCCATGAGGACCCGCAACTTCACATGCCCGACCAGCAGAACATCCGCGAGCTGTGGGCGGACTTCCTCGGCGCCGTCGAGACGCGCGGCCGCCCCGTCGCCGACATCGAGGCCGGGCACCGCGCCACGTCGATGAGCCTGCTCGGGATGCTCGCGCTCAAGCTCGGCCGCAGCATCCGCTGGGACGGCGAGCAGGAGCAGGCCGTGGGCGACCCGGAGGCCAACGCCCTGCTCTCGCGCCCCTACCGCGCCCCGTGGGTCTACCCCCGGATCGCCTGAGGGCTGCGCTACATCTGCGAAGCGCCCGTCGGCCGCAGGATGAAGTCGGTGATGGTCGTCACGGTGTCGTTGTACTCCTCTCGGCCGCTGAGCGCTTTCCAGGCGGGGCTGTTGCCGAACTGGTCCCAGTTGCGGTCGCGGGCGGCCATGTCGTCGAAGACGAGCATGTAGGTCAGGTTGGGCATGCGCGGCCCGATGATCGTTTCGCCGAAGAAGACGGGCGTAAGGCCGGTGTCGCGGAAGATCTGGATTTCGCCGCCCTCGTTGAACATCTCGATTTTCTTACGCGCCGCCTTTTCGCCGTGGCTCTCGTAGATGCGCAGCTCGAAGATGCGGTTTTTCTTCTCCAGGAGCGCCTCCGGCGCCTCGATTTTCGGCATGTGCGTAAAGGCGCGCAGCAGCGAGCTTTCCATGCGGGCGTAGGCGGGCTCGGGCAGCGGCGCGTCCAGGTACGGCGCGGCGGCGGCGCGGTAGGCGGGGTCCTCGGCCAGGCGCGCCTCCGCCCCCGCGACCGATTCGAGCGTCGGGTGCGGCAGCAGCACGTAGAGCGAAGGCGCGTTGGGCCCGTAGCGCACGGTAAACACGCCCACCGGCCCGATGCCGAGGCGGTTGTAGGCGGGCACGGCTACGTCCTTGAGGTAGTCGTTCAGGATGCTGCGGCGCGGCCCCTGCACTTGCGTGTAGTGGCGCAGCTCGAAGTACTGGCGGCCGTCGGCGGCGGGGGCGGCGGCC
>CBDTTW010000127.1:0-8860 GCA_965363675.1 uncultured Rhodothermaceae bacterium
CCGTAGCCGGGCACGGGCGCGAGCGTCATGGCCGCCCAGTAGCCCAGCAGCAGCGCCGCCGTAAGGGAGCGCAGGCGCCCCGCCGGCCCGTATAACACCAGGCAGGCCGCCGCCAGATAGCACAGCGCGATCCGCTGGAGCACCCCCATGATGCGCAGGTTCGCCAGCTCGGGGTCCAGCCCGAACGAAGGCTCGAAAACGAAAAACGGGAACGCCGCCAGCAGCAGCCCCAGGCCGAACAGAATGGCCGCCCGCCGCACCGCCTTCGCCAGCAGCGCGCGCCGGCCGGCCCCCGCCGCCAGCCGCCGCTCGAACGCGAGCGGAATCGAGACGCCCACCATGAACAGGAAGAACGGAAACACCAGGTCGGTCGGCGTCAGACCGTGCCAGGCGGCATGCAGCAGCGGCGGATACACCGCCCCCCAATTGCCGGGGTTGTTGACGATGATCATGCCGATGATGGTCGCCCCGCGCAGCACGTCCAGCGAGACGAGGCGCTCGGCGGCGGCTTTGGCGAGGGGCATCGGAGCGGCGGCGGGTGCAGCGACGGCAGCCATAGGGCGCATGCGGTTTAGGGGCGTGGAGGCAGGGGGCGCGCCGGCAGCGGCGCCGGCAAACGCTCCGGGGTAGGGGCGAAGCCGAGCGGCGTCGGGGGGCCGGTCACGGCTTCGGCGGCCACGTCGGCCAGCTTCGGGCGGATGGGCGTCAGCTTGTTGTTCTCGCGCGTGGGGTAGACGCGGTTCGTCAGCAGGATGACATAGAGCCCCTGGTCCGGGTCGATCCAGAGCGAGGTGCCTGTAAAACCGGTATGCCCGAAGCTGCGCGGCCCGAAGCGCCGCCCGGCCGAGCTGTAGCCCGTGGGGGCGCGCGTGTCCCAGCCGAGCGCGCGCGTGTGCTGCTGCGGGTCGGCGGGGCGGGTGAACAGGCGCACCGTCTCCGGACGGAAGAAGGCGCGCCCTCCGCGCCGCCCCTCCGAGGCCATCACAAAGGCGAACGTCGCCAAATCCTCGGCCGTCGAGAAAAGGCCCGCGTGCCCGGCCGTGCCGCCGAGCAGCCACGCCGTTTCGTCGTGCACCTCGCCCTGCAACAGCCGCCGCCGGAAGTACGTGTCCTCCTCGGTAGGCACGGCCTCCGGATCGGGGACGCCCGTGCGGCGGAAGCCGGTGTCGTACATGCCGAGCGGCTCGAAGATGGTCCGGCGCACGTACGCCCCGAACTCCTCGCCCGTGATCCGCTCCACCACGAGCGCAAGAGCGATGGGGCCGAAGTCGCTGTACTGCGACTTCGATCCGGGCGCATATTCCAGCTTCTCGTCCATGATGGCCTCGATCACCTGCTCGCGCGTCGGCGCTCCCGTGCGGTAGAACGCCCGGAAAGGCGTCAGGCCGCCCGTATGCGTCAGGAGCTGCCGGATCGTCACGCGCTCCTTGCCGTTATGCCCGAAGGCCGGCAAGTAGCGGGCCACGGGCGCATCCAGCTCCAGCCGCCCTTCGTCGTAGAGCTTCATGAGCGCGCTCGTCGTAGCGACGACCTTCGTGAGCGACGCCAGGTCGAAGGCCGAGCGCGGCGTGACGGCGGGGCCGCCCGTATAGGTGTAGCGGCCGTAGCCGCGCAGGTGCGTAATTACGCCGTCGCGGCCCACGGCGACGGCGGCCCCCGGAAAAGCGCCCTCGGCAATGCCCGCCCGCATCAGCGAGTCGATGGGCGCCAGTCGGGCGCTGCTCATCCCGACATCCTCCGGCAGCCCCAGGCGCGGCAGGATCTGCGGCAGCACCAGGCCCTCCCCGAATCCGTACAGCCCTGCAATCGTGATCGGCAATTGCCCCTCGACGGCGGCGCGCCCGAAAACCGCCTCCGCCGCGGCCGTCTGCGACGCCTCGGAGCCGCTGTAGGCCACGAGGTAGCCCGCCGGCGGCTTCAGCCCGGCGATCATGTACGGGTTGCCGAAGGCGATGAGGACGACCGGCTTGCCCATTTCGACGAGCCGGTCCAGAAACTGCCGGTGCGGCTCCGGCAGCCCGAGGCCGCCCGCGCCTCCGGCGTACAGAAAAGCCGGCGCCAGCACCACGTCGGCCGTGCGGGCGGCGGCCAGCGCCTCGGCAAAGGCGGTCTCCGGCGCGCGCGTGTGCAGGCGGCGCGTCTCCAGGCGCTCCGGGCGCCCGTTGCGCCGCAGTTCCGCCGCGAAGAACGCCCCGGCCGTCGTGTCGAGGCCGCCCGTGAGCGCCACGCTCAGCAGGCGCAGACCCGGCCCGCGCAAAGGCAACACCCCTCCTTCGTTGCGCAGCAGCGTCAGCGAGGCGCGCGCCGCCGCGCCGGCCGCCGCCCGGTGCGGCAGGCTCCCTACCACCCGCCGCGTCTGCTCCGGGTCCACGGTTGCGCTATGCGGCAACCCCAGTTGCTCCTTCAGGCGCAAAATCTTCCGCACCGAAACGTCGAGGCGCGCTTCCGTCAGGCGGCCGCTTGCCACGGCTTCCAGAATGGCGGCCCGCCCGGCGTACTCGTCCTCCGACATGACCAGCATGTCCGCTCCCGCCTCCACGGCGCGCACAGCGATCTCGCCCGTGCTGAAGTGCTTCGTCACCCCGCTCATGTTGAGCGCGTCCGTCACGATGAGGCCCGTATACCCCATACGCGTTTGCAGCAGATCCGTCGAAACGCGCGCGGAGAGCGAAGCGGGCACGCGCACGTCGGGCTCCAACTGCGGAAGCGCCAGGTGCCCCGTCATGATGCTCTCGACGCCCTGCCGAATCGCCGCCTGAAAAGGCGCCAGCTCCAGCGTGTCGAGGCGGTCCAGCCCGAAGGCGAGCACCGGCAGATCCGCGTGCGAGTCCGTAGCCGTGTCGCCGTGGCCGGGGAAGTGCTTGAGCGTCGGGATCGCCCCGCCCGCCCGGATGCCCGCCGCCATGGCCGTCGCCATCTCGGCCACGAGCGCCGGCCGCTCGCTGAACGAGCGCACCCCGATGACCGGGTTGGCGGGGTTGTTGTTCACGTCGGCCACCGGCGCCAGCACCTGCTGCACCCCGAGCGCGCGCGCCTCCTGCGCCGTCACGTAGCCCGCCGCATACGCCAGCAGCGGCGTCCGCGAGGCCCCGAACGCCATGGCCCGTGGAAACGTCGTCGCCTCGGGCAGGCGCATCCCGGCGCCCCACTCCATGTCCTGCGAAACCAGCAGCGGCACGGCCGCCGCCCGCTGGAGGCGGTTCGCCAGGGCCGTTTGCCCGGCGGGCGTCCCCTGGAAGAACACGATGCCGCCCACGCCGAAATCTCGCACCAGGCGTTCCAGGCCCTCATGAGCGGCCTCCTCGCCCGCGCGGCCATAGGCGGCCGAGGCGAAAAGCTGCGCCGCCTTCCGCTCCAGCGGCATCGCGGCCAGCGTCGCCTCGGCCCACGTGAGCGCCCCGGCCTCCGGCGGCGCGGCTCCGGCCTCCGGCGGCGCCGTGGCCGGCCGCGTCGGCGCGCAGCCGGTCGCGGCGCTCAGCAGCAGGAAGAAACACGAGAGTCGGAGCGTCATCGGGCAGGGCGTCATAGAGGCGGCAGCGGAGGGGGCGCGCAAAAAAGCGTACAAGAAGTTAATTACACGGCAGAGGTTTAGCGACCCCGGTGTTAGTTTCCCGGAGCAGACCGGCGCGAGCACAGGAAGGACTATGGGAAGGATCATCGAGACGGGCGATACGGCCGCCAAACGACGGCACGGGCATCTGCGCTCCTGCGCCGAAGCGCTCCGGCTGCTGGCCGAGCGCCCCTACATCGGCGACGAGGAAAAGGACCTGCTCGCCTTCCTCGTCTTCACGCTCCGCGCCGTCTACGCCGACATCGACCAGAGCGCCCAGGCGTGGGACGACAAGGGCTACTGGAAGAAGGCCGAAGCCCTCCGCGACGCCTGGCGCTGGAGCCGCGCCGCCGCCCAAGCGCTCGAAGCCCTCGTGCGCCAGGGGCGCTGGCAGGATGCCCCGGACCAACTCATCGGCCTGGTTCCCCATTTCCAGGGCATCACCATCGCGGCGCAAACCCGCGACGCCGACTGGTGGTGCGGCGCCTACCGGGCGCTTCTGCGCGAGCGCGCCGCCTGAGCCGCCCCGAGAACCACGCGCCGGGGCTTGCATTCCCGCGCTTCGCTTAGTAGCATAGAGGCGCTCGTACGCACCCCCTTTTTCATGGCATCACGGCACGGCATGTCTTCTTCCCTGCAGGAGCCGCGCACCGGCGCCCTGCTCATCGCCCCCCCGTCCCTCATGGACCCCAACTTCCGGCGGTCCGTCGTCCTGCTGTGCGAGCACAACGAGGAGGGCAGCTTCGGGCTTATCCTCAACCGCCCCCTGGAACTGCACCTGAACGACGTGCTCGACGACGTAGCCCCCTGCGAAGATGCGCTCTCGCTCGGCGGCCCCGTCGAGCCTAACACGCTGCACTTCCTGCACGGCAACCCCGAGGTCGCCGGGGCCGTCGAGATTTACGACGGCATCTATTGGGGCGGCGACTTCGAGGCCATCAAGGACCTGGCCCGCGCCAACGGCGCCGCCGAGCCGCTGCGCTTCTTCCTCGGCTACGCCGGCTGGGGCGCCGAGCAGCTCCGCACCGAAATGGAGGATGCCGGCTGGATTCTGGCCGAGGCCGAGGCCGCCCTTGTCTTTCCCGAAGACCCCCGGCAGCTCTGGCGCACCATTTTGCGCCGCATGGGCGGCGAGTACGCCCTGCTGGCCAACTACCCCGACGACCCGCGCCTCAACTAGTCTGCCGCGCCTCCGGGGCTCCGCCCTCACACGCCAACCTCGACCGACGGAATGCTCACGGAAGCCTGGGTAAGCCCCCGCAACGCCGCGCTCTTTGCGGACTGGTACGAGCTGACGATGCTGCAAGCCTACCACCGCGAGGGGATGAACGGCCCGGCCGTCTTCGACCTGTTCCTGCGGCGCATGGGCGCGCGCAACTACCTGCTCGGCTGCGGCCTGGAAACGGTGCTCGACTACCTGGAGGCGCTGCGCTTCACCGACGAAACGCTGGAGTGCCTGCGCCGCCTCGGCCCGTTCGACGACGCCTTCCTGAGCCGGCTGGAAGCCTTCCGCTTTACCGGAACGGTCTACGCCATGCCCGAAGGAACCGTTTGCTTTGCCGAGGAACCGCTTATCCAGGTGGCCGCCCCGCTCGGCGAGGCCCAGATCGTCGAGACGTTCCTGCTCAACCAGTGCACCTTCCAGACCGGCGTCGCCTCGAAGGCGGCGCGCGTGGTGCTGGCCGCCGCCGGCCGCGACGTGGTGGACTTCGGCATGCGCCGCGCGCACGGCGCCGACGCGGCCCTGCGCGGAGCGCGCGCCTGCTGCGTTGCAGGCTTTGCAGGCACCTCCAACGCCCTTGCCGCCTGCGCCTTCGGGCTGCCGCCGGTGGGCACCATGGCCCATAGCTACATCCAGGCGCACCCTGCCGAGGCCGAGGCGTTCAGCCGTTACGCGGCGCTCTACCCCGGCGCAACGCTCCTCGTGGACACCTACGACACGCTCGGCGGCGTCCGCACGCTCATCACGCTCTACGAGGCCGACCCCGAAGGCTTCCGCGTCGGCGCCATCCGCCTCGACTCCGGCGACCTCGCCGCCCTTGCCCGCGAGGCGCGCCGGCTGCTCGACGCCGCCGGGCTGCGCCAAATCCGCATCCTCGCCAGCAGCAGCCTCGACGAGCACCGTGTGGCCGAACTCGTGGCGGCGGGCGCGCCCATCGACGGCTTCGGCGTGGGCACGCGCGTCGGCGCCCTCGCCGATCAGCCTTACCTCGATAGCGTCTACAAACTCACCGAGTACAACGGCGAGGGCCGCATGAAGCTCTCCGCCGCGAAGTCGAACCTGCCGGGGCTGAAACAGGTCTACCGCGCCTTCTCCGGCGACGAGATGCAGCACGACACCGTGGCCGCCCGCGACGAAGCCCCGCCCGAAGGCGTCCCGATGCTCGAACGCGTCATGCACGAAGGGCGGCGCACCCGCCCGCCCGAGCCGCTGGAAGAAACGCGCGACCGGGCGCGCCGCAACCTGGCGGCCCTTCCGGCGGCGCTCCGGGCGCTCGAACCCGCCCCGGCGCCCTACCCGGTGCGCGTCAGCCCCGAACTGGCGCGGCGCACCGAGGCCCTCCGCCGACGCTTGCGCTAAAGGTCGCCCTGCTGCGGCCGCACCAGCAGTTCCTCCACGACGGCGCGTCCGGAGAGGGCGTACAGCCCCGCAATCACCTCGGCGATGTCCTCCGGCGCAATGAACCGCTCCTCGGGCAAATCCGTGCTCGCCCAGCTCTCGGTCAGCGTAGCCCCCGGCAGCAGGGCCGTCACGCGCAGCCCGTGCGGCTTCGTCTCCTCGCGCACCGAGCGCGCCAGCCCGAGCAGCCCGTGCTTGGCGGCGCAGTAGGCCGCCCCGCTCGGGTACGCCCGCACCGAGGCCACCGACCCGACGTAAACGATCAGCCCGCGCCTGCGCTCCAGCATCGGCGGCAGAAACGCGCGCGTCACGAGGAAGCCGCTCGTCAGGTTAACCTCCACCTGCGCCCGGAACTCGGCCGGCGACGTTTCGAGCAGCGTGCCCGGCCGGAAAGCGCCCGCATTGCTCACGAGCAGATCCGGCGCCCCGAACCGGTCGAGCGCCACGGCGGCGGCGGCGTTCACGGCGCGCTCGTCGGTCACGTCGGCGGGCAAAGCCAGCGCCTCGGCGCCCCGGCGGCGGCAGGCGGCGGCCACAGCCTCTAGCTGGTCCGCGCTGCGCGCCACGAGCGCCAGGCGCGCGCCCGGCAGCCCGGCCAGGCGCTGCGCCGTCGCCGCGCCGATGCCTCGGCCGGCGCCCGTGATCACAATCGTAGCGGGCATATGCGGCTAATAAGCCCTGCTCCCGTAGAGCAGCCGGGTGAACTCGGCGCGCGTCTGCGCGCTCTCCAGGAATATACCGCTCATCGCGCTCGTCGTCGTGACGGAATGCTGCTTTTCAGCCCCCCGCATCATCATGCACAGGTGCTGCGCCTCGATCACCACGCCTACGCCGTGCGGTTCGAGCACCTGTTGCAGCGCATCCCGAATCTGTATCGTCAGCCGCTCCTGCACCTGGAGCCGACGGCTGAACACGTCCACGATGCGCGGAATCTTGCTCAGCCCCACGATGCGCCCGCTCGGCACGTAGGCCACATGCGCCTTGCCGAAAAACGGCAGCATGTGGTGCTCGCACAACGAATACACCTCGATGTCTTTGACGATGATCATCTCGGAGTAATCCTCCGTGAAAAGCGCCGAGCGCAAAATCTCGTGCGGGTCGAGGTCGTAGCCGTGCAGCAGGAACTGGTACGCCTTCGCCACGCGCTCCGGCGTTTTGACGAGCCCCTCGCGGTCGGGGTCTTCGCCCATCGTCTCGATGATCCGGCGGACCAAGTCGGAGACGACCTCCGTCCGGTGATCGTCGTACTGGTCGGTGCGCAGGTAGGCGCCCGGCTGAAGCGTGTCGCGGGGATTCAAGGGCAGTCGGGGTTTTACAGGGTTATTCGCCGCGGTATTCGGCCATGTTGTGCTCGGTCTCGTACAGCCGGACGGCGTGCAGCTCTCCGGAGGGCAGCGCGTCGGCCAGGCGCCGCCAGAAGGCCGCCGCCAGGTTCTCCGTAGTCGGCAGGATGCCTTGCAGGAAGTCCACGTCCAGGTTCAGGTTGGCGTGGTCGCACGGCTCCAGGATGCGCTCCTCGATGAGCGCCTGCAGCAGGCCCAGGTCGATCACGTACCCGGTCTCCGGGTCCGGCTCCCCGGCTACGGTCACTTCCAGCACGTAGTTATGGCCGTGCCAGTTGGGGCTGTTGCATTTTCCGAAGGTCTCCCGGTTCCAGTCGGCGTCGCGGCGCGGGTTGTCGAGCCGGTGCGCCGCGTTGAAGCGCGCCTTGCGGGTCACGTAAACTCTCGGCATAATCGGGCGGGGGCTTGCAGGGCAGGGGTGCTTAGAACGACCGCCCGCGCCCGCCGTTCCGGGGCGCCGCCGGGGCCAAATGCGCGGCCCGCGCGGGCGCTGCGGTTGCAGGCTGTATATTGCAGCACGCCTGCTTCCCGCCGACTTGCCCGACATCCTCATGGCGCAAAAGTCCCTCTTCGAGAAAATCGCCGACCGGGAAATCCCCGCCGACATCGTGTTCGAGGACGAGCACTGCCTGGCCCTGCGCGACATCAACCCTCAGGCTCCGACGCACCTGCTCATCGTGCCGCGCCGCCGCATCCCGAGCCTGGAGGCGCTCGTCGAGGCCGACGCGGGCCTTATCGGGCATCTGTTCGTCGTCGCAAGCACGCTCGCGGCCCGCGAGGGCCTGGCGCGCGGCTACCGCACGGTCTTCAACTGCGGCCCGGACGGCGGGCAGTCCGTGGACCATTTGCACCTGCACCTGCTCGGAGGCCGCGCGCTGGGCTGGCCTCCCGGCTGAGGCATGGCCGCCGCCTGCCGGCGGGTCGCCGCCGCGTTGCTGCTGCTGTGCGCGCTCGCGCCGGCCCACGCCCAGGAGCGCAGCGCCCTCACGACCGGTCTCGAACGCGACGTGAACCGCTACCGCTGGTCCGCAGGGCTCACCCTCGACGAGCAGATCGGCCCCTACCGCCTGGCGCTCCGCGACCGCTTCCTCTCCGACGCATTCATTCTCTTTTCCGACCGGATCAACTTTCGGGACGAAAACCAGCTCGCCTGGCGCCTCGACCGGCCGGTGGGGCAGGGGGCGGGGCTGTTCGTGCGCGGGCGCTCGGCGTGGTTCAGCCAGAGCCGCGCCTTCAGCCAGGAAGCGCTCGGCGGCGTCCGCCTGGAGCCCTCGTCCTCTGCCTGGGCCGAGCCGGCTTTCGGCGTTGCGTGGGACCAGCGGCCCGGCATCGCCCTTGAAGGCGGTC
>CBDTTW010000128.1:0-8772 GCA_965363675.1 uncultured Rhodothermaceae bacterium
GCCGACGAGATCGCGCAGGAGGCCGAGTTCTTCTCCTTCGGCACGAACGACCTGACGCAGATGACCTTCGGCTACAGCCGCGACGACGCCGGCAAGTTCCTGCCGTACTACGTCGAGCACAAGGTGCTGCCGGACGATCCGTTCCAGGCGCTCGACCAGAAGGGCGTCGGGCAGATGGTCAAGCTCGGCATCGAGCGCGGCCGCGCCACGCGCCCGGACATCAAGATCGGCATCTGCGGCGAGCATGGCGGCGAACCTTCGTCCGTCACGTTCTTCTTCGAGGCCGGCATGAACTACGTCTCGTGCTCGCCGTTCCGCGTGCCGATTGCACGCCTGACGGCGGCGCAGGCCCACCTGCGCACGCAGCAGAACTAAACGCCTGCGCCCTGGGGCGCGTGCTGCACTCCTGCCTAAGCGGGGCCGCCTTCACCGGCGGCCCCGCTTTTGGTTTACAGCGAGGCCGGAAGCTGCACCGTAAAGACTGTGCCCACGCCCAGCGTGCTTCGGACGCGGATGGCGCCCCCCATCAGCCCGACGAGGCGCTGCGTGATGGCGAGCCCCAGCCCGTTGCCCTCGAAGCTGCGCGCCATACCGCTCGACTCCTGCTGAAACTCCTCGAATACCTTGGGCAAAAAGGCTTCGGAGATGCCGATGCCCGTGTCGGCGACCTCCAGCGCCACGCCGCCCCCGCCGCCGTCGGCGCGGAGCGCCACGGCCACCTCGCCGTCCTCGGTGAACTTGACGGCGTTCGTGACCAGGTTGGTCAGCACGCGGTGCAGGGCGGCGCGGTCCGTGACGATGACCGGCGGCGCCTCCGGGGCGGCTTCGAAGCGCAGCCGCAGGCCGCGCGCCTCGGCGCGAGGGCGCAACAGCGCCAGGCACGCCTCGGCTTCCTCGGCGAGCAAAACGCGCTCGGGCTTGAGCGTGAGCTTGCGCCCCCGTAGCTGCGCCAGGTCGAGCACCGAGTTGAGCGTTTCCATGAGGCGCTCGCCGGCGCCCCGGATCAGGTGGGCAAACTGCGCCGCCTCGCCCTCGACTTCGCCGGCGAGCAAATCCGCGAAGCCGATGATGGCCGTAAGCGGGGTGCGCACCTCGTGGCTCATGTTCGCCAGGAACACATCCTTGGCGCGGTTGGCGTGTTCGGCCTCCTCCTTGGCCTCGACGAGGTCGCGTTCGGTTTGCTTCTGCGGCGTGATGTCCTGGCCCGCTCCGGTCACGTAATACAGGCCGCCCTCGGCGAGCGGGTGCGGCACGCTCACGGCATGCACCCAGCGTACGGCGCCCTCGGCCCTGACGATCCGGAACTGCGCGACGGCCTTTTCGCCGCGCCCGATGGCGCCGGCATAGGCGGAGAACGCATCCAGGTCCTCCGGATACACCGTGGAGACCCAGTCCAGGCGCAGCATCTCCTCCGGCGGGCGGCCGAACACGTCGCAGCAGCCTTCCGTGACCCACTCGTATTCGCGGCGGCCGTCCGGATGCAGCACGTAGGCGAAGCCGTAGGCGCCCAGCAGTTGCGAGAACGCCTGGTAGCGCGCCCCGAACCGGCGGACCTTTTCCTCGTCCGCTTTGCGCTCCGAGACGTCGCGGGCGATGCCCTCGAAGGCGACGACGTTCCCGGCGTCGTCGAGGATCTGGCTGAAGCGCTCCTCGACCCAGATTTGGCGCCCGTCTTTCCGCAGCCAGCGCGTCTCCAGCATCAGGCTTCGCCCCGGCGCCGGCGCCATGACGGCCGCGAAGGCGGCCAGGTCGTCGGGGTGGACGAGCTTGTAGGGCAGGCCGGGGTCGGCGTAGAGTTCCTCCGGGGTGTAGCCCGACACCTCGGCGGCCGAGGGGCTGACGTAGTCGAAGCCGGGCGTGGGCGTGAGGCGGTAGCGGTACACCACGTCGCGGGCGTTTTCGGCCAGCAGGCGGAAGCGCTGTTCGCTTTCGCGGAGCGCGTCGATGGCTTCCTTCTGCACCGTCAGGTCCACGATCTGCCCGACGACGCAGGCGGTGCGCCCGGCGCCGTCGCGGATGGCCGAGAGGTGCAGGCTGCCCCAGAGCAGGCCGCCGCGCCCCGTGACGTAGCAGCCTTCGAGTTCCTGGGCGGCGACCTTGCCCTGCACCAGCCGCGCGAAGGCTTGGCGCGTGGCGGCGGCATGGTCCGGGTGCACGAGCTGCTCCAGACGCATGCCGTGCAAGGCCGCCGGCGGGGCGCCGAGGGCGTGCGCCATGGCGGCGTTGCCCTCGACGATGGCGCCCTCGGGGTCGAAGATGCACAGCCACGATCCGGCGCTCTGGAACACGTTTCGGAACAGCGCCTCGGTCTGGCCCAGCGCCCCGAGCGGGCCTCGGGAGCCGCCGCCGCGCAGGGTGACCAAGCGCAGGCCCCCGTCGATGCGCCCCACCCGGACATCGGTGACGAGGGGCGGGCGCTGCCGGTCGGTGGGGCGCACCTCGGCGGCGGCCCAGTCCCCCGGCGGCGGCAGCGTGGGCAGCCAGCGGCTGTACGGGCGGCCCAGGAGCGCCGAGGCGTCGGCGGCGCCGAGCAGGCGGCGCGCCTCGGCGTTGCAGGCGCAGATGCGCCCGTCCTCGCCGACGGCCAGCGCGGCCTCCGGCAGCCCCTCGACGAAGCCGGCGACGCCGGGCGGCGCGGGCTCCAGGGTGAGGCTGAACACGAGGGCTGCTGCGTCGAGCAGCCGCACCCGCGCCTCCCAGGGACCCGGGCCGTCCGGCAGGGCGCTTTCGAGACGCACCACGCCCTCGGCGGGCGGCGCGCCCCCGGCCAGGCGCGCCCCGAGCCGCTCGGCGTCGGGGCCGGCGAAGAGCGCCGCGAGCGGGGCCGGCAGAGCGCCCGGCGGCGTCAGCAGCTTGCGGGCGGCGGCGCTCGCCGCCGTCGCCTCGGCGCCTCGGCAGAGCAGCACCGCCTCCGGCGCCGCGTCGAAGTAAGCCCGCAACGCGTCCGTGGCGTCCGGGCAAGCCGATTCCTGCATGAGAGGATACCTGTAGGGGGTGAGCCGCGAAGTGGGGGACCCTCGGCTGCGGCGGCGGGGTCTAGCGCATCAGGCCGCGCGCGCGTGTGCGCACCCGGAGCAGGTGCATGTCGGCGGTGATGTAGAGCGTCGAGCCGTCGTCGCCCCAGGCGCAGTTGGACGTGGCCGCTCCCGTCTCGATGGAGCCCAGGTGCTTGCCCTCAGGGCTGATCACGAGCACCCCGCCCGGCCCCGTCGTCCAGACGTTGCCCTCGGCATCGACTTTCAGGCCGTCGGGGGCGCCGCGCTTGCCGGCGTCGCGTAGGGCCGCGCCGTCGAAGAAGACGCGCCCGCCCGCCAGGCTGCCGTCGGGCTGCACGTCGAAGGCCCGGATGATCGGCCGGGCGCCGTCGGACTGCGCCACGTACAGCGTTTTCTCGTCCGGCGAGAAGGCGAGCCCGTTGGGGTACGTCATCACGTCGGTCACCCGCGTGAGCGCGCCGTCCGGGGCGAGCCGGTAGACGCCGTTGACCTCTTGCTCCTTGAGCGGGCTCTGGCCCACGCCCTTCAGGCCGTAGGGCGGGTCGGTGAAGTAGAGCGCCCCGCCGGAGTGGTAGGCGGCGTCGTTGGGGCTGCTCAGGCGCTTGCCGTCGTAGCGCTCAGCGAGGACTTCGCGCGTGAACTTGACCGTGTCGATGCGCACGATGGCGCGGTTGCCGTGGTCGCACGCGACGAGGTACGGCCCTTCGCCGGGATAGCGCAGCAGCCCGTTCGTGCCCAGCTCGTCGCCGGGGGGCGTGGCGCCGTTGTAGCCGGCGGGGCGCATGAACACGCTCAGCCCGCCGCGCTCGCTCCAGCGGTAGATGGTGTTGCGCGGGATGTCGGAGAAAAGCAGATAGCCCTGCGACCCGATCCAGACGGGGCCTTCGCTCCACTCGAACCCGGTGGCGATTTGCTCGATCTCGGCCCCCGGCGGCACGAGGCGGTCGAAGGCGGGGTCGAGCCGGACGATGAGGCGCTCCTGCGCGGCGGCAGAGCACGCAGCGGCGAGGCCGCACAGCAGAAAGGCAAGCAGACGCATGGCGCATTACCCGGGGTGTGTGGAAGTCCCCTAAGGTGCACTCCGGCGCCGCAATACGCAAGATGCGCGGCCCAACAAGTTTTCCGGCGGGGTTACCGCCCGGCGCGCGTACGCACGCGGTGCGGCTCCTCGGCCTCGGCGAGCAGGTACGGGTCGGCGTCGTCGAGCGGGGCCAGGCGGCGCGCCGGTTCGGCGCCGGGCGCAGCCCCGCCGAGCGCCGTTTCGATGCGCTCCAGGCGGGCTTCCATCGGGGCCACGGCCTCGCGGACGGCTCCGCTGATCAGATGCCGCAGCTCTCCGGCGGGCAGGCCCTCCCGGGTCTGCTGCGCCGCCAGGCGGGCCGTGGTCACCTTGCCGATGGTGCGCATGATGGCGATGAGGACGGTGGCCGTCAGGACCATGCCTGACACGGTCAAGAATACGATTTCTTCGGGCATGGCGGGCGCTCAGGTTGAAGGATGCTTCGGGGGGGGTCAGTGCACGCGCCGGGAGGCGCGGGCGGCGGCGGGCGGCTCTTCAGGCAGGCGGTCGAGATCGGGGGCGTAGTCCGCGTCCAGGTCGAGCAGCGGCCCTTCGGGCGCGTCGGCGGCGGCCAGGCGGGCCAGGCGACGTTCCATCTGCGCGAGGCGCTCCTGCATGTCGCCGGTGGCTTCTTCGACGGCGCGGCGGATCATGTCCTCCAGTTCGGAGGTCGTCATGCTGCGGTCTGCGCCGCCGCTTTCCTTGCGGCCGTACTTGATCGCCATTTTTTCCTTTTCGTGGGCCAGGCCCATGCGGACGATGGAAAGCGTGAATACGAAAACGATGGCGACGATGATGACCGGGGTCATGGCCTTTCGGGAAAGGTGAGGGGAGGTCTTTTTTTGATACGCCCCAGCTCCGAGGAAGTTACGCGCCGCTTTTCAGCGGAAGGCGTCGAGGCCCGTCACGTCGTGCCCGAGGATGAGGGTGTGGATCTCGTGGGTGCCTTCGTAGGTGACGACCGACTCCAGGTTCATCAGGTGCCGCATGACGGGGTACATGCCGAGCACGCCGTTGCCGCCGAGCACCTGGCGCGCCGAGTGCGCCACGGCAAGGGCCATGCGCACGTTGTCGCGCTTAGCGAGCGAGACCTGGGCGGGGCGCATGGCGCCGGCGTCCTTGAGGCGGCCGAGGCGCCAGGCCAGCAGTTGGGCGCGCGTGATCTCGGTGACCATGTCGGCCAGGCGCTCCTGGATGAGCTGGAAGCCGCCGATGGGGCGGCCGAACTGCCGGCGGGTGCGCGCCAGCCCCAGGGCGGCGTCGTAGCAGCTCATGGCGGCCCCGATGACGCCCCACGCGATGCCGTAGCGGGCCTGGGTCAGGCACGAGAGCGCTGCGCCGAGGCCGTGGGCGTGCGGCAGGCGCGCCTCGGCGGGCAGGCGCACCTCGTCGAAAAGCACCTCCGAGGTGATGGCTGCCCGCAGCGACCACTTGTCGCCGATGCGGGGCGCCGAGACGCCGGGGCGGTCGAGCTCGACGAGGAAGCCGGCGATTTCGCCCTCGTCGGTGCGCGCCCACACCACGCACACGTCGCCCTCGGAGGCGTTGGTGCTCCAGCGCTTGTGGCCGCTGAGCACGTAGCCGTCGCCGTCGCGGCGGGCGCGCGTTTCGAGGGCGGCGGGGTCGGAGCCGTGTTCGGGCTCGGTCAGGGCGAAGCACCCGATGGCCTCGGCCCGCGCGAGCGCCGGCAGCCAGCGCCGTTTCTGCTCCTCGCTGCCGTAGCGGTGGATGGGGTGCATGACGAGCGAGCCCTGCACCGAGCAGAACGAGCGCAGGCCGGTGTCGCCGCGCTCGATCTCCTGCATCATCAGGCCGTAGGCGATGCTGGAGAGGCCGCCGCCGCCGTACTCCACGGGGATCGTCGGGCCGAGCAGGCCCAGCGCGCCGAAGCGGGCGGCCAGGGCGCGCGGGAACGTGCACGCCTGGGCGTGCGCCTCGATGATGGGCTCGACCTCGGCCGTCACGAAGGCGCGCGTGCGGTCGCGGGCGGCGCGCTCCTCGTCGGTGAGCAGTTCGTCGAGGCAGTAGTAGTCCAGCGGTTCGAACGGCATGGGCGGCTCCGGAGAAGGCGTTTCGGGGGGCGCGGAGGTCGCCTGCAAGGTACGCACAAAGCGCCGCCGGGCGCGCGGGCGGGCGCCGTATCTTGCCGGGCATGCACCCATCTGCCTTTTCCTCCATGAGACTGCTGATTTGCGGCCTGCTGCTGGCGGCCCTTGCGGCGCGCCCGGCCGCCGCCCGGCAGGAGGCCGACCCGAGGCCCAGCAGCCGCTTCGGCGTGGGCGCGGGGCTGGCCGCCAACACCGCCGACGGGCTCGGGGCGGGGCTGTGGGCGCGCGCCTCGGCGCCGCTCTCGGCCGACCTCTCGTTCGCCATCGACCTCGGCATGGCCGCCTACACGGCCGGCGCCGCCGCCTTCGAGCCGCAGGTGTCGGTCATCATCACGCTGCCGGCGCCGCTGGAGCGGCCGCTTCCGTACCTCGTCGGGGGCATCGGGGGGTACTTCCCGTTTATGCTCCGGCCCACCAACAGCGGGGCCACGCTGCACGCGGGCCTCGGGTGGGTGCGCCCGGGGGCCCGCCGCACCTGGTTCGTCGAGCTGACGCCCACGGCCATCCTCGGCCGCCGCCGCGTGGACCTGCTGCTGCCGGTGCGTCTCGGGACGATCCTGGAGCCGCCCCGCCGGCCGGGGCTATAGCCGCCGCAGGATGGATTGCAGGCGCTCGTGGTCGTCGTTCATGAGGCGGCTCAGGGCGCGGCAGGCCGCCACCGTCCGGGCCTCGCGCTCGGAGGGCGCCGAGGCTTCCACGAGCCGCCCGACGACGGCCACCACCAGGTCGTCGATGGGGACTTCGGGGGCGCACCCCCGGATGAGCGTGCGCAGGTAGTCGTAGGGCTCGGCGAGGGTGCACACCTTGTCGTCGGGGCAGGCGTACACGAAGTCGTGGATGGCCGGCGGGTAGGAGGGGAGCGTCTGGCGCAGCCGTCCCTCGGGGGTGCGGTGCGCGAGGACCTCGGCGGTGAAGGTGGTGCGCAGCAGCTCGAACACGTGCGGCATCTCGCGGCGCAGCTCGTCGCCGGTGCGGCCCAGGGCCACGGCGCGGCGGCCCGGCTCGATGCTGCCCATCTCGATGCTGCTCACGACGGCCAGCACCTCGCCGCTTTGGGCGGTGGGCACGCGCACCCACGCCCCGAAGGCCGGCAGCGGGGCCTCCCGCCGCGCTTCGGCTACGAAGCGGCACGTGCTCGACTCGACGACTTCGGCCAGATGATCGGCGGCCATCATAATGGGATCGCCGGAGCGGCCCGGCGCAAAGGTGGAGAGGGCAGGCCCGGGGCGCAGCGCCCACGGACTTTTGCGAATAATCTACGCGCAGGGCGCCGCCGGAGCGGACATCTGCGCCGAAACTTCGCGCACGGGGGCGGCCTCAGATGCGGGGGGCGCGCTTCGCAGCGGCCTTGCGCGAGCCGGCCTCCGGCAGGCGCTCGCGGTTCATGGCGCGCCCGACCATGTCGTAGAACACCGCGCGCTCGCCGGCCCGTACGACGGCGCGCTCGTGGGCTTCGGAGAGCACGAGCGGGTAGCCGCCGCCCTTGTCGCACTCCGAGACGACGACGGCGTGCACCAGGTCCACGAGCGCCGGATCGTGGGCCACCCAGCGCGGCGTTTCGACGCGGCCGATTTCGGCGGAGCGCCCGCCCGTGGCGGCGTGGACGTAGAACGCGCAGATGCGGTCGGCGCCGTACTCGCGCTGGATCTTGGAGGACGATTCGTAGAGCGCCGAGCGCTGACCGGGGCGGAGCAGGCGCTCGAAGAGCTTGCGGTCGGTCAGGCCCGCCAGGCGCTCGTCCTCCGGCGCGTCGTCGGCTTCGCCCAGGAACAGGCGCAGCAGGTTGACGACCTCGGTGCTGCCGGGCATGCTGATGTACGAGCACACGGGGATGCGCGCCTCGCGGAAGGCAGCCAGGGTGCGCGTGTAGGCGGCGATGAGGCGCGCCTCCAGGTCGCGGTTGCCGATGTTGCGCACCATCCACCGGATGAGCGTGCCGTCGGCCATTGCCACGACGATGCGCCCGGCTTGCCGGACGGCTTGGGCCGTCTCGAAAAGCTGCTTCAGCTCCAGCTCGTCGCGCAGGGCTGAGATCACCTCGACGGTGGCCGATTCGAGTTCCGCCCCGGCCAGGTCCCCGAGGTCATCGTCGCGGTAGCGGAAGTAAGGGACGGCCTCGATGAGGGGGCGCTCGGTGGTGCCGTAGTGAAAGGCGATGCGGCTGATGTTGAGCAGGAAGCAGGCCGGCTCGACATGGCGGTCGGGGTAGATCTGCGAGCCGTCGGTGGCTACGAGCGTCAGCGGCGTCGGGCGCGTGCCGGCATCGGCATGCGCGCCGAGGCGCCCGAGCGGCGCGGCGGCAAGCGTCTGGCCGCGCGCCTCCTGGACGCGCTCGGCGAGGGATTCCCAGGCGGAGTCGCAGGCGTGGTACGCTTCGAGGGCGCGCTGGAGGCGGCCCCGGTCGGCGGCGAGCGTCTGCACCTGGTACGCCCCGAACCCTGAGAACTGCTGCTGAAGCTGAAGAAAGTCAAGCATAGGGCCGCGGCCGTCCGGTGATGCTCCTATGGTACATCCACAACACACGCCCGCGCAAGGCATTGCCGTATGCAGCTTTGCCGGTTACGCCGTCTTAAGCGTTACGCCGTCTTAAGCGCATTCCCAATGCGTT
>CBDTTW010000129.1:0-8714 GCA_965363675.1 uncultured Rhodothermaceae bacterium
GCGGTGGCGCGACCTCCGCGCGGACCACCTCGCGCGGGGGCGGCTGGACTGGGAGGCCCTGCCTCCCGCCGCTCCCTTTGCCGCCGACGAAGTGGAGGCGCACCCCTTCGCGCGCGGCCTCAACCTCGTCGGGGGGCGCTCGCTGCACCACCTGCTCGACACCACCGTCTCCGAGGAAGGCAGCCGCCGCCTGCGGGCCTGGCTGCTCGGCGGCGCGCCCCCGCTCGACGCCCTCGCCCGCCGGCAGGCTGTCGTACGGGACCTGGCGCCGCGTTCGCTGCTGCGCGCGCGGCTGCGGCTGCTCTCGGCGGAGGCGGCGCGGGCCGCCGCGCACCGCTGGGAAAGCGCGCGCCTGCTCGCCTGGCTGGCCCGGGAGCCTCCCCGCCTCGGACGCCTGCTGGCCGCCTTGGGACTGCTGGCCGCCGCCAACGCCGCGCTCTTCGGCGGCTGGGCGCTCGGGTTGCTGCCGCCGTGGTGGGTCTACACGTTCCTCGCCTACGTATTCCTCTACGTGATGCAGGGCAAGGCGTACCGCCACCTTTTCGAACAGGCGGACCACCTGCTCGATTCGCTGGCTCCGCTGCGCGCCGTGCTGCTTTTCCTGGAGCGTTATCCGCTCCGCCCCGAGGCGCCGCTGGCCGGGCTCTGCGCGCCGCTGCGCGCGCCCGCCTCGGCGCCCTCCCGCTTTCTCGGACGCCTCAACCGGCTGCTGCTGGCCGCTACGGTGCAGCGCAGCGAACCCGTCTGGATCGTCCTGAACGCGCTCGGGCCGTGGGACCTTTTCTTCATGCACCGCCTGAACCGCTTCAAGCGCGCCCTCGGCAGGCTGCTGCCCGCGTGGCTGGAGGTGTGGACCGAGCTGGAAGCCTACGCCGCCCTGGCCGACTTCGCCGAGCGCCGCCCCGACGCCGTCTTTCCCGAGGTCAGCGCCGCCCCCGGCGCGCCCCTTTTCGAGGCCGAAGCGCTCGCGCATCCGCTTCTGCCGGCGCCCGTCCCGAACGATCTGCGCCTGGAGCGCCCCGGCGAAATGCTGCTCGTGACCGGCTCGAACATGTCCGGCAAAAGCACGTTCCTGCGCACCGTCGGGGTGGGCCTTGCGCTGGCCTACGCCGGGGCGCCCGTCCCGGCGCGCTGCCTGCGCGCGCAGCCGCTCCGCCTGTTTACCTGCATCGACGTGAGCGACTCGGTGGTGGATGGCATCTCGTATTTCTACGCCGAGGTGCGCCGCCTCAAGGCGCTGCTCGGAGCGCTGCGGGCGCCGGAGGGGCCGCCGCTTTTTTTTCTGATCGACGAGATCTTTCGCGGCACCAACAACCGCGAACGCCTCATCGGCAGCCGCAGCTACGTGCGCGCCCTGGCCGGAGGGCGCGGCGCGGGCCTCATCTCCACGCACGATCTGGAGCTGGTGCGCCTGGCCGACGAACTGCCCGGACTGCGCAACGCGCACTTCCGCGAAACCATCGACGCGGGGCGCATGCGCTTTGCGTACCGCCTGCTCCCCGGCCCCTCGCCGACGACCAACGCGCTGGAAATCATGCGCATGGAGGGGCTGCCGGTGGAATAGCGGAGGCGGCCTCTGCGTCTTTCGCCCGGCCCGCCGCTCGTCCTGCATCGGCGGCGGCGCGTCCAACCGGGTAGACACGCGCGCCGCCCTGGTGACGATCTGTATACATATAGGAGCGGGGCGAGTAAGTATCTGATTTTGCGCGTACTACTAGGGCAACCGGGGCGCGGCTTTCCGCCGCCCGCCGGCGCGCGCGGAGGGTCTGCGCGCGGGGTACAGGGTTTGCAGGACATGGCGCCATGGAACTGCCGGACAAATATCTGCATAAGGTCGTGCTGCTGACGACCGGGTTCTCGCTGCCCGGCGCGCTGCTGGTATACGCCCGCGCGCGGCTTTTCCCGGATCGCATCGAGCTTTCGGGCTGGGGCGGGCGCGGCTTGTTCCGCGAAACCATCTGCCTGCGCGAAGTCCGCCGCATCGCCTGGCCTGCCGCCGGCGCCGACGGTCCTACCACGCTGCACCTGGAGGACGGGCGCGCCCTGGCCGTGTGCCTGCACCAGCCGCACCGCTGGCGGCTCCGGCTGGAGGAGCATCTGCGCTGGAGCCCGTGGGGCGCCGCGCCGCCGGCCGCCTCCGAGCTGGGCCTGAAGGAACTCGTCGCCTACCACACGGCGGCGTAAGCCTCCCGGCGCTATTGCCGGGCGCGCGTCGTACATTCCCGCCTTCCGCTGACCTTCAAAAGGCAGCCCCGGAGGGGCGCGCGCGTGGCTCACGATACGTCCTACAACCGCCTCGCCGTCGCCGCGTGGTCGCTCTTCGACTTTGCCAACTCTGCCTTCACGACGCTCGTCGTGACGTTCATCTACGCCACGTACTTCACCCAGGCCATCGCCTCCGATGAGATCGTCGGGGCCGAGCTGTGGTCGCGGGCGATAGCGGCCGGCGCGGTCGGGGTGGCGCTGCTCTCTCCCTTCCTGGGCGCCGTCGCCGACCGGGGCGGCCTGCGCAAACGTTTCCTCGCGGCCTCGGCCGTGGTATGCGTAGGATGCACCGCCGCCCTGTACTGGGTGCAGCCCGGCCAGGTGGGGGCGGCGCTTGCGCTCTTCGTGGCGGCCAACATCGCCTTCGAGCTGGCCGAGGTGTTCTACAACGCCTATCTGCCGGAGATCGCCCCCCCGGAGCACATCGGGCGCGTCTCGGGCATGGGCTGGGCGACGGGCTACCTGGGCGGGATGCTGTGCCTCGGCCTGGCGCTCGTGCTGTTCGTCTACCCGGAGGCCCCCGCCTTCGGCTTCTCGAAGGAGGCCGGCCAGAACATCCGCGCCACGAACCTGCTCGTGGCCGCCTGGTTCGCCTTGTTCAGCCTGCCGCTGTTCCTCGTGCTGCGCGAGCGCCGCCCGGCTGTGCGTCCGCCCTTCGGCGCTATCGTCGCCGGGGCTGGGCGGCAGCTCGCCGGCACGTTCCGGGACATCCGGCGCCACCGGCAGATCTTCCGGCTGCTGCTGGCCCGCCTCGTCTACAACGACGGTATCGTCACCATTTTTGCCTTCGGCGGCATCTATGCGGCGGGCACGTTCGGGTTTAGCTTCCAGGATATCATGATCTTCGGCATTGCCCTGAACGTGGCCGCCGGCGCGGGGGCTTACGCCTTCGGCTTCCTCGACGACCGCCTCGGCGGCAAGCGCACCATTCTGATCACCCTGGCTGGGCTGGCCCTAGCCGTCGCCGTCGCCGTGGCGGCTCCCTCCGCCGGCTGGTTCTGGGCGGCGGGTCTGCTGGTGGGGCTTCTGGCCGGGCCGAACCAGTCCGCGAGCCGCTCGCTCCTGGGGCGGATGCTCCCTGAGCGCCACAAAAACGAGTTCTACGGCTTCTTTTCTTTTTCGGGCAAAGCTACGGCGTTCCTAGGGCCGGTGCTGCTGGGTCTGGCGACCCGCGCCTTCGCCTCGCAGCGGGCCGGGGTGGCCGTCGTCATCGGGTTTTTTCTTGTCGGGGCGTGGCTGCTCGGGCGCGTAGACGAGCAGCAGGGCATCGAAGCAGCGCAGCGCGCCGAGTCGCCGGACGCCTCCATCCTGTAAACCTATGCACGCATCTTCTCCCGCGACCGTCGGGCACGTCGCCCGCGTCATCGAGCAGTGGGCGCCGCCGGGCGCGGCGCTCTCCTACGACAACGTCGGCCTTCAGGTCGGCGCGGCCGAGGCTCCGGTCTCGCGCGCCCTCGTCTGCCTCGACGCGACGCCCGCCGTCGCCGAGGAGGCCGCCGGCGTCGGCGCCGAGCTGATCGTGGCGCATCACCCGCTGCTGTTCCGCCCGCTGCGGCAGCTCACCGACGCGGAGGCGCCAAGCGCCCTTGCCCTGCGCCTGGCCCGCGAAGGCATCGCCCTGTACGTGGCCCATACCAACCTCGACCTCGCGCCCGGCGGCGTCTCGTACGCGCTTGCCGACGCCCTGGGCCTGGAGGACGCGCGCCTGCTCCAGCCCCTCGCGGACGCCGTGCGCAAGCTCGTGACGTTCGTGCCCCGGACGCACCTGGAGGCCGTGCGCCTCGCCCTGGCCGGGGCGGGCGCCGGGCGCATCGGCGCCTACGAGGCGTGCGCGTTCGTGGGGGAGGGCGCGGGCTACTTCACCCCCGGCGCCGACGCCGCCCCGTTCCTCGGGACGGCGGGCGGCGGCCCCGAAACCGCCGCCGAGGCGCGCCTGGAGGTGCTCGTGGACCGGTGGCAGCTCCCGGCCGTGCTCGGCGCGTTGCGCGCGGCGCACCCCTACGAAGAACCCGCCTGGGACGTGTACCCCGTCGGGCAGCCGCACACCCGCTTCGGGCTAGGCGTAGTGGGTCGCCTGCCCGAGCCGATGCCGCTCTCCGGCTTCCTCGACCACGTCTGCGCCCGCCTGCATACGCCCGCCGTGCGCTATTCCGGACCCCTCGGGCGCCCGGTGGCGCGCGTGGCCGTCGCCGGCGGCAGCGCCTCCGAACTGCTGCCCGACGCCGTGCGCGCCGGCGCCGACGCCTTCGTCACCGCCGACGTGAAGTACCATGCCTACTTCGACGCGCTCGACCCCCGGGGCGCCGCCCGCATCGCCTTCATCGACGCGGGCCACTTCGAGACCGAGCAGTTCATCGTCGGGCGGATCGTCGAGCGCCTGCGCGCCCATCTGCCGGGCGGCGACTGGCGCGCCTTCTCGGGTGTGACCAGCGCCATGCAGGTGCACGTGCGCCGCTGAGAGCGCCCGGCCGTGCGCGTTCCATCGGGTTGTGTGCATTCCGGGCGAATACCCAAGGCGGCTGCAATCTTCCGCGCACGGCGCGCGTATAAGCAGACCGATCCGTTTTCGGTGGAAGCTATCCCGGCGCAAGCATATGGTCTTCAAGCTTTTACTTTTTACCGTCCTGCTGTATTTCGTGCTGCGGACCGTGCTGCGGCTCGCGGCGGCCATGTGGCGTGAGGCGGCCCCCCCCGCGCCGCGCCCGGAGCCGCCGCCCCGGCAGTTCGAGCCGCGCCCCCCGGCCGCCGCGCCGCCGCGCCCGCGCCTCGACGTGGAGGACGCGCGCTGGGTGGACCTGCCCCGCCGGAACTGACGCCCGCCGGGGCAAAAGGCTTGAGAACAAAGGCGGGGGCGTCTTTAGGCTTGTTTGTTCGGCAAGCATTTCGTAATTTCGACCCCCGAGAGAAAAACGGTGAGCTGAGGACGCGTAGCGCCGGAACGCATTGAAATCGGGAACCTATTACCACGCATACTTCGATTGCCGGGGCGCTTCCCCGCGATAAACCTTCCCACGGTTGCTGGGAGGGTTTTTTTATACCCGTAAGAAGCGCCTCGGCAGGCTAAACACAACGAATATGACGCAGCAGAAACCCACAGTTTGCAAAATGGCCCTCGCCGACGGAACCGTGGTGCGGGGATATGCCATCGGGCGCCGCGGCGAGACCGGCGGCGAGTTGTGCTTCAACACGAGCATGTTCGGCTATCAGGAAATCATGACCGACCCGAGCTACTTCGGTCAGATCATGATGATGACCTACCCCCACATCGGCAACTACGGCGCCACGGACGCCGACATGGAGGCGCGCACGCCCATGATCGCCGGCTTCGTGGTGCGCGCCTTTGCAAACCGCTACTCGAACCAGCACGCCGACGATTCGCTGGAGCGGTTCATGGCGGCGCATAATCTCGTCGGCATCTCGGGCGTCGATACCCGCAGCCTCGTGCGGCGCGTGCGGGCCAAGGGCGTCATGAACGCCGTCATTTCGGCCACCGACCTCGACGAGGAGAGCCTGGTCGAGAAAGCGCGCAACTGGCCCTCGATGGACGGCCTGGAACTGGCCTCGAAGGTCACCTCGGCCAAGCCCTACGACTACTCCGAGGGCCGGGGCGCGCGCATCGCCGTCTACGACTACGGCGTCAAGCTCAACATCCTGCGCTCGTTCGCCCTGCGCGAGTGCCATGTGCGCGTGTTCCCCGCCGCCACGCCGCTGGCCGACGTGCTGGCGTGGAAGCCCGACGGCCTTTTCTTCTCGAACGGCCCCGGCGACCCGCGCGCCATGCCCGGCGCCGTCGAGACGGTGCGCGCCGCCATGGGCGTCGGCCTGCCGATGTTCGGCATCTGCCTCGGGCATCAGCTCATGTCGCTGGCCGCCGGCTTCGACGTGTACAAGATGTACGTCGGGCACCGCGGCGCCAACCACCCGGTCAAGAACCTGCGCCTCGGCCACGTCGAGGTGACCACGCAGAACCACGGCTTCGCAGTCAACCCGGATTCCATTGCGGAGGACATAGCCGAGGTGACGCACGTCAACCTGAACGACCGCACCGTAGAGGGCCTGCGCTTCAAGCAGTTCACGGGCTTGTGCGTGCAGTACCACCCCGAAGCCTCGCCCGGCCCGCACGACAGCCACTACCTGTTCAACGAGTTCCTGCACGAGATCGCCCGCGTCAAGGGCGTTCCCATGCGCACGGCCCCCGTCAAGGTCGTCGCCGCCTGAGCTTTCTGCGCCCACTGCTGCCCCGGCTCCGGGGCCGCGGCTCACACCCCACGCAACAATGCCCAAACGCACCGACATACACAAGATTTTGCTCATCGGGTCCGGCCCCATCATCATCGGTCAGGCCTGCGAGTTCGATTATTCCGGCACCCAAGCCAGCCGCTCGCTGCGGCGTGAAGGCTACGAGGTGGTGCTCGTCAACTCGAACCCGGCCACCATCATGACCGACCCGATGACGGCCGACCGCGTATACCTGGAGGAGCTTACCCCCCGTTCGATCCGCCGCATCGTCGAGAAGGAGCGCCCCGACGCGGTGCTGCCGACCATGGGCGGCCAGACGGCGCTCAACCTGGCTCAAACCCTCCACGAGGAGGGCTTCTGGGCCAAAGCCGGCGTGGACATCATCGGCGTGGACATCGACGCCATCCACATCACCGAGGACCGCCAGCAGTTCCGCGACCTCATGGAGCGCATCGGCATCGACCAGGCCCGCAGCCGCGTCGCCAAGAGCCTGCTCGAAGCCAAGGAAATCACGCAGGAGCTGGGCGGGCTGCCCGTCGTGGTGCGGCCCTCGTACACGCTCGGCGGCAGCGGCGGCGGCATCATCTGGAACGACGAGGAGTTCGACCGCAAGGTGATGCGCGGCCTGGAGCTCTCGCCGGTGCACCAGGTGCTCATCGAAGAGTGCCTTTTCGGCTGGAAGGAGTACGAACTGGAGCTGCTCCGCGACCGCGCCGACAACGTCATCATCGTGTGCTCCATCGAGAACCTGGACCCGATGGGCGTGCACACCGGCGACTCGGTGACCGTGGCCCCGGCGCAGACGCTCACCGACAAGCAGTACCAGACGATGCGCGACGCGGCCATCCGCATGATGCGCTCCATCGGCACGTTCGCCGGGGGATGCAACGTACAGTTCGCCGTAGACCCGGCCACCGGCCGCATGGTCGCCATCGAGATCAACCCCCGCGTCTCGCGCTCCTCGGCGCTCGCCTCGAAAGCCACCGGCTACCCCATTGCGAAAGTAGCCGCGCGCCTGGCTGTGGGCTACACGCTCGACGAACTGCCCAACGACGTGACGGGCGAGACGAGCGCCTGCTTCGAGCCGGCCATCGACTACGTAGTGACCAAAGTGCCGCGCTTCAACTTCGACAAGTTCGACGGCGTGGACGAGGAACTCACCACGCAGATGAAGGCCGTCGGCGAAGTCATGGCGATCGGGCGCACCTTCCCCGAAAGCCTCCAGAAAGCTTGGCAAAGCCTCGAAAACGGCTACGCCGGCCTCGGGGCCGACCGCGAGGACGCCGGCCGCGACGAAGTCCGCGACCGCCTGCGCCGCTCCTACTGGGACCGCACGCTCCAGATTCGCAACGCCTTCAAGCTCGGCGCGTCCGTCGAAGAAGTCTACGACATCACCCGCGTGGACCCCTGGTTCCTCTACCACATCCAGGACATCGTGGCCGTCGAGCGGGAGATCATCGCGCGCTACTCCCTCGACCGCTGCGACCGCGACTTTCTGCTGCACGTCAAGCAGTACGGCTTCTCCGACCGCCAGATCGCCTTCCTGCTCACCGAGCCGGTCACCGAAGACGACGTGCGCGCCTACCGCAAAAGCCTCGGGCTGATCCCCACGTACCAGCTCGTAGACACCTGCGCCGGCGAGTTTCCCGCGCAAACGCCGTACTACTACTCGTCCTACGAGACGGACAACGAAAGCGCCGTCTCCGACCGCAAGAAGGTGCTCATCCTCGGCAGCGGCCCCAACCGCATCGGGCAGGGCATCGAGTTCGACTACTCGTGCGTGCACGGGGTGCTGGCCGCCCGCGAAATGGGCTACGAGACCATCATGGTCAACTGCAACCCCGAGACCGTCTCGACGGACTTCGACGTAGCCGACAAGCTTTACTTCGAGCCGGTCTTCTGGGAGCGCGTCCTGGACGTGGTCGAGCTGGAGAAGCCCGACGGCGTGCTGGTGCAGCTCGGCGGGCAGACGGCCCTCAAGCTGGCCCAGCGCTTCCACGAGAGCGGCATCCGGCTCTTCGGCACCTCGTTCGAAAGCCTCGACCTGGCCGAGGACCGCGAGAAGTTCTCAGCGGTGCTCAAGGAGCTGGAGATCCCGTTTCCGCCCTACGGCGTGGCCCGCACGCCCGCCGAGGCGGTCGAGGCCGCCGAGCGCATCGGCTACCCCATCCTGATCCGCCCGAGCTACGTGCTCGGCGGGCAGGGCATGC
>CBDTTW010000130.1:0-8667 GCA_965363675.1 uncultured Rhodothermaceae bacterium
GCTGCTGCTGCTCGACGAGCCCACGACCGGCCTCGACCCGGTGGGCCGGAGGCGGTTCGCTGCGCTCATCGCGGCCGAGCCCGCCGCCGCGCTCATCGCCACGCACGACCTCGACTTTGCCGCGCAGACGTGCCGCCGCTGGCTGCTGCTCGAAAACGGCCGCCTCGCCGAGACCGACCCGGCGCACGTCGCCGCCCGCTGGAACGCTGACCCTACGCCCTGATGAACACCGCCTTCGACCCTGCCCGCTACGACGCCATGCCTTACCGCCGCTGCGGCCGCTCCGGGCTGCTGCTGCCCGCCGTCGCGCTGGGCCTCTGGAATAACTTCGGCGCGGACGACCCGCCCGAGGAGCGCCGCCGCCTGCTGCGCCTCGCCTTCGACCTGGGCGTGACGCACTTCGACCTTGCCAACAACTACGGCCCGCCCCCCGGCGCCGCCGAAACGCTCTTCGGCGAGGCGCTGCGCCGGGACTTCGCCGGGCGCCGCGACGAACTGATCGTCTCGACGAAGGCCGGCTACCGCATGTGGCCCGGTCCCTACGGCGACTACGGCTCGCGGAAATACCTGCTCGCCGGCCTCGACGCGAGCCTGCGGCGCTTGGGCCTGGACTACGTAGATGTGTTCTACCACCACCGCCCCGACCCCGAAACGCCGCTCGAAGAAACCGCCGGGGCGCTTGCGCACGCGGTTCGCAGCGGCAAAGCCCTGTATGTCGGCGTCTCCAACTACGGCCCTGACGAGACGCAGCGCATGGCGGCGCTGCTGGCGGCCGAGGGCGCGCCGCTCCTCGTGCATCAGCCCAAGTACAACCTGCTCCACCGCGACCCCGAGCGCGGTTTGCTCGGCGTGCTGGAGCGGCTGGGCGTCGGGTGCGTGGTGTTTTCGCCGCTGGCGCAGGGCTTGCTGACGGGCAAGTACACGCAGGGGGCGCCGTCGGACTCGCGCGCGGCCCGTCCGGACGGTACGCTCGGGCCGGAGGCGCTCTCCGAAGCCCGCCGCCGCGCCGTCGCGGCGCTCGGAGGAGTGGCCGCCGCCGAGGGGCTTACGACGGCGCAGCTTGCGCTCTGCTGGGCGCTCCGCGACCGGCGCATCACGTCGGCCGTCATCGGCGCGCGCACCGAGGCGCAACTGCGCGAAAACGTGGAGGCCGCCGCCGCGCCGCCGCTCGCCCCGGAGACCCTGGCGGCCATGGAACAGGCCGTCGCAGGGCTGTAGCGCCGCCTCAGCCGTAGCGGAACAGCTCGATGTGGTACGGCGCCGCCTTGACGCCGGGGAAGCCCCCGAGCCCGGCCCGCAGGCGCGCGTACTGCGCCTCCAGGGCCGCCTCGCCGAGCGGCCGGATGCCCGCCGCGCGCGCGCGCTCCGCGTAGGCGCCGCCGGGGACATCGACGAAAGGAGAGAGATAGATCACGTCGCCGGGGCGCGGCTGCGCCGCCTGCATCAGCGCCAGGGTGTCGGCCACGTGCGCTTCGGCGAACGCCTCGCCGCCGAGGCCGACCATCAGGATGTAGCCGACGCCCACGCCCGCCGCGTGCAGCGCCTCGGAGAGCGCCGCCACGGCGGCGGCGCTTGCAGGCTTCTCGACGAAGCCGAGCAGCGGGTCGTGCCCCGTCTCGACGCCGATGTACACACGGCGCAGCCCGAGCGCCGCGAGCTCCTCGAAGTCGGCGACGGTTTTCCGGATGCCGGTAAAGGCGTCGATGAACGAGTACAGCCCGGAGACGCGCCGCGCGTCGGCCTCCAGCCACGCCGCGCGCCGCTCGGGCGGCAAGTCGGGCGGGGCCACCTCGAAGCGGCGGTGCACCTCGGCCAGGAGCGGCCGCAGCTTGTGCTGCGCGTGCACGAGCGCGTTCGCGTCGGCGATGAACAGGCTGCGCCGCTGCCCGGCCGAGGCCCCCGTGAAGCGCAGTACGTCCTCGATGTGCGCCCCGAACTCGGCCGGGGCTTTGATGCGGAACGGCGTGTCGGCATAGAGGCGGCAGAAGGTGCAGCGGTTGTGATGGCACCCGAGGGTGGCTTGCAGCACGAGCGCCATGTACTGGTCGGGCGGCAGAATGCTCACGGGAGTGTAGACCTCGCGGAAGCGGGCGGCGTCGGCGGCGTAGGCCGCCTCGTCCCACGTCCGCAGCCGCGCCAGGCGCGCCCGCACGGCCGGCGGCGCGTCGGCAGGAAGGGCCGCCTCCAGCCGGGCCAGCCGCTCGCCGACGCGCCGCACGAGGGCCGCGACTTCGCCGGCCGGCAGCGGCCGCCAGCCGGGGGCGAAGCGCCGCGCCGCCGCCCGCTCCCGCGCGATGACGCCGTGGTCGTAGCCGCGCTTGAAAACCGTCGCGCCCTCGTGCGCCGACTGCAAGCGCCCCTCCCCCTCGAACACGTACGTCCAGCGCCCGCCGATGGAGGTCGAGGCGGGCTTTACGCTGAGGTGCGCCTCGTGGCCGCCGGGGTGAAAGCTGTAGACCATGTAGAATGTGCTTGCGCCGGGCTGCGTGAGATTGCGGAAATATGTGGCCGCCCCGGCGCGGCCGCGCCCCTTCCGCCGGAACTGCTGCGCCCCTTCCGCCGGTTCATACCTCCCGGCGGACAACCCTCCGGATTACTCTTCGACCTCGGATCATGGCGCGCAGAATTCTCAACTTTCTGGAACAGCAGGCGGCGGAAAGACCGGTTTTTCTGGCCTTCCTGGTGTTCCTGACCGCAGCGGCCGCCGTCATTCCGCTTTCGTTTCCGTTTTACTTCCTGTACCCCCAGGAATTTCTGGTCAACATCCTCTCGGAAGCGCACGGGATGGTGTTCGACTTGCTCATCATCGGTTGGTTCTTGTTCTGGCTCAACAAACTGGCCGACCGCCGCCTGACGAGCAACCGCTACCGCGAGGAGATAGAAGATTTTCTCGGGTGGCAGTCGCCCGAGGCGACGCACCGCATCGCGGGCAACATACGGCGGCTCAACCGGATCGGCGTCAAGGAAGGCATCCGGCTGACCGAGGCGCACCTGAAGGGGGCCAACCTCGGCGGGGCGGGGCTGCGCAAGTCCGACCTGTGGGGCGCCGATTTGGAGGGCGCCAACCTGGCCGGAGCCGATTTGCGGCAGGCCAGCCTTGCCGGGGCCAGCCTCGAAGGGGCCAACCTGGAGCGGGCCACCCTGGCGCGCGCCGATTTGCGCGGCGCCAACCTGATCGAGGCCGATCTGGAACGCGCCGACCTGACCGGCTGCGACCTCGGCGGGGCGCTGCTTCAGGGGGCCGATTTGCAGTACGCCATTCTGGAGGAGGCGGGCCTGGAACGCGTCAATCTGGCGGGGGCCAACCTGCGCGGCGTCAACCTGAAGAAAAGCCGGCTTCCCCGCACCGACCTGACGGGGGCGGGATTGCGCGGCGCCGTGCTCGACGGCGCCGATTTGCTCGGCGCGACGCTGGCCGAGGCGGACCTGGGCGGCGCCAGCTTCCTCGGGGCGGCGCTGCCGCGCGGCGAGGCGCTGCGGGAGATGTTTCGGCCCGTCAAGAATCTGCTCGGGGCACGCTTCGACCCGGAGGCGCAAATCCTGCTGGAGGAAGCCTTTCCCGAGGCGTTCTCCATTCTGCTTTACCCCGGCGACCCGGGCCAGGGCGGCTCGGCCAAAAGCGGCGACGGCGCCCGCGGTCAGCCTACGGTGAAGTAGAAGGCGGCGCCGCGGTCCGGCTCGCCCTCGGCCCATATGCGGCCGTTGTGCCGCTGGATGACGCGCTTGACGATGGCCAGCCCGATGCCGCTGCCGGGAAACTCGCTTTTGGGGTGCAGCCGCTCGAACGGGTTGAACAGGCGCTCCGCGCGCTGCATGTCGAAGCCGGCCCCGTTGTCCTTTACGAAGCACACCCCTGCGCCCGACATGCCGAAGGCGATGTGCGCCTTCGGCCGTCGCGAGGTGAACTTCCAGGCGTTTTCGAGCAGGTTCTGGAGGGCCAGCCGGATCAGCCTACGGTCGGCATCGACTTCGACGCCCGGCTGAATCTCGAACGCCGCGTCGCGCGGCTCGCCGCTGCGTTGCAGATCCTCGGCGATCTCGGCGGCGGCGGCGCTCAGGTCCACGGCCTCGCGCTGCAACTCGTTCACCGAGATGCGCGAGAGCGTCAGCAAATCCTCGATGATGCCGCTCATGTGGCGGCTGGCGGCGCCGATGCGGGCGATGTACTCCTGCGCCGTCGCGTCGAGCGCGCCTGCGTAGTCCTCCGCGAGCAGCTTGCTCAGCCCGTCGAGTTTGCGCAGCGGCGCGCGCAAATCGTGCGAGACGCTGTAGCTGAACGCTTCGAGTTCGCGGTTGGCGGCCTCCAGCTCGGCGGTGCGCTCGCGGACGCGCTGCTCCAGGGCGGCGTTGAGCGTGCGGATCTCCTTTTCCGCGCGGCTGCGCTCGGCGATCTCCTGTTGCAGACTCTCGTTGGTGCGTTGCAGCTGCTCGGTGCGCTGGGCCACCCGGTGTTCGAGGTCGTTGTTCAGGCGCGAAATCTCGCGCGACTTGAGGTGCAAATCCACGAACACGCTGACCTTGGCCCGCAGCACTTCCACGTCGAACGGCTTGAACAGGAAATCGACGGCCCCGAGCCGGTAGCCCTGCACCACCTGGACGCTGTCGCGGTCCATGGCGGTCAGGAAGATGATGGGCGTGTGCCGGGTGCGGGGCCGCTCGCGGATGAGCGCGGCGGCCTCGAAGCCGTTCATGCCCGGCAGGTTCACGTCGAGCAGGATGGCGGCCGGTTCGTGCTCCAGCAGCGCGCGCAGGGCCTCCTCGCCCGAGGCGGCGGTCAGCAGCCGCTGGCCCAGGGGCTCTAAGGCCGCCGCGAGCGTAAGCAAATTCTCGGGGCGATCATCTACGAGCAAGATCGAGGCGAAATCCGGAGGAGCGAGTTTCCAGGCGCCGGGGCCTGCCGCCGTTTTACCCTCCTTCGTCGCCAGGCTCTCGCGGAAGTAGTCGTCGTTCCAAGGGTTCATACGTACGCGTGGTTATGGCTCTGCGCCGTGCGCGCCGCCGGAAGTTCTGCGGGGCGCGCACGGCGCCGGGAGTATTACGACCACCGTCGGGGTAACGGCTCACGCGGAGCGCGTCTCCCCCCGACAAGTTGCAAGTTCTGGACAGCCCGGCGCCGCTATTTCTGAATCCAGACGCGCAGCAGCGAGATGAGCTGCTCGACGTTGACCGGCTTGGTCAGGTAGTCCGAGGCGCCGGCCTCGATGGCTTTCTCCCGGTCGCCCTTCATGGCTTTGGCCGTGACGGCGATAATCGGGAGATCCTTGAACTGCGGCATCTTGCGGATGCGGCGGGTGGTTTCGTAGCCGTCCATGCCGGGCATCATGATGTCCATGAGCACGGCGTCCACATCCGGGTGTTGGGCCAGCAGCTCGATGCCCTCGGCGCCGCTCTCGGAATAGACCACGCGCATGCGGTGCCGCTCCAGGAGGCTCGTCAGGGCGAAGATGTTGCGGATGTCGTCGTCGATGATGAGGACCTTGCGTTCGGAGAGGCTGTTTTCGGGCAGGTGGAGTTGTTCGAGCCGCTTGCGCTTGTCCTCCGGAAGCTGCGCCTCGACGCGGTGCAGGAAAAGGGCCGTCTCGTCGAGCAGCCGGTCCACGGACTGCACGTCCTTGACGATGACGGCCTCGGCGCGCGAGGTCAGTTGCGACATCTCGGCCGAGGTCAGCTCGCGCCCGGTGTAGACGACGATGGGCAGGTCGTTGAGCTTGAGTTCGTCGCGGATCTTCTCGATAAGCTCGAAGCCGTCCATGTCCGGCAGCCCGAGGTCCAGCACGAGGCAGTCGAACCGGCCGCTGCGCAACGCTACGAGGGCTTCGGCGCCCGTGGCGACGGCGGTAAGCTCCACGTCTTCGCCGCCGATCAGCTCGACGATGCTGGTGCGCTGCGCCGCGTTATCCTCTACGACGAGCAGCCGCCGGAGGGACCGCTCGACGAAACCTTTGATGTGGTTCAGCGAGGCGTGCACCGACTCGCGCGTGGCGGGCTTGCGAAGCTGCGAGATGGCTCCGCGCCGCCGGTTGCGCGGCAGCTCGTCGGCGACCGAGACGATGTGCACGGGGATGTGCCGGAGGGCCGAGTCGTTCTTGAAGCGGTCGAGCAGTTCGAGCCCGTGCATGCCCGGAAGCTGGATGTCGAGTGTGATGGCGTCCGGGCGGTGGCGGCGCGTCAGTTCGAGCGCTTCTTCGCCGCTGGCCGTCAGGATGCCCTTGAAGCCTTTCTCGCGCGCCATGTCCAGCAGGATGCGGGCGAAGTTCGGGTCGTCCTCGACGATGAGCAGCACCCGGTCGCCCGGCTCGATGCGGGTGCGGTCGTCGCGGAGCGCCTGGGCGGCCTCGGGGTTGCCGGCGATGCTGGTGTACTCGCGGAATACCGGCCCGGCGCCCTCCGCCGGAGCCGCGTCGGCCTCCGGGGAGGGCGCTTCGGAGGGCAGCGCGGCGTCGGCGGCCTCCGGGGCCTCGCCGGCTTCTGCCGGGGGCTCGGGCGCGGCGGCAGGCGGGGCCTCGGCCTGCGCCGGAGCGTCCGCCGCCCCGCCCGCCTCGGGGGCGGACTCCGCCGACGTGGTTTCGGGCGGCGCCTCGGCCGCCGGGGGCGCGGCGGCTTCCGGGACGGCCGGGGGCGCGGCGGCGCTCGTCTTGGGCGCGGCCAGGGCCGTCGGCTGGTACTCTACCGGCAGGAACACCGTAAACGTGCTGCCCTTGCCGACCTCGCTTTCCAGCGCGATCTCGCCGCCGAGCAGCCGCGTGATTTCCCGGCTGATCGACAGCCCGAGCCCGGTGCCGCCGTAGTTGCGGCTCGCGGCCCCGTCGGCCTGCTGGAACGCCTCGAACACGATTTTCTGCTGATCCTGCGGGATGCCGATGCCGGTATCCTCGACCTCGAAGGCCACGACTTCCGGGGCGCGGTTGAGCAGTTCGTTGCGGAACTGCCGGCCTTTCGGCGCCCGGTACATCCGGAGCGCGACGCCGCCCGTATCCGTAAACTTGAAGGCGTTGGAAAGCAGGTTCTTGAGCACCTGATGCAGCCGCTTGCGGTCGGTCCGTATGCACGCGGGCAAATCCTCGGCGAGCTGGATCGTAAAGCCGAGCCCTTTCTTTTCGGCCACCTGGCGGAACACCTTCTCCGTCTCCTCGGCGAACTGCCCGAACTCGACCTCGGCCACGTCGACCGCCATCGTGCCGGACTCGATCTTCGAGAGGTCCAGGATCTCGTTGATGAGCGCCAGCAGATCATTGCCGGAGTTGTAGACCGTCTCGGCGTACTCGACCTGCTTGCCCGAGAGGTTGGCGTCGTTGTTCTCGGCCAGCATCTTCGAGAGGATGAGCATGCTGTTGAGCGGCGTGCGCAGCTCGTGCGACATGTTCGCCAGAAACTCCGACTTATACTTGGACGTGAGCGCGAGTTGCTCGGCTTTCTCCTCGATGGCCCGCCGCGCAAACTCGATCTCCCGGTTCTTGCGCTCCACCTCGGATTTTTGCTTCGCCAGAAGCTGCGCCTTTTCCTCCAATTCGCTGTTTTTGCGCTGCAACTCCTCCTGCTGCCGTTTCAGCAACTCCTCGGACTCGGTAAGCGTGCGCGCCTGCTGCTCCAGGCGCTGGTTCGTCTCGGTAAGCTCCTCCTGCTGCGCCTGCAACTCCTGCGTGAGCGACTGCGACTGCACGAGCAGCGTCTCGGTGCGCATGTTCGCCTCGATGGTGCTCAGCACAATTGCGATGCTCTCGGTAAGCTGGTCCAGGAAGGCCAGGTGGATCTCGTTGAAGCGCTGGAACGAGGCCAGCTCGATGACGGCCTTGACGCGCCCTTCGAAGATGACCGGCAGCACGACGATGTTGCGCGGCGAGGCGGCGCCGAGCGCCGAGTTGATCTGAATGTAGTCGGCCGGCACGTCGGTGATCAGGATGGATTCCTTTTCGAGCGCGCACTGCCCGACGAGCCCCTCGCCGAGGCGGAACCGGTTGCTCAGCCCCTTGCGCTCGCGGTAGGCGTAGCTGGCGACCAGCCGCAGTTCCGCCTCGGCCTGCGCCTCGGCGCCGTCGATGAGGTAGAACGCTCCGTGCTGGCTGTTGACAAGCGGCGCCAGTTCCGAGAGGATGAGCTTCGAGACGGTAAACAGGTCTTTCTGGCCCTGCAAAAGCTGGGTGAACTTGGCGAGGTTCGTCTTGAGCCAGTCCTGCTCCTTGTTCTTGCGTGTGGTCTCCTTGAGGTTGCGAATCATCTCGTTGACGTTGTTCTTGAGATTCGCAACTTCGCCCGCCGCCTCGACGGTGATCTTTTTGGTCAGGTCGCCGTTGGCGACGGCCGTCGTCACCTCGGTGATGGCGCGCACCTGCGTGGTCAGGTTGGCCGCCAGGCGGTTTACGTTGTCCGTCAGGTCGCGCCAGGTGCCGCTGGCTCCCGGCACGTTGGCCTGCCCGCCCAGCTTGCCCTCGATGCCCACCTCGCGGGCGACGCTCGTCACCTGGTCGGCGAACGTGGCAAGCGTGTCGATCATCAGGTTGATCGTGTCGGCCAGTTCGGCGATTTCGCCCTTGGCCGAGAGCGTGATCTTGCGCTTCAGGTTGCCGTTGGCGACGGCCGTCACGACCTGGGCGATCTCGCGCACCTGGCTGGTGAGGTTGTTCGCCATCGAGTTGACGTTGTCCGTCAGGTCCTTCCACGTCCCGGAGA
>CBDTTW010000131.1:0-8554 GCA_965363675.1 uncultured Rhodothermaceae bacterium
CAAGCAGGGCCGCCCCAAGCAGGGCGACGCGGCCGCGCCGACCGAACGGGCGCCTCGAAGCTTGCGGCGAAGAAGCAGGGGGCGTGTTCACCAGTCTTTCTCCGGCGTGCGGCCCGTGCTTTTCATGCGGCGCGCCTCCTTGAGCAGCTTCTGCTCGTCGTCCTGAAGGGCCTGCAAGTACTGCTCGGCTTGGGCGCGCGTGAGGCGCTGCGCGTCCGTCTCAGGCTCGGCGGGCGCCTCGCCGGAGCCGTCCGGGTCGCCGCCCTCAGGCTCGGCGCTCGCCGGCGCGTCGGCGGGCTGGGCGCCGGGTTGCGGCTGCGGCTCGCCCTCGCCGGAGCCGCCTCCGGCCTGGCGCTGCGGCGGCGGCGGCGGCGTCTGCCGGACTTTGCGAGCGGCGACCTCGTAGTTGTAGCGCGCATCGGGGAAGTCCGGGCGGGCGAGCAGCGCCTGCCGGAAGAACTGGAGCGCCGCCGAAGCGTCGCCGCGCGCGTAGGCGGCGGCCCCGGCGTTGTAGGCGGCCGTTGCAAGCGCCTCGGGCGTGGGCGCCGCCGCCGCGGCCGCCTCGAACGCCTCCCCGGCCCCGGCGAAGTCGCCCTGGCGGTAGAGGGCCGCCCCGAGGTTGTTCTGCAACCCGTGCTCCAGCCGGCCCGGCGCGCGCCCTGCCCCGGCCAGCCCGGCCCCGGCCAGCCCGGCCCGGTAGGCGTCGGCGGCCTCCTGGAAGCGGCCCTGAGCGTAAAGCTGGTTGCCCCGGCGGCCTTGCTGCGGCCCGCCGTCCCACAGGCGCGCCAGCAGCAGCACAAGCAAAAAAAGGCGGATCATGGCGGCGTAGGCGGGTGGCGGCGGCGTTCATCGAGCAGGCTTTCGGCGGCGAGCAGCAGCAGCGCCAGCGCCAGCGGCAAAGCGAACAGTTCGCGGTACGTGTCGTAGGGCTCTGCGTCATACGTCGTCTGGCGGAGCAGGTTCAGCCGCGCGGGCAGCCCGCCGAGGTCGCCGGCGGCGCGGCCGAGCGCGAAGTAGGCTCCGCCGGCGGCCAGCGTGCGGAGCGCGCCGGGCTCCAGGGCGGTGCGCACCTCGCGGCCCTCGCGGTCGCGGCGCACCCCGGCGCGCACGCCGTTCTCGTAGGCGGGGATCGGCGCCCCGGCGGCCGTCCCGACGCCGACGGCGAACATGTGCAGGCGCGCCTCGGCGGCCCGGCGCACGAGAGCCTGGGCCTCGCCGCCGTGGTTCTCGCCGTCGGAGACCCACAGCAGCGCGCGCGTGGGCGGCTCGGGCCCGGCCGACCCGGCGCGCTCGAAGGCGCGCACCGCCGCCGTAAGGGCCGCCTCGAAGTGGGTGCCCTGCGCGGCGACCATGCCCGGCTCGGCGATGTCGAGGAACAGCCGCACGGCGTTGTGGTCGGTCGTGAGCGGGCACGGGACGTAGGCGTCGCCGGCGAAAAACACGAGCCCGATGCGGTGGCCCGCCAGGGCGGGCAGCAGCTTTTTCAGCTCGTAGCGGGCGCGGTCCAGGCGGCTCAGGCCCACATCCTCGGCCAGCATCGAGTTGGACACGTCGAGGGCGATGACCAGGTCGAGCCCACGCCGCTCGGCCTGTCGGCGCTCTAGGCCCCACCTCGGCCCTGCGAGGGCCAGCCCGAGCGCCGCCACGGCCAGGCACACGAGCGCGGCCCGCGCCGCGCGCACGCCCTCCCGGATGCCCTCGCCGCCGCCCGCAAGGAAGCGGCGCTGCCGCCGGCGCGCGTGCGCCGCCCATGCGTAGAGCGCGGCGGCGGCCGGCGCGGCGGCCACCGCCCAGAGCGCGGCAGGGTGCAACCAGTCCATAGGCTCAGGGAAGGCGGCGCAACCAGGTCGCGCCGAGGAGGATTTCGAGGAGCAGCAGCCCGAAGGCAGGCCACAGGAAAAGCGGGTACAACTCGCGCGTTTCGGTTCGCACGAACGACTCCAGGCGCGTCTGCTCCATCTGCCCGATCTCGGCGTAGATGGCCGTAAGGGCCTGCTCGTTCGCGGCGCGGTAGTAGCGCCCGCCGGTGGCGCGGGCCACCGCCCGAAGCGTCTTTTCGTCGATCTCGACGGGCACGAGCTGCATCTGCCGCCCGGAAAACGGGTGGTCGATGACGAACGGCGCCCGCCCATGCGTGCCGACGCCGATGGCGTAGACGCGCACCCCGAGCGCCTGGGCGATCCGGGCCGCCGTCAGCGGGTCGATCTCGCCCCGGTTGCTCTGCCCGTCGGTCAGCAGCACGACGACCTTGCTTTTGGCCTCGCTCGTCTTGAGGCGGTTGACGGCCGTCGCCAGGGCCGTGCCGATGGCCGTGCCGTCCTCGATGTCGCCGATTTGCACGTCGGCGAGCATGGCCCCGAGGAAGTCGTAGTCGAGCGTCAGGGGGGCGTAGGTGAAGGCTTTGGCGGCGAAGACGACCAGGCCCAGGCGGTCGGAGTCGCGGCCCTGGATGAAGGCGTGCAGCACGCGGCGGGCGGCCTCGAAGCGGTCGGGCGTGAAGTCGCGGGCGCGCATCGACGTGGAGGCGTCGAGCACGAGCATCACGTCCACGCCCTCGGCGTACTGCCGGCGGCTCGCCTGCTGCTCCTGAGGCCGCGCCAGGGCGCCGACGGCCAGGGCGAACGCCGCAAGGCGCAGGTACAGGGGCAGCCCGCGCAGGCGGTAGGCGAGCGTGGGCGGCAGCCCGGCGGCGGCCTCGGTGCTGCTGAAAAGCACACCGCCGCCGCGCCGCCGCCGCACGGCCGGCCACGCCAGGGCCGGAACCACAGCGAGTAGAAGCAACCAGAGGGGCTGGGCAAAATACACGGGCGGCTACCAATCGGCAGGGTGACGTTCCCGTAAGGCCCGGACGGCCGCGACGAGCGCCGGCAGCACCGTCGCCGACGGCCCGAGGACGACTTCGCTGAGGCCGCCGGCGATGGCGCTGGGCTCGGTGTTGATCTCGGCCACGTAGGCCCCGGACCGCAGCGCAAGGGCCGGCAGCCCGGCGGCAGGGTAGACTACGGCGCTCGTGCCGACGCTCAGGAACACCTCGGCGGCGCCGGCGGCTTCGGCGGCGCGCGCCCACGGCGCGGCGGGCAGGGCCTCGCCGAACCATACCACCCCCGGCCGGATCAGTCCGCCGCACGCCGGGCAGCGCACGAGCGCTCCTTCGGCCTCGTCGAGCAGCGCGCCCGGCGCGTCGCGGCCGCAGGCCATGCAGCGCTGCTGCGCCAAAGAGCCGTGCAGCTCGGCCACGCGCTCCGAACCGGCGCGCTGGTGCAGCCCGTCTACGTTTTGCGTGATGAGCAGGAAGTCGGGGGTCATGCGTTCCAGGGCGGCCAGCGCCTCGTGCCCGGCGTTGGGCCGGGCCTCGTGGAGGATGCGCCGCCGATGCCGATACCACGCCTGCACGACGGCGGGGCGGCGCAGCATCCCTTCGGCGCTCGCCATTTCCTCGGGGCGCAGTCCCTCCCAGTAGCCGCCGGCGTCGCGGAACGTGGGGATGCCGCTTTCGGCCGAGACGCCCGCGCCGGTCAGCACGGCGACGCGCCGGGCGCGGGCAAGCCGCCGAACCAGGGTCTCGGAGAAAGGGTTCATGCGTGCGACGGATGCGGCGGGGGCGGCGGGGCATGCCGCCCCGGGGCGCGGCGGGCGTTTTCGAAGCCGACGAGCAGGCTCTGCGCCTCGCGCACGGCGCGCACCGACTGCTCGGGGGCAGGCTGCGCGGCGGCGTACTTGACCAGGTCGGCCTCGGCGAGCACGCTTTCCAGGCGGCGGCGCGGGTCCTCGGCGCGCGCGGCATAGCCCAGCGCCCGGGCCACCTCGGGCGTCGTCATGCGCGGGGCGGGCACGTCGAGGCCGGCGTCGAGGTAGGCGCGCAGGGCGTCCGAGAGCGCGACGTGGTAGCGCCGCGTCTCGGCCGGGGTGGCAGGCGGGTGCTGCTCCAGGCGCTTCAGGCGCGCGAACGCCTCGGCGAAGGGCGAGGGCTCCGGCGGGGCCTCGGGGGCCGCCGGAGCCGGCCGCCGCCGGGCGAAGCGCCACACGCCCCATGCCGCCGCCGCGACGGCCGCGCCCGGCAGCAGCCAGTGCCATAAGGGCCGGGGAAACGCTGCGAGGGGGGCCAGGTCGCGCAGGGTCGTCGCCTCCGGCGGGGCGGCCCGGCGCACTCCGATGCGGAGCGGCGCGCTCTCGAAGCGCCGCAGGCCGCCGGGCGCCTCCAGCGTCACAGCCAGGGGCGGCGCGCCGGCCGAGTCGAGGCGGAAAACGGCGACCTGGTAGCGGATGCTGTCCACGAAGGCGCCGCCGGGCGCAGCCTGCGTCGGGAAACGCTCCTGCCCGAGCACGAGCAAGTCGCCGAGCATCGAGTCCGTGGCGGCGGGCGAAGGAAACGTGACGCCGCCGGGCTCGGGGTGCTCCAGGGCGAGGGTAAGCGTAAAGCGCTCGCCGACCCACACGCTGTCGGCCGAGAGGCGGGCGCGCAGGGGCTGCGCCTCGGCGCGCCATGCTCCGGCGGCCATCAGCGCCCCGGCGGCCATCAACAGCGCCCTTGCGACGGGCCGCCGATCCTGCGAAAAGCGGAAGGGAGGCATAGGCTAGCGGTTGCGCCGGTGGAAGAACTGCAACAGCGGCTCGGTGTAGGGGGCGCCCGTGCTGAGCGCCACGCTGTCCACGCGCGCCTCGCGCAGCAGGCCGAGCGCGCGCCGCCGCTGCGCCTCGGCGCGCTCGGCCCACGCCCGCCGCACCGCCGCGCTGCCGGCATCGACGGTGACGAGGCGTCCGGTCTCGGCGTCGCGGAGCGCGACCAGGCCCACCGGGGGCAGCTCCCGCTCGGCGGGGTCCTCCAGCCGGATCGCCGCTACGTCATGGCGCCGCGCCAGGGCCAGCAGCGGCTTACGGTAGCCCTCGTCCTGAAAGTCGGAGAGCAGCACCACAATCGAGCGCCGGTTGAGCAGGCGGCGCGCGTGCTCCAGCGCCGGCCCGATGCGCGTGCCGCGCCCCGCCGGGCGGTGCGTATACACGTCCCGGATGATGCGCAGCGCGTGGCGGCGGCCCCGGCGGGGCGCGGCCACGTGCTCGGTGCGGTCGGTGAAAAGCAGCAGCCCCACGCGGTCGTGGTTTTGCACGGCGCTGAAGGCGATCAGGGCGGCCACCTCGGCCGCCAGGTCGCGTTTGCGCTGCGCGCCCGAGCCGAAGCTCTCCGAAGCCGACACGTCGATCATGAGCAGCAAGGTCTGCTCGCGCTCCTCCTCGAACACCTTGACGTAGGTCTCCCCGGTGCGCGCCGACACGTTCCAGTCGATGCTCCGGATGTCGTCGCCGATCTGGTAGGGCCGCACCTCGGCGAAGGAAATGCCGCGCCCCTTGAAGGCGGACTGGTACTCGCCGCCGAACACGTTGTCCACGAGCCCGCGCGTGCGCACTTCCAGGCGGCGTATCTTATGGATCAGCGCTGCGGGAATCATAGGGAGGCTCTGCCGGGCGCGCCCTCACGGCAAGGGCGCCTCTCTTCCTGTACGACCCGTGCGTATCTTGCGTTTCACCGCTGCCGCCAGATTTACCTTTTGCCATGGCTCTTACCTTCGGCGTGCTCGTTTTTCCGGGCTCCAACTGCGACCACGATGCCTACCACGCGGCCAAGCACGTCGTCGGGGAGGAGGCGCGCTTCATCTGGCACAAGGAGACGCGGCTGGGCGACGTAGACGTGGTCATCGTGCCGGGCGGCTTCTCCTACGGCGATTATCTGCGCTCGGGAGCCATTGCGGGCCTCTCGCCGATCATGCAGGACGTGATCCGGTTCGCTCGGGAGGGGGGCTTGGTGCTGGGGGTGTGCAACGGCTTTCAGGTGCTCTGCGAGAGCGGCTTGCTGCCGGGGGCGCTCATGCGCAACGTGTCGCTGCGGTTCGCGTGCCGGCAGGCGCACCTCCGCGTCGAGCGCGCCGACACGCCGTTCACGTCGGCCATGACGCCGGGGCAGGTCATCGAGGCGCCGATTGCGCACGGCGAGGGCAATTATTTCGCCTCCGAGGCTGAGCTGGACCGCCTGGAGGCAAACGGCCAGGTCGTGTTTCGCTACGCCGACGCGACGGGCGCCGTAACCGAGGCGGCCAATCCCAACGGCTCGGCGCGCAACATCGCCGGCATCGTCAACGAAGGACGGAACGTGCTGGGCATGATGCCTCACCCGGAGCGGTGCGTCGAAGGGCTGCTCGGGCGCACCGACGGCAAGCGCATCTTCGACTCTATCGTGCAGCACTTCGTCGCGGCGCAGTCGTAGCGGCTGCATCTTGGGCGGGGCGGGGGCGTATACTGCCGCACACGCGCCCTCCCCCTGATTGGTGTCTCATGCCTGCTCTCTACGAGAACCCCGCCACGTTGCTGCTGCTGCTGCTGAGCGTGTTCGTCAGCGGCTACGCCTTCCTGGTCGATCCGGCGCTCATCGACCGGCTGGCCCTGCGCCCGCGCCGCATCGACGAGGGGCGCGAGTACCACCGGTTCGTATCGGCCGGCTTCGTGCACGCGGGCCTGAGCCACCTCGGGTTCAACATGCTGACCCTGTTCTTCTTCGGGCCGACCATCGAGCGGCTGCTGGGGCCGGGGCGGTTTCTGGTGCTTTACTTCGGCTCGATGCTGGCCGCGCACGCGCTGGCGTACCTGCTCCACCGCCGGGAGGCCGCCTACTCGGCCGTGGGGGCGTCCGGGGCGATCAGCGGGGTGCTGTTCGGGTACTGCCTGTTCTTTCCGTTCAACAAGATCTACTTTTTCTTTATCCCCGTAGGCATCCCGGCGGTGATCTTTGCGGTGGGCTATGTCGCGATTTCGTGGTACGCCATGCGGCAGGCGGCGTCGGGGCGGGGCGGCGGCATCGCGCACGAGGCGCATCTGGGCGGGGCCATCGCGGGCCTCGTGCTGACGCTGCTGCTGGAGCCCCGGGCGCTCGGGCTGTTCCTGCGGCAACTGGGGTTGTAAGCGCGCCGTTATTGTATCTGTGGAAAAACGCCCCTCCCGGGTCTGGTTGTAGCGCGTCCGTTAATGCCCTCTTGCGCGGCGGCGGCGGGGGTCGTATCTTCGCCTCACCTCATGTGGCCGAAAGGCGGCGCCCTCGCGCGCCGGCGGATTCAGTCGCAAAAAGAATGGGCGCAAGAAGCTCGGCATGGCGGCCGGGCTTTTTTGTCGTATAGGGGCGCTTGTGGATAACCCCGTGCATATCGTGTTGAAAGCTTGTGGACGCCCGGAAGCGCTTACCCCTTGTGGGCCGCCGCCGCCGAGAGTATCATAATACCAGCGCCTCACGGCGCTGCTCTTTGACGCGACTGAATCTCTGGGCTGCATGAGGAAAAACTGCTCTCCGGGCGATGCCTGGATTTCGGTTCTTCCCGGCGACACGCTCGGGCGAGGCTGTTGGGCCGCCATACCAAACAGCGCGCACGAGCCGGGGCAGGGGCGCAGCGGCGTCCGGCTTTGCCGGGCGGCGCGCGCAACCCCCTGGGGCAGCGGTTGGGGCTGAGCCTTCGGGCGCAGCGCACACCGAGGCCGCACGCCGGAAAGAAGCATGACCTCGCGCTCCGCCGGCGCCGCCAGTGCTTACGCACCGGAGGCCATGCGCGGAGGCCGCCGCGCCTTCCTGCCTGAAGCCGCTTCGGCGGCGCGCTTCCCGTGCTCACGGGAAACGGACCGGGCAAGGACGCTGCGCAGCGGACACGGACCCTGCGGAGGCGTCTGCGCGTGCGCAGAAGCCCCCCACGGCGTCCCGGGTTGTGCGCACGCCGGGCCGCGCCGCCGCAAGGCGCCGCATACGCCCCGGCCACACGCGCCGAAACCGAGCAGCTTTTGAACGACGCCCGTGCTTTCCGTTTCCGTATGCCCATGCGGACGCGGCGCCGCCGGACCCGAGCATCCGGACGGCCGCAGCACACCGTCGAACTGTTAGACCGGGGAAGCCCCCACAACCGGGGTGCACGCCACGCGCGCCGCGCGGACACGCCTTCAATGCCGTGCCCTGCGCAGCACCTGCGCGTCGGCGGCCGCAGCCGGGTTCGGGGGTGTCGCGTCGGAGGGTTTTAACGCTGCCGGAACGGGCGGCGTTTTTTGTTTCTCCCTCTCGTCTTCGTGCCGGTATGGTCGCCCTGGTGCAGCGCGTCTCCGAAGCCTCCGTCGAAGTGGACGGGCAGACGGTCGGAGCCATCGGGGGCGGGCTGCTGGTGCTCCTCGGCATCCACACGGCCGACACCGAGGCCGAGGCCGCCTACCTGGCCCGCAAGTGCGCCGCCCTGCGCATCTTTCAGGACGCCGCCGGCAAGATGAACCTTTCCCTGCGCGAGGTCGGCGGCGATGCCCTCGTGGTGTCGCAGTTCACCCTGTACGGCAACGCCGACAAAGGCAACCGGCCTTCGTTCGTCGCCTCGGCGGGGCCGGAGCGCGCCGTTCCGCTCTACGAAGCGTTCCTCCGCCTCCTCGGCGAGCAGCTCGGGCGGCCCGTGCAGGCGGGGGTCTTCGGCGCGATGATGCAGGTGCGCCTGGTCAACGACGGCCCCGTGACGCTCTGGGTCGAGCGGCGGGCGGCCCCCTGAGGCGT
>CBDTTW010000132.1:0-8493 GCA_965363675.1 uncultured Rhodothermaceae bacterium
CGGTGTCGTTTCGGCCGCAAGCCGGCAAGGCGTATGTGGTGCGCGCCCGCGCCGACGGCTTTGCGGAGGTGCGCGCCGCCGACGGGCCGCCGCCGCCGCCCGCCGTTGCGCTCGACAGCTTCTACGTGGTGGGGCCGGGGCCTACCGAGTGCTCGCAGGAGGTGGCCTTCGTGGTGCGCCTCTCCGACCCGCCGCTCCGCGCCGACTACTACACGCTCGCCGTGGAGCGCGCGGTGCACACGCCGGGGCGCACCCCGCAGCCGGAGCCGCTCAGCTTCCACAGCCGCGACCCGCTTTTGCTCGACGGCCAGGCCGAGGGCCTGCTCACCGGCGAGGGCGACCACTGGTACGACGAAGCGCGCTTCAGCGGCGCCCCCATCGACGGGCGCACCGTGCGCATCGAGCTGCGCGCCGACGTGACGTTTGCCAACCGGCTGGCGTGCAGCGGCTATCCGGGCGCCTCGCGCATCGACTTCCAGGTGGTCGCCACGGCCCTCAGCGAGACCGCCTACCGCTACCTCTCGGTTATGGATCAGTACAGCCCCGACAACCCGTTTGCAGACCCGGTGCACCCGCCGAGCAACGTCGAGGGCGGCCTGGGCCTGGTGGGCGGGCTGAGCCGCATCCGCATCCTGCTGCCGGAGGTGCGCTCGGGGCCGTAGCGGCCTGATTTAGGGGCGTGCCGCTGCGCGGGGGAACATTGCCTGTTCTGAGAGTGTCTTGCACCCAAGTATGGGGTTCGTTACAACTTGCCTTGAAGCGCCGCCGCTTCGGCCAACCGAGAGCAACGCGTGTACATGCATGTAGATTCGGCCGCTGCGCTCGACCTGGAGGCCGTGCTGGCGCGGGTGCGGGAGATCGTCGAGGACGTGATTGCGCCGAACGCTTCGGCCGTAGACGAGCAGGCGCGCTGGCCGGAGGAAGGCGTTCGGGCGTTGCAGGCGGCGGGGCTGGCTGGGCTGGTCGTGCCGCAGGCGTACGGCGGCCTCGGCTTCGGGCTGCTCGGGCTGGTGCGCGTCTGCGAGGAGATCGGCAAGGCGTGCTGCTCCTCGGCGCTTTGCTTCGGCATGCACTGCGTCGGCTCGGCGGTGCTGAGCGCCAAGGCCACCCCGCACCATGCGCGCCGCTACCTGGAGCCCATCGTGCGGGGCGAGCACTGGACGACCCTGGCCCTCTCGGAGCCCGGCACCGGGGCGCACTTCTACTTCCCTGAAACCGAGCTGGAGCGCGTGAGCGCCGAGGCTTTCTGCCTGAGAGGCGTCAAGTCGTTCATCACCAATGGGGGCCACGCCGATTCGTACGTCGTCTCGACGGTGGCCGTAGGCCCCGGCCGGCCGGCCGGCGAGTTCTCGACGGTGGTGGTGCAGGCCGATACCGAGGGGCTGCGCTGGGGCGAGCCGTGGAACGGCATCGGGATGCGCGGCAACTCAGGCCGCCGCCTGGATTTGCCGGGCGTGCAGATTCCGGCCGCCGACCTGCTCGGCGAGGAGGGCGACCAGATCTGGTACATCTTCAACGTCGTGGCGCCCTACTTTCTGGCCTCGATGTCGGGCACGTACCTGGGGGCGGCCTCGGCGGCGCTCGACCAGGCCCGCGCCCATCTGAAGCGGCGGCTCTACGGGCACAGCGGCGCGGCGCTCTCGCAGGTGGCCGTGCTCCAGCACCGGCTGGGCAGCCTCTGGAGCGTCGTCGAGCGCACGCGGCAGTTCGCGTACTACGCCGCCGCCGAGTCGGACGCCGGAGGCCCGGCGGCTGTGCCGGCGCTGTGCTCGGCCAAGGCGGAAGTGGCCGAGGCCGCCGTCGAGACGGTCAACGGTGTCATGACGCTCATGGGTGGGCAGGGCTACCGCGAAAACGGCCTGCTCGGGCGCCTGCTTCGGGACGTGCGCGCCGCCGACGTGATGGCCCCGACCACCGACATCCTGCGCACCTGGACCGGGCGCATCCTCCTCGACATGCCCATTCTCGGAGAGTAAATGCCGCCCCCGAAGATGGCTCGCGCCGCGCGCCGGAGCGCAGGCCGATGAGCCTCGTCTTTCTCGTAGGGGTGGGGCACGAGCACGCCGCCGCCTTTCTCGACGCCCTGCCGCCGGCCGTGACGCTTACGGCGCACGCCGACGCCGCCGCGGCGGCCGGGGCGCTGCCGACCGTGCAAAGCCCCGTAGATCTGATCGTGGTGGGGCCGGAGCAGCCGGGCGACCTAGCCGCCGCCGCTCACCGCCTCGACCAGCTCGCCCGGGGGGCGCCGCTTTTAGTGCTGTGCCCGGCGCCGCAGCAGCAAGCGGTGCAGCGGAAAATCCTGTTTACGCCGTTCCACAGCCAGAACGTTCAGGTGATGGCGGCCACGGCGCGCCGCGAGGCGCTCGTGCAGGTCTTCACGGAGTCGGTGCAGCGGGCGCAGCAGCAGCGGCGCTACAGCGGCCTGCTGCAACAGGTGCAGCCGCGTCTGCCCGGAGCCGCCGCCGGCAGCGCCCGCACGAACCGGCTCTACCTGAACGCCCTCTTGAGCTACGCCCCGGTGGGCCTCGTGCTCGTCGATGCGGCGCTGTGCGTGCAGGAGTGGAACCGGCAGGCGGGCTTGCTCTTCGGCGAGGAGCAGCAGCAGGCCGTGGGCCGGGCGCTGGCCTCGTTCTTCGCCGAGGAGGACCGCCCGCGCGTCACGGAGACGCTCGAAAAAGGACTCGCCGGGGAGCAGACGCCCGTCACGGCGCCGTTGCGGCAGGGCGCGCGCCTCCGCTACCTCGATGTGGCGGCGGCGCCCGTCGCGGATCAGGGCCGCTATTCCGGCGCCATCGTCATTCTCCAGGAGTCCACGGGGCGCGTCGAGGCCGAAGCCGAAGCGCGGCGCCTGGCCGAGCAGGCGGCCGTCTCCGAAGCGCTCGCCCGGCAGGCGGCCCACCTCCAGCAGCTCAACGTGCAGCTCGAACAGCGCAACCGCGAGCTTCAGGAGTTCGCCTACGTCGCCAGCCACGACCTTCAGGAGCCGCTGCGCAAAATCAGCACCTTCGCGGATTTGCTCGTCTCGGACCACGGCGGCGATCTGCATCCCACCGGGCGGCTCTACATCGACCGCATTCAGGATGCCGCCGCCCGTATGTCGCACCTCATCCGCGACGTGCTCGCGTACTCGCGCGTTCAGACGCGCGGCCGCGCGTTCGCGCCCGTCGATCTGAACGCCGTTCTCCAGGGCGTCCTCGGCGACCTCTCCGTGGCCATCGACGAGTCCGAAGCCATGGTTTCCTCGGGGCCTCTGCCGGTGCTCCGCGCCGACGCGACGCAAATGCACCAGCTTCTGCTGAACCTCATCGGCAACGCGCTCAAATTCCGCAGCCCGGAGCGGCCGCCCCGCATCCGCGTCGCCGCGCGCGAGGGCAGGAGCGCCGCCGGAGCCGTGGCGCTGCTGGACGTAGAGGACAACGGCGTCGGCTTCGACCCGCGCTACGTGGACCGCATTTTCAACCCGTTCCAGCGGCTCCACGACCGCAGCGCCTATGCGGGCACAGGCATCGGGCTGGCGATTTGCCGAGGCATCGCCGAGCGGCATGGGGGCCTGATCCATGCGCACAGCCGCCCCGGCGAGGGCAGCGTTTTTACGGTCGAACTGCCCCTGGACCCCCCGGCGTAGCGCCCGCCGCCGCCTCCGCAGGCCTGCGCGCGGGCAGCTCCACGATGAAGCGGCTGCCCCGGCCGGGCGCGCTCTCGGCGCGGATCAGCCCGCCGTGCCGCTCGGCGATGCGCCGGCAAATCGCCAGCCCCATGCCCGTGCCGGGGTACTCGGCGTGGGAGTGCAGCCGCTGGAGCGGCTCGAAGATGCGCTCGGCGTGCCGGGGGTCGAAGCCGATGCCGTTGTCCTCGACGACGATGCGCCGCCAGGGCGCGCCGTCGCGCTCGAAGGACGCCGCCCGGATCGTCGCCACGGGCGCCACGCCCGGGCGGCTGAACTTGAGCGCGTTCATGACGAGGTGGTTCAGCACCTGCCTGAGCTGGCTCGGGTCGGCGTCGAGGTCCAGGTCGGCCTCCAGCTCGACCGCGGCCCCGGCCCCGGCGATCATAAGCTCCAGGTCTTGCAACACCTCGGCGGCGAGCGCGGCTACGCTCACGCGCGCGAAGGGCCGCGCCTGCATCGCCACGCGCGAGAAGGCCAGCATATCCCGGAGCAAATCCGACATGCGGGCGGCGGCGCGCTCCATCGAGGCGAGGTAGTGGGCGCCGTTGGCGTCCAGGACGGCGGCGTACTCCTCCTGCATGAGCGTAGCGAAGGTCTGCACCTTGCGCAGCGGCTCCTGGAAGTCGTGGCTGGCAATGAAGGCGAACTGCTGCAACTCGCGGTTGCGCTGTTCGAGCAGGCGGGTGCGCTCCTGGACGCGCGCCTCCAGCGTTTCGGTCAGCTCGCGCAAATCGGCTTCGCTCCGGCGCAGGCGCTCCTCGATGCGCCGCCGCTCGGTGATGTCGGTGTTGGTGCCGAACCACCGCGCGATGCGCCCGTCGGCGTCGCGGATAGGCACGGCGCGCGAGAGGAACCAGCCGTAGGCGCCATCGGCGCGGCGCAGCGGGAACGTGTCCTCCCACGGCTCGCCGGCTTCGACGCAGCGCCGAAACTCGGCGGCCACGCGTTCGAGGTGGTCGGGGTGGTGCGCGCTGCGCCAGCCCTCGCCCTGCATCGCCTCGAAGGCGCCGCCGGTGTACTCGAACCAGCGCTGGTTGTACCAGAAGATCATGCCCTGGGCGTCGGCCATCCAGGCCAGTTGCGACATGTTGTCCGCGAGCGCCCGGAAGCGCGCCTCGCTCTCGCGGACGGCCTCCTCGGCGTGCACGTGCTCCGTAACGTCGATGTTGACGCCCGAGACGCAGAAAGGGCTGCCGTCCGGGTTGCGGGTGAGCCGTCCGGCAGCCTCTATCCAACGGGTCTCGCCGTCGGGGCGGCGGATGCGGAACTGCTCCCGAAGGCCGGGCGCCTCTCCGGCCACGAGCCGCCGGACGGCCTCGCGGACGCGCGCATGGTCGTCGGGGTGCAGGCTCTGCTGGAACAGGGCTTCGGGGTCGGCTTCGGGGCCGGGCGCGCGGCCGTAGATGCGCCACATGATGTCCGACCAGTAGGTGGCGTTCTCGGCGACGTTCCACTCCCACACGCCCACGCCGCCGGCCTCCTGGGCCAGGCGCGAGCGCGCTTCGCTGGCCTGGAGGGCGGCGGCGGCGCGGCGGCTTTCTTCGAGCAGGCGGCGGTTCTCCTCGGCGGCGGCCTCCAACTGGTCGCGCTGCTCGGTCAGCTCCCGGCGGCGCTGGTACAGCTCCAGAAAGATGTTCGCCTTGCTCTGGAGGATGTGCGGCTCGATGGGCTTGAAGAGAAAATCGACCGCGCCGGCTTCATAGCCCCGGAAGCGCCGCTGTTCATCGACGCCGCCTGCCGTCAGGAAAACGATGGGGATGTGGCGGGTCCGGCCGGCGCCGCGCATCAGCTCGGCCAGCTCGAAGCCGTCCATGCCGGGCATCTGCACGTCGAGCAGGGCCAGGGCGAAGTCGTGCCGGAGCAGCAGTTCGAGCGCCTCGGGGCCGGACTGCGCCGTGACGAGTTCCAGCCCGTCGCGGCGCAGCAGCCCTTCGAGCGCCAGCAGGTTCTCCGGGCGGTCGTCCACGAGCAGGAATTTGGCGGGTGGGCTCATGGGGCCTCCGGGAGATGGATGAGGAAGTCGGCGATGCCTTCGAGCGTCATCGGGAGGGCGCTGGGGCAGGCGTCCCAGGCGGCTTGCGGCATCCGGGGCGCGAGCGCCGTGTTGGGCTGCTGCACGATGCCGAGGCCGCCGGCCTCGCAGATGCGGCGCAGGCCCTGGGCGCCGTCGGCGCTGGCGCCCGTCAGGACGATGCCGATGAGGCCCGCCCCGTAGGCGTCGGCGGCCGTCTCGAAGAGCACGTCGATGGAGGGGCGCGAGTAGTGCACCGGCTCCTCGGTCGAGAGCGAGAGCCGGCGGTCAGGCTCGACGAGCAGGTGGTAGCCGGGCGGCGCAAGGTACAGGCTGCCGGGCTCCAGGGGCTCCTTGTCTTCGGCTTCCTTGACCCGCAGGCGGCAGGCGGCCCCGAAGATGTCGGGCAGCAGGCTTTCGCGGTGGGCGGGCACATGCACGACGGCCGCCACGGGCAGGGCAAACCCTTCGGGCAGCGCCGGCAGCAGCGCCGAAAGCGCCTCGACGGCTCCGGCCGAGGCGCCCATCACGACGGCCTCGTAGCGCCGGTGCAGGGGTAGGGTCATGGCTCGTAGCGTTGCGGGTGTCAGCGCTTCTGGTAGAGGCGCGCCGGGCGGTCGAACTCCTCGAAGGCCGCCGCGTGCTCCGAAAAGCGCAGGCTTTCCTTGGCGCCCAACCCCAGGAAGCCCCGGCGCACGAGGGCTTCGCGGAACAGCCCCACGGCCCGGTCCTGAAGGGGCCGGTCGAAGTAGATCAGCACGTTGCGGCACGAGACCAGGTGCATCTCCCCGAAGGCGTGGTCCGTCGAAAGGCTATGATCGGAGAAGACGACCCGCTTGCGCAGACTGCGGTCGATGATGCCCGAGCCATAGCTGGCAGTATAATAGTCCGCAAGCGAATGTTTTCCACCGGCGGCGCGGTAGTTTTCGGAGAACTGCGCGAACCGGTCGAGCGGGTAGATGCCGCTCTCGGCCTGAGCGAGGGCTTCGGGGTTGATGTCGGTGCCGTAGAAGGTTGTCCGGGCGTCGAGGCCCTCCTCGCGGAACAGAATCGCCAGCGAGTACAGCTCTTCGCCGGCGCTGCATCCGGCCACCCACACCTTGAGCGAGGGGTAAGTGCGCAGGTGCGGGGCCACGGTCCGGCGGAGCGCCCGGAAGTAGGCGGGGTCCCGAAACATCTCACTGACCTGCACCGTCAGGTAGCTCAGCATCTGCTGCATGACGGCGGGCTCGTGCAGCACCCGGTCCTGCAAGGCCGAGAAGCTGCGGCAGCCGAAGCGCGCGCACGCCTGCCCGAGCCGCCGCTTGAGCGAGGCCGCCGCGTACTGCCGGAAGTCGTAGTGGTAGCGGACGAAGATGGCTTGCAGCAGCAGCCGCAGCTCGTAATCGTCGGGGGCGTCGGCGCTCATCGGCGGGGCATCCAGACGCGCACGAGGGAAAGCAGCTTGTCCACGTCGAGCGGCTTGGTGATGTAGTCGTTGGCGCCGGCGGCGAAGCAGGCGTCCTGATCATCCTGCATGGCCTTGGCCGTAAGCGCGATGATGGGCAGCTTTTTGCCGTAGGGCGCCGCGCGGATGGCGCGCGTGGCCTCGATGCCGTCCATCTCGGGCATCATGAGGTCCATGAGCACCAGGTCCACCGGCGGGGAGCCGTCGCGGTGCGCCTCGCCGAGCGCCTCCAGGGCTTCGCGGCCGTTGCGGGCGATGCGCACCTGCGCCCCACGCGGCTCCAGGATGCTCGTCAGGGCGAACACGTTGCGCACGTCGTCCTCGACGACGAGGATGGTGCGCCCGTCGAGGACGGCGTCGCGGCTGCGGGCCTTTTCGAGCAGGCGCTGCTGCTCGGGGGGCAGCGCCGAAACCACCTGGTGCAGAAACAGGGTCACCTCGTCGAGCAGCCGTTCGGGCGACTTGGCGCCTTTGATGATGATGGACTTCGAGTAGCGCCGCAGCCGCTGCTCCTCGTCGGGGGTGAGTTCGCGCCCGGTGTAGACGATGACGGGCGGGAAGGCGTAGCGGTCCTCCCGGCTGAGCGTTTCGAGGAGCGAGAAGCCGGAGGCGTCCGGCAGGCTCAGGTCGAGCACCATGCAGTCGAAGGTGCTCTCGCCGAGCAGCGCCAGGCACTCGGCGGCGCTGCCGACGCCGACGGTCTCGATCTCGCCGCCGCCGAGCAGGGCGCGCAGGCTTTCCATCTGGCGCGGGTCGTCCTCCACGATGAGCACGCGCCGGAGGGTGCGCGTCAGGCGCGCTTCGAGCCGGCGGAAGGTCTCGACGAGCGCTTCGCGCTGGACCGGTTTGAGCAGATACCCGGCGGCGCCGAGCGAGTAGGCCGTCTCGGCGTAGTCGTCGGCCGAGACGACGTGCACGGGAATGTGGCGCGTGCGCGCGTCCGTCTTGACGCGGTCGAGCACCGAGAGGCCCGAGTGGTCGGGCAGGCCGATGTCCAGGATGATCGTCGCCGGCAGGAACTGCGCGGCCAGGGCGATGCCTTCCTCGGCCGAGCCGGCGACGAGGCACTGGAAGTCCATCTCGCGCGCCACGTCGCAGAGCACTTGGGCGAAGGCCGCGTCGTCCTCGACGATGAGCACCACCCGCCTGCCCCCGACGAGGCGGGCGCGGTCGTCCTCGGCCGGAGGCGCGGCCGAGGCGGTTGGCGCCGGCGGCGGGGCCTGCCGGCGGCGGGCAGGGGCGCTCGGGGAGGGCGGCGGGGCGCTCGGGGCGGGGGCTTCGTAGAGGCGCGGGGCGACGAGCGTAAAGGGGCTGCCGCGCCCTTCGGTGCTTCCGACGCTGGTCTATGGCGCTCCGGCCCGCGCGCGG
>CBDTTW010000133.1:0-8354 GCA_965363675.1 uncultured Rhodothermaceae bacterium
GATGTTCTTGAGAATCTGGACGGTTTCCTCGGGCGTCGAGGGGTCCACGATGATTTTCTGGAAGCGGCGGTCGAGCGCGCCGTCCTTCTCGATGTACTGGCGGTATTCGTCGAGCGTGGTGGCGCCGATGCACTGGATCTCGCCGCGCGCCAGGGCCGGCTTGAACATGTTCGAGGCGTCGAGGCTGCCCGAGGCGCCGCCGGCGCCGACGATGGTGTGCAGCTCGTCGATGAACAGGATCACGTCGGGGCTTTTCTCCAGCTCGTTCATGACGGCCTTCATGCGCTCCTCGAACTGGCCCCGGTACTTGGTGCCCGCCACGAGCGCGGCCAGGTCCAGCGTCACGATGCGCTTGTCGTAGAGGACGCGGCTGACCTTGCGCTGGATGATGCGCATGGCCAGCCCTTCGGCAATGGCCGTCTTGCCGACGCCGGGCTCGCCGATGAGCACCGGGTTGTTCTTCTTGCGGCGGCTGAGCACCTGGGCGACGCGCTCGATTTCGCGCTCGCGGCCGACGATCGGGTCAAGCTTGCCTTCCTCGGCGAGCTTCGTCAGGTCTCTGCCGAAGTTGTCTAATACAGGCGTTTTGCTCTTTTCCATCTTGGTCCGCTCTTTACCTTGTCCGGAGGATGCGCGCGCGCCGCTGCCGCCGCCGCGCGGCGAGGACGATGCTTTGCCGCTGATGATCGAATCCAGCTCCGCTCGCACCGCGTCGTAGGTCACCGAGAACCCTTGCTGCAAAATCTGCGCCGCGATGTTTTCATCGTCGCGCAAAAGGCTCAGCAGCAGATGCTCTGTGCCGATAACGTCGCTCTTGTAGAGTTTAGCTTCCAGGTACGTAATTTTCAGCACCTTCTCGGCCTGCTTCGTCAGCGGGATGTTGCCCACCGTCAGCGTGCCGCCGGTGCTGCGCACGGTATCCTCGACGGCCTTTTTCAGCTTGAAAAGGTCGCAGCCGAGGTTGCGCAGGATCTTGACAGCGATGCCTTCCCCCTCCCGGATAATGCCCAGCAGCAGGTGCTCGGTGCCGATATAGTCGTGGCCGAGCCGGATCGCCTCCTCTCGCGAGTAGCCGATCACGTCGCGCACACGATTTGAAAAGTTGCCTTCCATGCCTCAACACTTTTAACGCTACAGCAGACACACCCACAGGTGTCCAGGATAGCGGACCGCGCGTCGCCGGAGGGCGGCGCAGGCTTCGCGCCGATCCGACATGCCGCCTTCCATGGGTGCTCGCGCGGCGCGACTCATAACGTACGCGGGACCGGCCCGCTCAAGATCCATCTTTCGGCTTTGTTAACCATACCCTTTTCGCCCTGTTCCGCCGCGTTCGGGGCGAAAAGAGGGGCAAAGCAAAAAGGCTTGCCGGTGCGCACGGGGCGCAGGCAAGCCTTTTTCGGCGCGCCGCCTAGCGGCGGCTAGGCTCCGAAGCTGGAGCCGCAGCCGCACGTAGAGGTGGCGTTGGGGTTCTCGAACGTGAAGCCGCGCGCGTTCAGGCCGTCGTGGTAGTCCACCACGGTGCCCATCAGGTAGAGGCCGTGGCGGCGGTCCATGATGACGTGGATGCCTTCCACCTCAAACTCCAGGTCGAACTCGCGTTTGCGGTCGAAGCCGAGCAGGTAGCTCATGCCCGAGCAGCCGCCGCCGCGCACGCCCACGCGCAGGCGGTAATCCTCGGGGATCTCCTTGGTCGTCATGATCTTGGCAATCTCGGCGGCGGCGCGCTCGCTGATGCGGAGCGGGGCCGCCTGGACGGCGGGGGCTTCAGTCGTCATGGGCTCGGCGGGGGCGAGGGTAGGTTGCAAATACACCGGTTTTTGCAACGCCGGGGGGCAGGGGGGGTTCCGGGGCTAGGGCTGCCCGAGCAGGGCCTTGCGGATCTGGTCGCGCTCGGCCTGGGCGGCCGTCTGGCGCGCGCCTTCGTCGAGCGTGGCGCCGGGGTAGTAGTGGTCGAGGATTTCGCGGTAGGTAAAGCCTTTGCCTGCCATGCCGTGCGCGCCCCACTGGCTCATCCCGACGCCGTGGCCGTAGCCTTTGCCGGTGAAGACGTACGCGCCGCCCTCGGTCCCCAGGTCGAAGAAGGTGCTTTTCAGGCCGGCGGCGCCCAGGCGGCGCATGAGCAGCATCCGGAACTCGTTGGAGGCCACCGTAACGGGCGGCTTGCCGGCGCGCGTCAGGCGCAGGCTGCGCACCCGGCCGTCGCGGCTGCGGGCTTCGACGGCCACGCCCGTAACGCCGCCGTACTGCTGCGAGAGCGCCGCCAGCAGCTTTGCCTGCGGGATGCGGCTCGTCCAGGCGCGGTGCGGCGAGGCGTCGTACGGGTCGGCGACGCCTTGTAGATAGGGCACGGGCTTGGCCCCCGGCCAGACGGCGTCGTTGGCCGTGGTATGGCCGCCGCTGGACGAGAAGTACGTCGCCTGGATGAGCGCGCCCTGAAACCGCAGCACCTCGCCGCGCGTGGCCTCGGCGGCTTCGCGCGCCAGGGCCGTCGTGCGGGCTGCGCCCTTGTAGACCTGCGACGCCGTATGATCGACGTGGTCGTAGGCGCCCTGGTACTTGCCGACGCTTTTGAGGGCGTAGGTGCGCGCGGCCACGGCCATCGCCTTCGAGCCTTCCACGTCGTCGAGGCCGTATTCCGTCGAGACGACGGCGGCGACGTACTGCTCCAGGTCCACTTCGTTGATGAGGCGCAGCAGCCCCGGCGCGGCGAGGTCGGCCAGGAGGGCGCCGTCGTAGGGCAGGAGGGCGCCGCTCGGGCCGGCGGCCACCGCCACGGCCGCGCCGCCGCGCCCGGTGATGCGCAGGCGCGCCCCGCCATAGGTCTGGCCGCCGTAGCGCGCGCAGACGCGGTCGCCGCACGGCAGCACGGCCACCTCGGCGTCGGGGGGCGCTTCCATCGGCGCGGCGCCGCCGCCTGCGATGCGCAGACCGCCGGGGCTGCGCACGCGGAGGGCCGCCGGCTTGTGCGGCTCGAACAGGCGCACCCGGATCACCGAGCGCTCGCGGGTCGGCGCCGCGTCCTGCGCCCAGGCGGGGGCGCACAGGCAAAGGGCCAGAAGCCCACATAGCAAGAGGCGGCAAGGAGGCATGGCGCGCGCCGGCGTCGGCGGGAGGGTGCGGGGCGTCTGTTTACCGAAGTATCGGCTAAGCGCACTACAGCATAAGCTTGTCGCGCAGCATCTTCGAGCGGTCGCGGCTGGCGATGACTTCGTGGCCTCCGGCCATGAGCAGCTTGTACCGTCCGCTGAACCACGGGATAAGCTCGGTGATCTGCTCGACTTGTACAATAGCCGAGCGGTGCACGCGCATAAACAGTTCCGGGTCTAGGGCGTCTTCGAGTTGGTCGAGGGTGTAGCCGACGGTGTACTGGCGCAGCTTCGGGCGGGGGCCGGCGGGGCCGTCCTCGGCCAGGTGCACGCGCGTGATGCCCTCCACGACCTCGGCGACGATGAGCCGCGCCACCGGGGCCAGCAGGATGCGCTCGCGTTGGGGGATGGAAAGCTGCTTCAGGTAAGCCCCGCCGCCGGGCGCCGGGCGCGGGGCCGGAGGGCGCTCGGACTGCGCATCGAGCCAGTCGAGCAGGCGTTCGGTTTTGGCCTGCCACGCGCGCGCGGGCTCGGACTGCCGGCGGGCGCGCTCGGCCCGCGCCACGGCGTCGGCGAGGCGCTCGCCGGAGATCGGCTTGAGCAGGTAGTCGGCGGCGTTGGCCTCGAAGGCGCGGATGGCGTAGGTGTCGTAGGCGGTGGCGAACACGACCGCCGGGCGGGCCTCCGGGGCGATCCGTTCGAGCAGGGCGAAGCCGTCCATCTCCGGCATCTGCACGTCGAGCAGCAGCAGATCGACCGGCGCTTGCCCGAGCTGTTCGAGCGCAGCAAAGGCGTCGGCGGCCTCCCCGACGATTTCGACGCGGCCTGCCTCGCACAGGGGCAGCAGCAGGCGCTTGAGGCGCTCGCGCGCGGGAGCTTCATCATCGACGATCAACGTGCGCAGCATGGGCAGGCTCAGGGGGGCTGTGGGAACGGCGTCGCGTGTCGGCAATGTAGCATGCAGCGCAGGGGTTTGGCGCGGGGCGGCCGAATGTAATGATGGCATAAAGGCTGCCCCCACCGGCCCGCCGGGAGGAACAAGCCGCCCGAGGGGCTTATTCAAACCGAAATCCCACCAGACCCGACGCCCCGATGGAAGCCCTGACCCAAACCGTCCCCCCCGGCGCCGCCCTTGCCGAGCGCTACGCCGCCGTACGCCGCCTGACCGAGGACCTGGCCCGTCCGCTGGCCGTGGAGGACTGCGTCGTGCAGACGATGGAGGACGTGAGCCCGACGAAATGGCACCTGGCGCATGCCACCTGGTTTTTCGAGACGTTTCTGCTCGGCCCCCACGCGCCCGCCTACAAGCCGCTCGACCCGAAATACGCTTACCTGTTCAACTCGTACTACATCCAGGCCGGCGAGCGCCACTGCCGCGACAAGCGCGGCTATCTCTCGCGCCCCACCGTGGCCGAGGTCTACGCCTACCGCGCCTACGTCGATGCGCACGTCGCCGAACTGCTGCACGACCTCCCGGAAGAACGCGCCGAGGACGTGGCCGCCGTCGTCGAGATCGGGCTGAACCACGAGCAGCAGCACCAGGAACTGCTGCTGACGGACATCAAGCATGTGCTCTCGGTCAACCCGCTGCGCCCGGCCTACCGCGCCGATTTGCCCGCCCCGGCGGCGCATGCCACCCCGATGGGCTGGCGCACGCTGGAGGAGGGCGTCTACGAGATCGGCCACGAGGGCGGCGGCTTTGCCTACGACAATGAGGGCCCGCGCCACCGCGTGTATGTGCACCCCGCCGAGATCGCCGACCGCCTCGTGACGAACGCCGAGTACCTGGCCTTCATGGAGGACGGCGGCTACCGGCGCCCCGAACTCTGGCTCTCGATGGGCTGGGCCGAGGTGAGCCGCCGGGGCTGGACCGAGCCGTTCTACTGGGAGCGCCACGACGGCGGCCGGCAGGTCTACACGCTCGGCGGGTTGCGCCCGCTCGCCCCGGAGGAGCCTGTGGCCCACCTGAGCTATTACGAGGCCGACGCCTACGCGCGCTGGGCCGGCGCGCGCCTGCCTGAGGAAGCCGAGTGGGAAATCGCCTGCCGCCTCTGGGCCGGGCCCCCCGAGGGAAACTTTGTGGACGAGGGGCGGCTGCACCCGGCCGGAGCCTCCGGCGAGGGCCTGCGCCAGATGTGGGGCGACGTGTGGGAGTGGACGCGCAGCCCGTACGCGCCGTACCCCGGCTATGCCCCCGCCCCCGGCGCCCTCGGCGAGTACAACGGCAAGTTCATGTGCAACCAGTTCGTGCTGCGCGGGGGCTCCTGCGCCACGTCGCGGTCGCACATCCGCAGGACCTACCGCAACTTCTTCCCCCCGGAGTCCACGTGGCAGTTCACCGGGCTTCGGCTCGCGCGCGACCTCCGATAACGCACCCCCAGCCCGCCATGCCTGCTTCTACACCCGCCTCCCTTGCCGAAACCTCGCCGTTCCTGCTCGAAGTGCTGGCGGGCCTCTCCGGCGTCCGGCGCACGCTGCCGTGCAAATATTTCTACGACGCCGACGGCTCGGCGCTGTTCGACCGCATCTGCGAGCTGCCCGAGTACTACCAGACGCGCACCGAGGACGCCATCCTGGAGACCTGCTTCGGCGAGGTGGCGGCGCATGTGGGCGGCTGCCGGACGCTCGTCGAGTTCGGCAGCGGCAGCAGCCTCAAGACGCGACGCCTGCTCGAAGGGCTGGAGGGGCTGCGGCAATACGTGCCCGTGGACATCTCCGGCGACCATCTGCACGAAACCGCCGAACGTCTGCGCGCCGAGCACCCCGGCCTCACGGTTACGCCCGTCTGCGCCGACTACACGACGCTCGACGCGGACCACCTGGCCTTTACGCAGGATACCCTGTTCTACTTCCCCGGCTCAACCATCGGCAACTTCGATCCGGGCGACGCCGTGGAGTTTCTGCGCTACGTGCGCCGGCTCTGCGAAGGGCGCGCCGGGCGGCTGCTCATCGGCGTGGACCTCAAGAAAGACGTGCGCCTGCTGGAGGCGGCCTACAACGACGCCGAAGGCGTGACGGCGGCCTTCAACCGCAACATCCTCTGCCACATCAACCGCGCGCTCGAGGCCGACTTCGACCCCGACGCGTTCGACCACTACGCCTTCTACAACGCCGAGCGCAGCCGCATCGAAATGCACCTGGTCAGCCGCCGCCGGCAGCGCGTCTGCATCGGCGGGCGCATGCTGGAGTTTCTGGAGGGCGAGTCCATCCACACCGAGAACTCGTACAAGTACGCCCCCGAGGAGTTCGCGGCCCTCGCCGGAGCGGCGGGCCTGTGCGTCGAGGGCTTCTGGACCGACCCTGACCGCCTGTTCAGCATCCAACTGCTGCGGCCCTGCTGACCGGCTACCGGTTGGCCCGGTCGATCGCCATGTCCAGCCCGGCGCGGAGCGCCGCCGTGGGCACGTAGGAAGGCTTGCGGAGGATCGTGATGCTCACGGCCTCCTCGGTGATCTCGTAGGCGCCTTCCAACTCGACGCCCTGCACGCGCCCGATGACGATGCCGGTGTGCGCGTCGCCCTGAAGGTCGCCGCCGTACTCGCGCACGGTTTGCAGCATGTTCTGGAAAAATCGTTCGCGGGGCACTTTCAGCGGGCGGTGCGTGGTGGGCTCCATGCGGCGGCAAAGGGGTAGGGTGTGGGGGACGAAGCGCGCAATGTACGGGCGGCGCGCTGCGGCTGGCGCAGGCTGCGGCCGATTTGTGCGTTGCTTTACAATCGGCGCATCCGCGCAGACTACAACGTTGCAGCAAAGCCCAGAACCCACAGGGCCGATGCCTTCGTTCAAGAGTCCCCGTTCCTTGCTCAAGCGCTGCTCCGACTGGCAAATAGTATGCTCCTAACCTCTCTGCAATCCGCGATGCGCCCGGCGCTGTTCCTGCTGCTGCTCGTAACCGCAGCCGCTTGCGGCGGCGATGCCTCCGACGGCCTGAAGGCCGACCCGGCCGACACGGCGGCCAAGGACATCACGGCCACCGCCGACCCGGACGTGCGCTTCATCGACCGGATGGCGCCGCACCACCAGATGGCGATCGAGATGGCGGACCTGGCGCTCCGCAACGCCGAGGACGCCGATCTCAAGGCGCTTGCCAAACAGATCAAGCAGGATCAGATGGTGGATTTGGCCGCGATGAAGCAGGCCAAGCAGGAACTCGTCGGCGCCGACGAGACGGCCCCGATGACCATGGACGAGCCCTTCCGCGCGCGCGTGGACAGCATGAACGCGCTTACCGGCGCCGCCTTCGAGGAGCTATGGCTGCGCTCGATGATCCGCCACCACCAAGACGGCATCCGCCTGGCCGAGGAGGCCCGTCCCAACCTGACGCGCCCCGACTTGCAGCAAATCACGCGCACGATGCTCGAAAAGCACCCCGCCGAGATTCAAACGATGCAACAAATGCGCGCCGAGTAGTAGTCAGTCGTATGATTCGAGTTATTGCTTTTACATATTTATCCCCGAAATACAAACCCCCGCCTGGAATCGTGCGTCCTGGCGGGGGTTGCGATGTGATCCAAGAATCACGGACGCTTTCAATCAAAGCTTCGCTCGAATTCCAACAAGAGCGGCTGTCTCCAGAGACGGTGAAGATAATTTATAATTATCGGTAACAGTTCTGAAAAGGCGACCTCCCAAAGTCGGCGATAATCGCTTGTCACGAAAAAGTTCTACACCGAAAGCGGCATACCCAACTAGATCGCTGGCATGGGCGCCGACATATCGAGGTGAATTTCCAACGCGCGCCAAACGCAGGCCGCCGCCTATAGAGCCATGCAGTCGAATCAAATTTATATCGATTGCAGATTTGAGCGCACTTACGGCGAAGTTGAACCTCATATCTTGTCCAAGCTCATTCTTTCCGGATTGATATTCGTGAACGATGGTCAGGCCAAGATGGCGGCTACTTTGATTCCACAATCTCGAACCTTCAAGGCTAAAGCCATGTGGCGTGTCACCGTTGGATACCGAATACATTGCACTCACTTGCCATTGAGCATATGCTTTGTTGCATATCGGAGTGACAAGCATTATAGAAATCAAGAGTGTTGGTATTGCAAATATTCTTTTCATTAACGACCTCCGAAGGGTAAAGTCAAGTTTGACAAGGGTTCCGAATATAAATTAGGGAATATAATATTGGCTTGGAAGATTAGTTTCTCCGGTAATGCTCGCCCAGTGATAGCTTTCGGTTCCGCTGCCGTCACAGCGTCCTTTATCGGCGCGAGCATGTACGTCGCTAACACTAATGTCCGTGTATCGTGCGGTACATCT